>JAYUWO010000172.1:0-11357 GCA_043753545.1 Arenimonas sp.
GGTGAGCGATCCGTTGTTGCCGAGCTTGAGTTGCGTGATTACCAACCTGGCGGTCGGTGCGACCACGAGCTGCGCGGCGACGAATAATACGTACACGATTACCGCCGGTGATGTGCTGGCAGGTTCGCGTTCGAACACGGCGTCGGCCGATGCGAACAATGTCGGCACGATCAATGTGACGCCGTCGACCGATACCGAAATAGTAGCGACTATCGCTGCGGTCATCAGTTCAACGATTGTGAAGAGTGCTGCAACACTGTCAATTGATTCCGACAGTAACGGCTTGGTAACGCAAGGCGACACTCTGAGCTACACCGTGACCGTAACAAACACCGGCAACGTGCCATTGAATAATGTGGTTGTTAATGACCCGCAATTAACCGCGAGCTCGATAACTTGTCTGACCGTCGCGCCCGGAAACGCTTGCGTGCTGAACGGCACGCATGTGGTCACGGCGGGTGAGGCAAGTGTTGGTCAAGTGGTCAATACGGCCAATACGACAAGCACTGAAATTCCTGGTCCGACAAACTCGATGCAAATCGTTACGCCTGTCGCAACGCTTTCGGTTGCCATCGGTGATGCGCTTACCGTGAATGAAGGCACAAGCCTGGTGTACACGGTTACGCTGAGCGGCGGCACCTCGACCAGCAATATCGTGATTCCGTTGATCTACGCAGGTACCGCCGATCCTGTTCTCGACATAAACGGTCAACCTGTCACCGTAACGATTCTTGCTGGTCAGACAGTCGGCACGGTCACGGTGCCGACAACAGACGATGCTATCGACGAGCTGGATGAAACCGTTCTGGTGAATCTGGGCGCAACACCGGTCGGCGTTACGGTAACGGATCCACAGGGTATCGGTACGATCATCGACAATGATGCGCGTCTGGTCACCATTGGCAACGCTACGGCGGTAAACGAAGGTAGCGGCCTGAGTTACACCATCAGTCTGTCGACACCTTCCCTGACCGATACGGTTATCACGATTAGCCTGAGTGGTACGGCAACACCGGGTGCCGATTACACGCCACCCACGCTGACCATTACGATTCCCGCAGGCAGCACTTCGGTCAACGTTATCGTGCCATCGCTAAACGATGTGCAAAACGAAGTGACCGAAACCGTGATCATCACGATAACCGGTGTCACTTCGGGTGATGCATCGCTCGGTGCGACGCTGGTGGGTACCGGCAGCATTCTCGATAACGATGCGGATCTGACTCCGGTTGCCAACGATGATGTCACGGTGTTCACCGAAGGCGATCCCGTGAGTGGAACGGTGATCGGAAATGACACGGCAGGCAACGGCGCGAGCGTCTACAACCAGCTGACTAGCCCGGTCAACGGGTCCCTGGTGTTCAATTCGGATGGTTCGTTCACCTATACGCCGAACCCCGGCTTCGTGGGCAACGACAGCTTCATGTATCAGATTTGCGATGCCGACGTGCCGCCGGATTGTGACGACGCCACGGTCACGTTCACCGTCGTGCCGAAGCTGGACAAATTGCGCCTACTCAAAGAGGTCAATCCGAAACAGGTAACGGCCGGTTCGTTGATCAGTTACACGCTGACCATCGAGAACATTGGCGGAATTCCGGTGATTGGTGCGAATGTGGTGGATACACCGCCGGCAGGTTTCAACTTCGTGCCCGGCAGTGTGGTAATTGCGGATACCGACAATGCAGGTACAACCAGCGGCACCGGTCCGATTACGTTCTCGGGTATCGATATAGCCGTCGGCGGTACCGCGACGATTCGCTACTTGTTGCGTGTCAGCGCCGGCTTGCCATCGGGTGAATTCATCAATGAAGCAACGGTATTCCAGTTTGGTGTCGCAGTAAGTAACTCGGCTTCGGCAGCTGTGACGATGGGCGGTGGTACCGACCCATTGTTCGAGCAAAGCCGCATCTGGGGCAAAGTCTGGGACGACAAGGACGGCGACGGTTGGCAAGACGAAGGTGAGAAAGGTGTTCCGGGTGTTCGCCTGGCGACCGTGGAAGGCTGGATTGCCGAAACCGATTCGAAGGGTCGTTACCACTTCGAAGGCATCACGGTTTCGAATCAGGAGCGCGGTCAAAACGTGGTAGTGAAAGTTGATAAATCCACGATTCCGGATGGAGGCGTATTTACCACCGAAAATCCACTGCTGCGCCGCGTAACACCTGCGATTCCGGTGCGCTTTGACTTCGGTGTGAAGTTGCCGCCACCTCCGAAAGTGATTGCGCCCGATCCCGAACCGGAGCCAATGCCGGAAGCTGCCACGACAATCGAACTGGGTGCGGTGTATTTCGATACTGATCGCACAACGATCAAACCGGAATACAGCCGCATGCTTGACGAGATTGCCGCACGGATTGAAAGCGCAAAAGGCGGCATAGTGATGTTGACCGGTTACGCCGATATGCGTGGCAGCGACGAGTACAACAGGGATCTGGCAATGCGTCGCGCCAAGGCAGTGCTGGCAGATATTGCCAGCCGCCTGAGTCCGGAAGCGAAAGCCAATCTGAAAGTGGAAGTAGAGGCTGCCGCGACGGTGCCGGGAGAAGGCAAATGAACAGGAAGCCTTGGTCAATGAAAACGCGTATGAAGTATCTGGATTACACCTTGATCGGCATTCTCGGCACCCTGGGTGCCGGTAGCGTGTTGGCGCAGGATGTTGCAAATGAACCGGCGACCGAAGTTCAGTTACACAGCATGGGTGAAGCGGAATCGAAGCTTGCCGATAAAAATGATTTGCAACGCAATCGACGGGTTGAAATAAAGCAGACCAAACCGGTGTCTGCACCGAAGCTTGGCCGGGCACAAATCGAACTGCCGAATGGCGGCCTGATCTGGGCGACCGAAGATCCACAGTTGTCGCAGCCCGAGCTGAACATAACGGCGAATTCGATTGCGCCGTATGCAGAAGGAAAAATCCAGGAGTCGATCAGCTTTTATTCGCGCACCAATTACGTCGCGTTCATGAAGCGAATTGAAATTTCGGTTTATCGCGGCACCGATGTCGATTACACCGAAGCCTTGGCGACGATCAACGTTCCGCTGGAAAACGTGACCACCGTGCAATGGGATGGCGTTTTGCCAAACGGTTTGAATTTGCGTCAGGGCGATGATTTGATTTTCGTTGCGCGTGCTTACGATGATGAAGGCAATTTCGACGAAACTCAGCCGCAGCGCATACAGCTAGTGCGTCCCGAAGACATTAAAAAGCAGCAGCAGGGCTTGCTGAATTCGGCAGTTAACACCGAACTCGGTTTGTCGGCAACGCAAATACAGGCCAGGCAATTGCTCGGCCAGAGTTTTTCGTCAAATGGCCTGCGTCAGCAAAATATCCGTATTTACGGCTCACGCGTTCGCGTGCGCGGTGAAGATATTGCCCAGGGCGCACAGATAAAAATCAACGGACAGGATTATCCGGTTGACCAGCAGCGTAAATTCGTTGCCGAGTATCTGGTGCCGGTCGGCACGCATCGTTTCGATGTCGAAATTCTCGACAAGACGCAAGTCACCCGACAAAGCATGGACGTCGCGGTCAGTGGCCGCTATATGTTTCTGGTGGCACTTGCCGACGTGACGATGTCGGAGAATTCTGTCGGAGGGTCGATGGTGCCTGCGGGAATAGACGACAAGTACGATGGTTTTATCACCGAAGGTCGTCTGGCGTTTTACCTGAAAGGCAAAGTGAAAGGGAAGTATCTGGTGACGGCGCAGGCCGATACCCACGAGCAGGAAATTTCGCGCTTGTTCAACGGCTTTCTCGATTCCGATCCACGCGATATATTCCGCCGCCTGGATCCGGACCAGTACTACCCGGTGTATGGCGACGACTCCACGACGTATCGCGATGTCGATACACAAGGGCGTTTGTATGTCCGCGTCGACTGGGACAAAAGCCAGGCGCTGTGGGGCAATTTCAGTACCGGCTTCACCGGTACCGAATTCGGTCAGTACAGTCGCAGTCTTTACGGTGCGGCGCTGAATTGGCGTAGCCCTGAAACAACAAAACTAGGCGACCCGAAACGCGAACTGCGCGGCTTCGCTGCCAATGCGCAAAGTGCTTACGGTCATACCGAATTCCTTGGTACCGGCGGCAGTTTGTATTATTTGCGCAACACCGATTTGTTGCCCGGTTCACAGCAGGTTGTTCTTGAAGTTCGCGACACGACGACCGGTCGCGTAGAAACGCGTGCCAATCTGGTAGCCGGTGTCGATTACGATATCGACGCCATGCAGGGACGTTTGATTTTGACGCGTCCGCTGTCGCAAATCGTGCGGGACAATTTGCCAAGCATCATTCGCGACCAGCCACTCGACGGTTTCGAAAACCGTTTATTGGTCGACTATGAATATATTCCTTCCGGCTTCAGCGGCGATGATATGTCGACGGGCCTGCGCGGACGCGCATGGCTGGGCAATCACGTCGCGATTGGCGGCACGTATGTCGATGAAAATCGTGCGGGTGACGATTACCATTTGCAGGGTGTCGATCTGATCTTGCAGGCAGCTCGTGGTACCTACCTGAAATTCGAGCACGCCAGCTCGCAAGCCACCAGTGCGCCGGTGTTTTATTCGGATAACGGCGGCTTGTCGTTTACGCAAATCAATCCGGTCGCCACGGTGAATCGCGAAGGTGATGCCAATTCGGTTGAAGCCCGAGCCAACTTCAAAGAGCTGGGCTGGACAGAACAGGAATGGACCGCAGGTGCATGGTGGCGCGAAATTGATCCGGGTTTCTCGGTGTCACGTGCCGACACTGGCGAAAAAGCCGAAGAGACGGGCTTTGAATTTGCCGGCAACTTCAATGAGCAGTGGCGTTTGAGCGGACGCTATAGCGATGCCAAGCGCGGTACGAATGCTGTTGAGCAAGCGCAAATGCAGTTGCAATATCGACCTAATGCCGATGCGGAACTGACTGGCGAACTGCGCCATGTGACCGACACGATTGCCGGCGTATCAGCCACCGGCACTCTGGCTGCTTTGCGTTATGGCCAGCGCCTGCAAAACAATCTCGAGCTTTACGGCGTCGCGCAAGTCACCCTCGACGACGACAACGGCAATTACGCTGACAACGATGCCTACACCGCCGGCGCGAAATATACCTTCGGCAACCTGTCTTCGGTGGGTGCGGAATACACGGCCGGTGACCGTGGTGATGCCGCACGCATCAATGCCGAATATCGTCTGAGCCCGGAACATTCGATCTACGGTGCGTATACGTATTCCACCGACACCACGAGTGGCGACACTCTGTTCGGCCGCCAGAATCCGACTGGTTTCACTCTCGGTCAACGTTGGCGGATTTCGAGTCAGGTCAATTTATTCAATGAAAGCCAGTTCCTGAAGACACCGAACGAAAGCGGCATTGCCCATACCTTCGGAATGGATTTTTATCCGAGAGAAGGCTGGACCACGGGCTTTACCTTGCAACAAGGCGAGCTCGAGAGTGCCTTGGGCATTGTCGATCGCAACGCGTACAGCGTGAGCGGCGGTTTTACCAATCAGGACATTAGCTGGAACAGCAAGCTGGAATATCGCCGCGATACCGGTGTCGAACAACGCAAGCAATGGGTCGGAACCAATCGTTTTTCGTATAAGGTAAACGAGGACTGGCGTATCGCTGCACGATTGAACTTCGGTACTACCGAAGACCTGGTCGATCCATCTGCCGATGCAAAATTCATTGAAGGCAACCTGGGTTTTTCCTACCGTCCTGCCGATAATGACCGCTGGAATCTCTTGGGTCGCTTTACATACTTGTACGATCTAACGAGCTTTGGACAGGAAACCCTGTCGGATTACGATCAACGTTCGCAGATACTCGCATTCGAAGGTATTTACCGGGCAAATGATCGATGGGAATTCGCCGGCAAAGTGGCGCGCCGCCACGGTGAAGCGCGTCTCACCCGTGCGGCCGGCCCGTGGTTTGATAGCACCGCCAATTTCATGGCGGTACAGGCGCGATACCAAACGACCTACAAGTGGGATGGATTGCTGGAATATCGCTGGCTCAATACCGTGCAGGACGACGGCACGCGTCAAGGCTGGCTGATTGGCGTTGATCGTCATCTCAACCAGAATTTCCGTGTTGGCGTTGGCTACAACTTCACGCAATTCAGCGATCAATTAACGTCGCTGGATTTCGATCACGAAGGCTGGTTCCTGAACCTGACCGGTGTTTACTAAATCCGTATCTAAGCGATCAAATACAAGCAATAAAAAACGGCGCCGATGGCGCCGTTTTTTATGACTATCCAAAGCAAGCTCGGAAGCGACTGCAGGCTAGGCAATCGGTTCAAAACGATTTGCAGCGACATTCTTTTTCACTTTCGCCGGGTCCCAAATTCGCCCATTCATCGCGATGTAAACGCCGGAGGGCAATGATTGCACAGCGCCTACGGCAGTACCGATATTGAATTCGGCATCCGATCCGCGAAAGCGGGCAGGGTTCAACGCACCAGTCAGCAAGATGGTTTTATCCTGAATCGATGCAAGCACCTTGGCGGTTTCCACCATAGAGTCGGTGCCGTGAGTGATCAAAACATGTTTTGACGATTGTGCGGCGATAGTCGCCCGCAGCAGTTCGCGGTCTTCCTGATTGATATGCAGCGAATCCTTGCGAATGATCGGAATCACGGTGAAGCGGAACGCAACGCCGAGTTCACGCAAGATACCGCCAATTTGCGGGTCGCCCACCTGATAGTCGGATTTGTCATCGAAATAAATCTTGTCGATGGTGCCCCCGGTGGTGACGATTAATAATTCTTCCATTACCGATTCCTGAATTGTCAGCCGATTTTTTCCGCCGGTTTTTTTGCGAAACGTGCTTTCATGCCATCCACGCTGGACGCAATGATAACCCATACGCTAATCAGGGCTTCGCCCATTCCAAGCGGCCACAGCTCCCGAACGGCCCATGCTTCCATCACGCCGTGCGAAAAATAAAACAAGGCCATCGCGCCGCCCCAGAAAGCGAAAGTGCGATGCTTTAGCAAGATCAGGATGCAAACCGGAATCAGTGGCAGCGCAAAGAGCAACGTAATTATCCATGCCGGTGCTTTATCTGGCGGTGCCAGCACGCAATGCCATAAGACTTGGTACATCATCAAGGCAACAATGCCAAGCGCGGCCCAGCGTTTTGAAAGGCTCATGCGGAAAGCTTCCTTGCGGTTTCCGCCACGCGTTTACCTAGCGCACGCGCCAATTGCATCTCGTCGGCGCTGAGTTTCGGATCGTCCTGGCCGCCGGCAACATGGCTGGCACCATAAGGCGTGCCGCCAGTTTGCGTTGTCGAAAGTGCGGCTTCGGTAAAGGGAATACCGACCAGCAACATGCCGTGATGCAAAAGTGGAGTCATCATCGATAATAGTGTGGATTCCTGGCCGCCATGCATCGAAGCCGTCGATGTAAATACTGCCGCGGGTTTTCCAACCAGGGTGCCGCTGGCCCATTCGGCACCCAGCGTATCGATAAAATATTTTACCGGTGCCGCCATGTTGCCGAATCTTGTCGGGCTGCCCAGAATCAAACCTGAACATTCATCCAGATCCTTTTTCTCGACATAGGGTGCGCCATCTTCAGGCACGGCAGCCGTCGCCGTTTGGGTGGTGGGTGCAACAGCGGGAACGGTACGTAAACGTGCCTGCAGGCCTGCTTCTTCAACACCGCGGGCAATTTGCCTGGCGAGTGCAGCTACGGAGCCACCTCGTGAATAATACAAAATTAATATTTCCGGCATCACACTCTCCTGAACGTCCGACTAGCCTAACCTATGGGCCGGTTTGGCGGCAGTCTGTTAATCTTGCACCATGACATTTATAAGCACCGTGAAGCGATGGCTAGGCCGAACCGATTGGTATCGCTTACAAAGTTTTTCGCGCTTCATCACTAAACGCTTTATTGATGACGAGCTGTTCGCATCGGCCGGCGCATTGGCTTACACCACCATGTTTGCCATCGTACCGCTTAGTGCCGTGTTTCTGGCCGTGATGTCGGCATTTCCGGTTTTCGACGAATGGACAGCCACTCTGGTCAACTTTGTCTTCACCAATTTCGTGCCCAGTTCAGCGCGTCAGGTGGAAGAGTATCTGATGGGTTTTTCCGAATCGACCAAGACGCTGACGGTGGCCGGCATCACGGCATTGTTGATATCCGTCTTGGTCACGATGTGGAGTATCGAGCAGTCATTCAATCGCATTTGGCGCGTGCCAACCATTCGGCCCAAGTTCACCCGTTTTTTGCTGTATTGGACATTATTGACGCTGGGCTCGATTCTCACCGTAGCAGCCATCTCGGCATCGGCAAGTCTGTTGGCCTATGCCGAGTTGTCAGGCATGAGAACAGAGGGGGTCAGCAATGTATTACTACGTTGGTCGCCGTTTTTAATCGAATTTTTTGCGATGACCTGTGCTTATTGGTTGATTCCGCATAGGCGGGTACCGCTTCGGTTCGCAGTGGCTGCCGGGTTGCTTGCCGCACTGTTATTTGAACTGCTTAAATTTGCCTTCACCAGTTATGTGCGCAATACATCGTTTGAACAGGTATATGGTGCCGTCGCCTTGATACCGATTTTTATGCTGTGGCTGTATTTTAGCTGGGTCGTTATTTTATTTGGCGCGTCGGTCGCTGCCAGCATGTCGGCCTTCCGCTATCAACCAAAAATACATCGGCTGCCTGTTGGTCAGGAGTTTTATGCCTACTTGCGCCTGCTCGGACGATTAAATGCATGCCGTGGCACAGGCCATGGTTTGCATTTGCTTCAGATGCAGAAAATCGAACCGATGATGACTGATGATTTGTTGCAGCAATTGTTATGTGGCTTATCCAGTCTCCATATCGTGATACGAGGAGAGAACGGCGCTTGGATACTAACGCGTGACCTTGACGCCGTGTCGCTCAAAGAGCTTTACGAACGCTTGAATCTGCGGATTCCTACCAAGGACGTCAGCTTGCCCGGTAGCGATGATGTCTTTGGCAAAGCGGCAATGGATGCCCTGGCCCATCTAAAAGAGCCGCTCAGCGAACCGCTTGCTCGCAGTATCGGTAGTTTTATGAAAGTTAAAAAGGAAGATCACAGTGATAAATAGATTCGTGTTAAGCCTTGCTATGCTGATTTTGTTAAGCGCATGCAGTGATAAAGAAACCGCCATCGAGGCGCCCGCGGCCCCGGAAATAAAAGCAGTTGCCGAATCTGCTACACCACCTGCGCCTGCCAAAAAGCCGGAGACACCGACACTCGAAGTCACCACCTACGATGGCAAGCCCTACAAACTGGCCGACCATCGCGGTAAATGGGTGGTGGTGAACTTCTGGGCGACCTGGTGCGAGCCCTGCAAAAAGGAAATTCCCGATTTCAACAAGCTCGATGCGCAACGGGAAGACGTCGAATTTATCGGGCTAGCCTATGAAGAAATCGAACGTGCCGATATGGATGCTTTTCTGAAAGTCATTCCGATTAATTATCCGATGGCAATTCTTGATGTTTACAATCCGCCCGCCGATTTCGATACACCGGTCGGACTTCCGCTGACTTACGTCATCGCGCCCGATGGCAAAGTAGCCAGCAAGTTTCTGGGCCCGGTGACATTGGCCGATCTGGACAAAGTCATCGCCACTCCGGGCAGTGCCAGCACGACAAAATGATTCGCCGTCAGTTTACGGTTTATGGAAAAGTGCAGGGTGTCTGGTTTCGCGCCTGCGCCCGTGAACAGGCATTAGCGCTCCACCTGAGTGGTTATGCCAGCAACCTTGCCGACGGCTCGGTGCAGGTTCAGGCGCAAGGCGATGCGGTCGCTCTAGACAGGCTTGAACAATGGTTGGGTGTCGGCCCTGCTTTGGCGAAAGTCAGCCGCGTAGATGTTGTCGATATCGAACTGCAAGCATCCGAACCAGGGTTTAAAATAGCCTGATTTATCCTACGGTTTTTTCAGTCACTTGATGGGTTTTACCGCCGTGGCGAACTTCTCTTTTCCGGGTTTTCCCTTCAATGGCGGAAATTCGACAGCTACATCAGGAAGTTTGTGATCGGGAATGCGCTTGAGTAAGTCCCCGATCATCGTGATACGGCCTTGCTTCTGGCTGTTAAAGTCGACCACGGTCCATGGCGCGAACTTGGTGTGAGTCGCGTTGAACATGTCGTCGCGGGCCTTGCCGTATTCAGCATATTTTTCCCTGGCTTTGACGTCGATCGGTGAAAGCTTCCACCGCTTGGTCGGGTCTTGTACGCGTTCGGCAAAACGCTCTTCCTGTTCTTCCTGATCAACCGATAGCCAATATTTAAATAACAGGATGCCCTCGTCCACCAGCATTTTTTCGAAAATGGGAACCTGTTTCAGAAATTGCGTGACTTGTTCCGGCGTGCAAAAGCCCATCACTTTTTCGACTCCGGCACGGTTGTACCAGGAGCGGTCGAATAAAACCATTTCCCCGGCGGAAGGCAAGTGTGCGATGTAACGCTGAAAGTACCATTGGGTTTTCTCGACATCGCTGGGTTTCGACAGTGCCACGCTGCGGCAATGCCTTGGCGGTAAGCAGGAGGTTATGGCATTGATGACACCACCTTTGCCTGCCGTGTCGCGACCTTCAACAATCACCAGTACACGGTTGCCGGTGTGCTGCAACCAGCGCGCCACCTGATTCAATTCGATCTGCAAGGGTTCCAGTGCTTTCTCGTAATCTTTGGCTTTCATGGTGTTTCCTTGTGAGTGTGCGTAGGAGCGTCCTTTAGGCGCGATAAATCCCGCCAGATCTCTAGCGACTAAAGGTCGCTCCTACGAGAATCATTCCCGCAATCGTGGCCTTAAATTTGCCAGATTGCAGGGCTTGGTACGTGAATCCAGTTGCGCACGAATCAATTTTTCCCATGCGGTTTTACACGCCGAAGTAGAGCCGGGTAGGCAGAAGACGAAAGTGTTATTAGCCAATCCAGCAAACGCCCGCGATTGCAAAGTGGAGGTGCCGATTTCATCGAAACTCAGTACCCGAAACATTTCGCCGAAGCCCGGCATTTCTTTGTCGAGTAAAGGTGCTATCGCTTCCGGGGTGGAATCGCGGCCGGTGAATCCGGTGCCGCCATTGACCAGGACACCGTCGATTTTCTCTTCGGCGATCCATTGCGAAAGCTTTGCCCGCAAAAGATATTTATTATCCGGCAACAACGCGCGATCAAATAAATGATGGCCCTCGTCTTTCAGCGCATCGCAAAGAAAGTCACCGGAACTGTCGTTTTCAAAACTGCGGGTGTCCGATACCGTCAGTACGCAGAGATTCAAGGCGGTAAATTCGGCGCTGGAACTCATGCGGCCTCCGTCAGGATTTTCAGCTCGTCAACCTGGCTTTCCCGGGTGAGCACATTCACCAGT
>JAYUWO010000173.1:0-11326 GCA_043753545.1 Arenimonas sp.
AAAACAATCCAGCAAGACTTTATCGCGATCCGCCTATGCCGAAAAAATCCGGGCAAGTGTTGATGAAGACGCCAAACTTGCGCCTGCCGAGTGGCTGGACGCCATTAAAGACCGCGCAGAACTCAATGATATTGACGGTGCCAAGGCCAGCCTGAAACGCTACCGTGAAACACACCCGACTCTGCGAGTGCCAGATGAACTCAAATTTTTGCTGAAATGAGTGGCTTCACGCTGGCAGCCAGAGTCGAACACTGGCTCGAAGCTAAACAATCCCGCTTTCTGGCCACCGGGTTTCCCATCAACAATATCGATGATGCGATGGCTCTGCTCGATGTCGCAAAACAGCAGCCCGCCACTCATCATTGCTGGGCTTACAGACTAGGGTCGAATTATCGTTTTTCCGATGACTGCGAACCCTCCGGCACCGCAGGCCGTCCCATTCTTTCCGCGATTGATGGACAACAACTTGATGCAGTGATGATGATCGTGACCCGCTGGTATGGCGGCATCAATCTGGGCACCGGCGGTTTGGTACGCGCTTATGGCGGCTCAGCTGCTGAATGTTTACGGCTGGCCGAACGCAAGCCCCTGCTGGTTTGGCTTGAAGCAAAACTGCAATGTGATTTTTCGCTGACCGGTAGCGTTCACATGGCCCTGCATCAATATCAGGCAGAAAAGCTTGGCGAGGATTTCAATCAACAAGGCTGGCAATTGCATTTCCGGATTCCGGCCCAATCTCTTGAAGCTCTCACCAGCAAAATAAATGACCTGAGCCGGGGCACTGCCATATGGGTCCCGTGCGACAATATACGCCATGAGCACACCTGATCCGAAAGCCTCAAGCCCCATTCAAAAAGTAAATTCGCTACGCGGATTGCTACCCTTCCTGAAGCCACATCGCACATTGGTGATTTCCTGGCTGGTGGCATTGGCTTTGTCGTCCAGCGCTACGCTTTTCTTTCCGGTGGCTTTCAAATACCTGATCGACCATGGTTTTGCCAAAGGCGGCAATATCGACAAATGGTTTATGTTGATGCTGCTGGTTGCCGTGGTTTTGGCGATTGCAACCGCTGCACGTTTCTATTTCGTGTCCCTGCTCGGTGAGCGTGTCATCGCTGATTTACGACAAAAACTATATAGCCACTTACTCGGCCTTGACCAGAGCTTTTTCGAACGCACACGTAGCGGTGAATTATTGTCACGTCTGTCGGCCGATACCGAGTTGCTGCGTAGCATGGTCGGCTCCAGCATGTCGATCGCTTTGCGGAGCTCCATCACGGTGATTGGCAGCGCGATCATGCTCGCCGTCACCAGCCCGCGATTAGCGATGTATGCGCTACTCGGCATTCCCCTGGTGGTTTTGCCCATGGCTTTATCGGGTCGAAAAGTACGCGGGGCCGCCAAAGACAGCCAGGATCGGGTTGCCGATGCCAATGCACGCGCCGGCGAAACCTTTAACGCGATGCACACCGTTCAAAGCTATGCACGTGAGGATTTCGAAAGCTCGCGCTTTAGTGATGCCGTGAAACGCAGCATCCAGGCCGCCCGCAAACGCATCGGGATGCAGGCCGCATTGACCGCCGTGATCATCATTATTGTTTTCGGCGCTATCACCGCCGTGCTTTGGCTTGGCGCAAGAAATCTTATCGATGGCACGATGACGGCGGGCACACTCGCACAATTTGTTTTTTACGCGATGATGGGTGCTGGCTCGATTGCCGGGCTCACCGAAGTCTGGAACGAAGTTCAACGCGCCAGTGGTGGCATGACACGCATCAATGACCTACTCAACGAACGAAGCAAACTTCAAGGCCCCAAGCATCCTGCAACGCTGGTTATGCCTTCGAAAGGTGCCTTGCAACTCGACAATGTCAGTTTCCGTTATCCGAGCCGACCCGATACCGCAGCACTGGAAAACTTCAGCCTGAGCATTGCCCCGGGTGAGACTGTGGCACTGGTGGGGCCCTCGGGCGCAGGCAAAACAACCGTGTTTCAACTACTGCTTCGCTTTCATGATCCCGAAAGCGGTAGCGTGAAATTCGATGGCATTGATCTAAAACAACTCGAACCCTCTTTTTTACGTGAACAAATTGCCTTGGTACCGCAAGATCCGGTTATCTTCGGAACGACGGCACGTGAAAATATCCGTTACGGCAAGCTGGAAGCCAGCGATGCTCAAATCGAAACAGCTGCTCGCAGCGCGGAAGCACACGACTTTATTATCGATCTTCCCATGGGTTACGACAGTGAACTCGGTGAACGCGGTGCGCGTCTATCAGGCGGCCAGCAACAACGTCTTGCCATCGCGCGTGCGTTGCTGAAAGACGCCCCGGTCTTGCTGCTCGATGAAGCAACCTCGGCACTGGACGCCCAAAGCGAACGTGCCGTTCAACAGGCACTTGAACGCCTCATGCAGGGCCGAACCACGCTGGTGATTGCACACCGTCTTGCCACCGTGCTGAAAGCCGATCGCATCGTCGTGATGGACAAGGGGCGGATCATTGCCCAAGGCACGCATAACGAATTGATTGCCCAGGGCGGTTTATATGCCGAACTGGCGAGACTTCAATTCGATCACTAGGCAAGAATCCTTATGACCAGACGAATGAAAATCATCATCGGCGCCGTGCTGCTGCTGAATATCTTATTTGTCGGAACGCTGGTGTATGAATTACTCAAATCCGGCGTGATCCGCCTGAATTATCCCGACGAAAAGGAGTTTCCGGTTCGCGGCATTGATGTGTCACACCATCAGGGAAAAATCGACTGGAAAAAACTGGCCACTCAGGACGTGCATTTTGCCTATATCAAGGCAACCGAAGGCGAAGATTTCCTCGATGAAGATTTCAAGCAAAACTGGGTTGCCGCCAGAGACGCCGGCATCGTACCCGGGGCATATCATTACTTCACGCTCTGTAAAACAGGCTATGAGCAGGCTAACAATTTCCTGGCGCGAATTGGATTACCAAGCGCCAACACACTACCGCCGGCCGTCGATCTCGAATTTGCCGGCAACTGCAAGGCACGCCCTACTCCTGAAGCCCTGCACAAGGAATTGGAAATATTTCTGGATCTCGTACAGCAAGCCTGGGGCTGTCGCGTTGTCCTTTATAGTGATTCGGATTTCTACGAAACCTATTTGCAAAGCAGTTTCGCAACCAATCCACTCTGGATTCGCGACCTATATCGACAACCCAGCACGCGTACTTATCGTGAATGGCAGTTCTGGCAATATGCCAATCGCGGGAAGCTCGACGGCATCAAGGGCTTTGTGGATTTGAATGTGTCGCGTGGTGATCGTGCGCAATTCGATGAATTATTAAGTTGCTCGGATGGCAGCAAAATACAAAATCCCAGTCATTGAACGTGCGCCATGATCCCCCGTAGGAGCGTCCTTTAGGCGCAATAAATCGGGCGGGATTTATCGCGCCTAAAGGACGCTACTACGAACCAGGAATATCCCCATACCCTTAGATGTTCACGTTGGCGAGTTGGGCAGCCTGCCCCTACGCCAATATCTCTTTCAACAATGCAGGCAACGACACCGTCGCAGCATTTACATTTACCAATACTTCTTCCAACGTAATTTCCGTGCCGTCGCCACAGCCAGCAGCCCAATTCGCGATGATGGCCAGACAGGCGTAATCCATGCCGAGTTCACGGGCTAGCCCGGCCTCCGGCATACCGGTCATACCAACCAGATCGCATCCGTCGCGACGCATGCGTGCAATTTCGGCACGCGTTTCCAGACGTGGTCCCTGAGTAGCGCCATAACAACCGAAATCCACAATCGGCATCGCAATTTTTTTGGCAGCACTCAAAATATTGGCACGTAGTTTCGCGCAATACGGTTCAGTGAAATCGACATGCAACACTTCACTGCCCGGCTCTTCTGACAAGGTATGAAAACGGCCGTAGGTATAGTCGATAATCTGATCCGGCACAGCAACAGCACGCGGGCCAAATGCATCGTTGATGCCGCCGACCGCATTGATAGCCAATACTTTGGTGACACCCAAATCTTTCAGGCATCGCAAATTCGCGCGGTAATTGACTTTGTGCGGCGGCACAGAATGGCCTTCGCCGTGGCGTGCCATGAAAGCCACTTTCTTGCCGCCCAAATAGCCGATGCGGACCGGAGCCGAGGGTTTTCCATAAACGGTATCGCATTCGCGTGTTTCAACATTTTCCAGCGCCGCGATTTGATACAAGCCGGTGCCACCGATAATGGCAAGTTCAATATCGGACATTTAATTTCCCAAAGCGTAAAGGCCAGGCAGGTTGCGGCCTTGTTCGTGATAATCCATACCGAAACCGTAGACATAGCGATCAGGCACTTCAACGCCGACATAGTCGGCATCGATGTCTTCGACGCGACGATCATGTACCTTCACTGCAAGCACCGCGATGCGAACTTCGATAGCGCCTTGGTCTTCGCACCATTGTTTTACCGCTTTCAGCGTGTGGCCTTCATCGAGAATATCGTCTGCGATCAGGACATGTCGCCCTTCCAGTGGTGTTGCTGGCCGATGCAGCCAGGCAAGGCCCGAACCGGTCATTGCACCGCGATATCGAGTGGCGTGCAAGTAGTCGACTTCGACATCGAAATCGAGTTCAAGCGACAACAGCGACGCGAAAATCATGCCGCCATGCATCACCGACAAAAATACCGGACGATCGCGTTCTTCGTAATCATGATTGATCAAGACGGCCATTTCTTTGATCGCATCCTGCAGGGTTTCGCGATCAAACAATTCGTCGGATGCTTCCAAGGCTGTCGCCAAGTTGGGGGTTGTCATCTTAGCTCACCGCATAGTCAGGGCCAGACAAGCTGGCGCGTGCATCATGGTAGCGCGATTGCGTCTGCAATCGAGCCAATGTGGGTTCATCGCGGCCCATCATGGGCTGCAAAAGCGAAATATCGGGTTTGGCACGGTGTTCGCAGGCCTTCAGACTTTCGGCAACAAGGGTTGGTGCGCAGACCAAAACGACATCGCAACCGGCATCCAGATGCGCATCGATACGGCTACCGACACCACCGACACCAGTTGCAGCGGCCATACCGATATCATCGGAAAAGATGACTCCTTTGAAACCCATTTCCTGACGCAGGATGTCATTCAACCAGCGAGGCGAATAACCGGCAGGTTCCGGTGCGACTTGCGGATAGGTGACATGCGCCATCATCACGGCTTCTGCCCCTGCCTTGATGCCCGCTTCGAATGGCAATAAATCTTCGGTACGCAGTACATCAAGAGAACGATCATCGACCGCCACATCGAAATGGGTATCTTCAAGCACCGATCCGTGACCGGGAAAATGTTTAATGGTCGCTGCCATGCCGGCTTCGTGCATACCCTGAATATAGGCTTGCGTAAATGCGGCAACCACCGATGGCGATTCGTGAAAAGCACGATCGCCGATAGCACGATTACCACGACCCAAATCCACGACCGGCGCAAAACTTAGATCCAAACCAAGTGCGCGAATTTCGCTCGCCATCAGCCAGGCATGTTCTTTTGCCAACGCCAAAGCGGCTTGCGCATCCTGAGCGTAGTGTTGGCCAAAGCGCACCAACGGAGGCAGTCGAAAAAAACCTTCGCGAAAACGTTGTACCGGACCACCTTCCTGATCGACACACAACAATTGCGGCTGTGCGGCGGCGTTACGAATGGATTGCGTCAGCTCGATGACTTGGTCACGCGAGGCAAAATTACGAGTAAATAAAATCACGCCGGCACATTGTGGATGTTGCAGCCATTCGCGCTCGTCCTGCGTCAACTCTTTTCCGGAAACACCAATGACTAGCATTCTGTCTTTTCCTCTGTCGTCCACTGGGCAAACGGTCGTTCGGCCAATGCCAAATTGTAGTAACGAATTCTATCGGTGACTTCTGCGCCGCACCATGTTGGCCTATCAAAGACCGCATCGGCATCAGGCAGTTCAATCTCCGCCACGATTAGGCCCTGGTTATCACCAAGAAACTCATCGACCTCCCATACAAATCCGTCATGCTTTATGTAATTGCGATGCTTATCGATCAAGCCACCGACGCATAATTTCAGCAGGGCTTCGGCATCTGCCACCGGAATTTCATAATCGAACTCCTGACGTGTATGACCGAGCTCGCGCGATTTCATGTTCAGGAATGCCTGATCTCCGGCGATGCGTACGCGCACGGAAGCTTTCTGGGTGCCTTCACGCATCGCATTCATGTCGTTCAAATAGCCCTGCGCCATGCGCGTGGTTTTATAAACTTGCGATTTCCACGAGTCATTGACGACCAGGAATTTTTTTTCGATTTCGATGCCCATCTTATTTCTCGAACAATGCGATGGATTCGACATGCGCGGTATTCGGGAACATATCCATCACGCCGGCGGATACCAGCTTGTAGCCGCGTTCTTTCACCAGGAATCCGGCATCACGTGCCAGCGATGCCGGATGGCAACTTACATAGACAATGCGACGAATATTTTTCAGCGGCATTTGCGCCAATACTTCGGCAGCACCTGGACGCGGTGGATCGAGCAGTAATTTATCGAAGCCTTGTTGCATCCATGTTTCGCCACTTAAATCTTTTGCCAGATCGGCGGCATAGAACTCGACGTTGGTCAGCCCGTTCAACACGGCGTTATCGCGTGCACGTGCCACCAGCCCCGCTTCACCTTCCACACCAACGACTGAGGCCGCGGTGCGTGCAAGCGGCAAGGTGAAATTGCCAAGCCCGCAGAAAAGATCCAGCACGCGCTCGCCTTCTTTCGGATCGAGCATCGCAATGGCCTGATCGATCATTTTCTGATTCAGCTCTGCATTGACCTGAATAAAATCCAGAGGTTTGAATGCCAGGCGAATATCGTATTTCGGAATGGCAAATTCAAGATTCGTTTCCAACGGCCACAAGGCAACCACCGAATTCACGCCACCTGGCTGCAAGTACACTGCAAAACCGGAATCGATCGCAAACTGTTTCAGTTTTTCAGTATCTGTCTCATTCAAAGCTTCAAGGTTTCTGAAAATAAGCGCGACCGGACCATCACCGGCAATAAATTCAATCTGGGCAATCGTGCGTTTGGCATCGAGCGAATCCACCAGTGCAGATAATTCCGGCAAGCGAGTTCCGAGCGCAGGAATCACGGTATGGCACATACTTAAGTCGGCGACAAAACGTGAATCGAGTTCGCGAAAACCGACCAGGGTTTTGCCTTTCTTCTCCACGTGGCGAACCGATAGACGCCCTTTGCGGCGATAGCCCCAGGACTCTCCGATCATCGGGGGCAGAATGGTTTCGGCTTCAACATGACCGATGCGGGCAAGATTTTCGATCAGGACTTGTTGTTTGGCTTCGATTTGTTTGTCTTCGGCCAAATGCTGCAAAACACAACCGGCGCAAACTCCGAAATGCTGACATTTTGGCGTTACGCGATCTTCGGACGCTTTCAAGACTTCCAGCGTCACCGCTTCATCGAAATGGCGATTACGCCCGGTCTGTTTGGCGCGTACGGTTTCGCCCATCAAGGCGCCCGAAACGAATACCGCTTTACCGTCCAGACGACCCACGCCACGCCCGTCATGGGCCAGGCCATGAATGTCGAGTTCAAATTCCCGATTTATCTTTGTTCTGCTACGGCCCACGGCATTCTTCATTAAAACGAAAGGGCGTGAATTTTCTCAAATCCACGCCCATCTGTGTGAATTATTTTGCCGCCTGACTGGTGTCTTCACCAATCAGGAAAGGCTTGGCAGCCTATTTCTGCTTCCAGTCACCCGCCGAAGTTTGGTACCACCAGCCTGCTTTGGCATCGCGGATCCATTGCTTGGCAAAAGTATCGCGGATCTGGCCTTCCCACTCCGGATGACCGTTAGCGACTGCAATTTCGCGGTATACCGCTTTACGGTCACGATTATCTTCGGCCACGTGCTGGTTTAGAGTAACCCTGTCTTTCAGGGGCACCTTGGTGGCGTTGTGTACGACGATCAAACCGTCGTTGCTGAAGCCCAACGCACCGCCGTCAAAATGCTGGCGCAAGGCGCTGTTAAAACGCTCCGACATGCGGTTCTGGATTGCCTGAATCGCCGGTGTACGGATAGTGATATCGACTTCCTGCGCGGCAGCATCGCTGATGAAAAACGACATCAGATTGAACGATGGCTGGCGCGAAGCTTGTGGCATCGGCTTGGGGTCGGCAGCTTTATCTTCCGTGGCCGCCTTGTCGGCATTGATCACCTTGTCGACAAACTCGGCTGCCGCTTCCTGGGCTTCTGCTGCCGGGAAATAGACATTAATCGTGACGCAGGCGCTCAAGGCCAACATCGCCATCACAAACAACATGGGTTTCCACTTCGATCGTTTGACGCTTTGCATACCACTCTCCCAATTAATAGAAACTCATTGAATTACCGGCGCCTGGCCCTCGGTGGCCGCCTTCAGACGCGACACTAACGTTGGCCAATCTACCCGTCGACGGAAGCCTACCACCTGGATTCGCGGCAAACCGCCTCCTGCCACGATGATATAGCCGTCTCCGGCTGAACCTATGCCATCCATGGCGCAAATATTGTCTTTCAGTTTGCAACTTATTCCGATTTTTTCATAACCGAAGTCGTCAAAAATCTTGAGCACCTGATTTTGCAGTCCCGCCATCAATCCGCTACCACCTACTTCGGAAATATCGCGAACGGCTTTTTGGCTGATGCGTTGCTTGCCCTTCCAGTTTTTATCGGTATAGAACTTCGCATCAAATGCCACTGGCGACCAGTCCACCAAACGGAGATTCTTGATGTAGCCATCCAGACTACCGGTAATCGATCCGAAATCGAATGCCTTGGTCATGGGCTCCATATCGATATTATCCAGAGTCACATCGGCCGATAGTGTCGGGGCAACGCCAAAGGGCCGTTCCATGACCAGATTCGACAAAGCCACTTCTCCTGCGAACACCGACATACGCAAGCCGCCGTCAAGGTCGAGCACATTGTCTTTATAACGCGCGTTTGGAATCTTGCCACTGATGCTTCCGGTAAATGCCGGCCAGCCCAGACGTTGCGACAAGCTGGCCATGTCCAGCTTTTCCATGCTCATCCCAAGTTCGAAACGAGTTCCTAATTCACCCCTGGGCGGCTGCCAGCGAAAATGGTCGACGCGAATGATCCCTTCCAACGCCTTGACCGGCACAGCCTGACTGAGATTCAAATTGCCATTGGCGCTATTGAAAACAAACTTCGCCGAATCAAGACCGATGCCGTACATCGCACCATTATTCCAGGTAAAGCTACTTGGAACGCTATCGGCAAGTTGCGTCCATCGCACATCGCCATTTAATCCGGCGAAGGTAAATCGCGCCTTGTTGTCGATGACGTTGATTCCATCGAGCTTTACGTCAAGTTGCTGGAGTTGCTGATTAACGATCTTTATCTTTGCCTGCGTTCCACCGCTCAATATCAAATCAGGAAAACCGGCCGGCGCCAGGAAGCCGGACAAATAACGATCCCGCGCAATACTCAAGTCAGGAAATTGCACGTCCAGTTTTAAATCCGACATCGCAGCCTTGCCGTCCAGACTCGCACTACCCTTCAAACGCAAGACTTTGGCATCCTGCCAGCTAATCAAGGGAACCTGCCAATTTGATGCGCCTGTCTTTTGCATTCGCACTTCGATGTCCACAGGGCTTTTCGGAAACAAGACATATAAACCCTGCGCCAGAAATTCGCCGCCATTGGCGGTGTAACGGGTATTTATCGTGGTCTTATTTCCAACTTCCCGATAATCCAGACGTAAGCGACCTTTCATCGCCGCAGCAGCTAACCAGCCGTCAGGTGTTTCCAAACCAACATCATTCAATTGCAGATCGGTGATGACCTCGAATGGCGCCTTTTTCGGTGTGATGACGTCAATGCGTCCGCCAATATTGCCGCTAGTCCACTTGCCGTCTTTCCACAAACCGGCCAGGTAGGCTTTCAGCCACGATACCGGAATTTTCTGGAGCTCGATTCTGGATAGATCCGGCGAGGCCGTCGAATTTTCGTAGGAAATCTTTTTCTCATTGATGTTTAGTACTACCGTAGTACCTGCAGGTGAATAATCGAGCACCAAAGGATGCCCCTTGCTACCGTTTTGACGAACTTTGCCTTTGCAAAGCCACCCGGCATTTTTGCTGCGAATGAGCGGACATTGCCAATCGATGTTTTTTTCCCGGTAGGACATCAGCGGAAAATCAAGACTGGCCGCGCGAATTCTCAGGTCGCCCTGTTGTGCCCCTTTGGGCCAGTTCAAATCGACCTGCACATTCTGCAAGGTGCCAATTCCAGCCTTGAGTTTGGCAATTTTCATTTTCATCATTTCGGCGTTTGCAACGCCCGACCCAAGCAATAAAAAAAGCAGGAGAGTCTTGATGATGTGTCTGAAAAATTGCATGCTGCCTAGCATAGAGGTTTTTAAGAAAATGGTTAATGAATAAACGAATATTGTTGGTAGAAGACAATTCCGTCAGCCGGGAGTTTCTGCATGAGGCCCTGAAAACGCTGCCAGTCAGTGTCGATGTCGCAGATACTTTGGCCAACGCCTCCTTACTGGCAAGAGAACACCGGCACGACTTGTTTTTATGCGACGTGCACCTGCCAGACGGAGGCCCGCAGAAGATTTTTCAATCGCTGAAACAATGCCAGGCCCATGTCGCCATCGTTGCCATTACCGCCGACGCAAGTCCCGTGGCACGTTCTAACCTCATAGAAACAGGATATCAGGAAGTTTGGGGGAAACCGATTACGATGACTGCGCTGCAAAGCAATGTTTCCCGTCTTTGTGGTTTCAACCATGGCTCAAGCAGAAACGACTTCACGCACGAGCTTTGGGATGAATCTTCCGCCCTGCGTGCCGTCGGCAACAATACTGAGACGCTTGTGGCGCTGAGGAAGATGTTCCTGGCCGAATTGCCGCAGCAAATTAAAACCATCAAACTCGCCTATGAAAATGGTGATTACTCCGCGCTAAAAGGCGAATGCCACAAATTACTGGCCAGCTGCGGTTTTGTTGGCGCTGCGCGATTGAGTCAATCCGTCAAACAACTTTCTGAACATCCCGACGATGATGGAATGCTGACGTCGATGTTGATCGAAGCCGACTATTGCCTTGCAACCAATTAAGTGGCTTTTCCGACTCTTGCCAGCTCGCTAAGCAAGCCCCAGGATTTCAACTCGACATTTCCCAGCTGTTCTTTGATCAGCCCACGCAGGGCACCGCGCAACTCCTGCAATTGCTCGTTGACGGGCATTTGATCATTCGCGAGTGCAATCAGCGCGGCTCCAGTGACAGTGCCTACACTATGTC
>JAYUWO010000174.1:0-11249 GCA_043753545.1 Arenimonas sp.
ACGATTGCCTTTTATATTGATGCGATCAATCGTGGTGTTTGTGGCGATGACGCCATCGACTTGTGCAGCATTTAATACCTCGGCCATACCATCAAGTGCGGCTTCTGTGAGGTCGGGCGCTAGCTTGATCAGCATTGGCGTCTTGAAGCCATTCACACCCGCCAATTCTTCCTGTACTTCACGCAGCTCGCCGATGAAGCGACGGAAATATTCTTCGGTTTGCAAATCACGCAACCCAGCCGTGTTGGGCGAAGAAATATTGACAGTCACATAATCGCTGAGCGCATAAACACGTTCCAGGCAATAAATATAATCATCAATCGCTTTCTCGTTAGGCGTGTCCTTGTTTTTTCCGATGTTGATTCCAAGAATGCCCTTGCGTGCAGCTTTTTCGACATTTTTGATCAAAGCATCGACGCCGGCATTGTTGAAGCCCAGACGATTGATGACAGCCTCTTTGTCAGGCAGACGAAACATGCGTGGCTTTTCATTGCCTTCCTGCGGACGCGGTGTCGTGGTGCCAATTTCGACAAACCCAAAACCCAAGCTCAACAAGGCATCGATATGTTCGCCATTTTTATCCAGACCGGCCGCAAGGCCAACGGGATTAGGGAATTCAATGCCAAAGGCTTTTGTTTTAAGCTCGGGTGTTTTTGCCGCGAGTAGCGGGTTCAAACCAAGACGATAGGCGGTTTCAATAGCTTTAAGGCCCACACCGTGGGCCTTTTCAGCGTCAAGACAAAAGAGGAAAGGGCGGGCTAATCCGTACACTCATTAACCGCCGTTGGATGCAGCTATGCCGAAACCCAGTGCTGCAAGAATCAAACCGCCGAAGAAAAGAACGATCAGGACAGTCAGCAGCAAACTGACCCAGCCCAGAATCAGGCCAGTTAATGCTAGGCCATCACCTTCTTTTGTCTCTGGATTATTGCGAATTTCCTTGCGCGCCATATGGCCGGTAATGACAGCGACAATGGCGCCAAAAAATGGCACCAATGTCCAAGCCAAAATTCCACTGATCAAACTCACAATCGCCATGACGCTCGTTTCTTTTGCAGGAGTATTCATTGCCGATTCCTTGGGTTGAAATTAAATGTCGAACTTGATGCCTTGCGCCAATGGCAGGGAATCGGAGTAGTTGATGGTGTTGGTTTGGCGACGCATGTAGATTTTCCATGCATCCGAACCCGATTCGCGACCACCTCCGGTTTCTTTTTCACCACCGAACGCGCCGCCGATTTCCGCGCCGCTGGTGCCGATGTTGACGTTGGCGATACCGCAATCCGAACCGGCTGCCGATAGAAATTGTTCTGCCGAGCGCAAATTGTTGGTGAAGATCGCCGAACTCAGACCTTGCGGCACGGCGTTTTGCATATCGATGGCTTCATCGAGTGTTTTGAAGGGCATCGCATACAAAATCGGCGCAAAGGTTTCAGTTTGCACGACATCATCGGAATTTTTCACGCCGGTAACAATGGCCGGTGTCACGAAGTTGCCTTTGCCATCGATTGCAGTACCGCCGGTACGAACGCTGCCGCCGAGGGTTTTTGCTTTCTCGAGCACGCCTAGGAAGCGTTGCACGGTGGCTTTGTCGGTCAATGGACCCATCAACGTGGTGGCCAGGGTAGGGTCGCCGATTTTGGTTTCCACTTGCTTGTAGGCGGTAACCAATTTCGCCAAGACATCTTCGAAAATATTTTCGTGGATGAAAACGCGACGTGTGCTCGTGCAGCGTTGACCGGCAGTACCGACGGCACCGAAGACAATGGCGGGGATCGCCAATTTCAGATCGGCGGTTTCATCGACGATCATCGCGTTATTGCCGCCGAGTTCGAGCAAGCTGCGGCCCATGCGTTTGGCAACCCGCTCGCCAACCATGCGACCTACGGCAGTCGAACCGGTAAAGCTGATCAATGGCACACGGCGGTCATCAACGAATTGTTGTGCGATGTCGGTACCGGCATCGTTAAATAGATAGAACAGATCCGGGAAACCGCCAGCATTTAATGCTTCGTTGCAAATCTTCATCGAAGCAATCGCGCTGAACGGGGTTTTCGGCGAGGGTTTCCAGATGCAGATATCGCCGCAAATCGCAGCGAGAAAACTATTCCAGGCCCAGACGGCGACCGGAAAATTGAAAGCCGAAATAATGCCGACGATGCCAAGTGGCTGATATTGCTCGTACATGCGGTGACCAGGGCGCTCCGAATGCATCGTCAAACCGTACAACTGACGTGCCAGACCAACCGCGAAATCACCGATATCGATCATTTCCTGAACTTCGCCATCACCTTCCGGTTTGATCTTGCCCATTTCGAGCGCGACCAGCGATCCGAGTGCGTCTTTATGTTTGCGCAGGGCATCGGCGCAGAGACGAATGGCTTCACCGCGCTTCGGTGCAGGCGTGGTGCGCCACACTTTGAAGTTCGCCTGCGCGCGTTCCATGATGATGTCGTAATCGGCTTGACTCGACGCATATACGCGGCCGAGCAATTCGCCATTGCTTGGATTGATCGGTTCCAGCACGCCCGCATCCTGCGTTTTGGACCATTCGCCGTGGCCAAGATAGGTGCCGGATTCGTTTTCGCCCAGGCCGAGCGCGCTTAAAACAGGGTGAGTCATGTGAAGCTCCAAACAAAGAAAAGAATGAGGTGCGACCCCGATACGATTTGAACGTACGACCTGTCCCTTAGGAGGGGACCGCTCTATCCAGCTGAGCTACGGGGTCAAGCCGTGAATTATCTCAAGAAACGCGGCGATTTACTGCCCCCAAAGCTCTAGAAACCCGAAAGAATCTTGTGATATCGGAGTTTGATGACTGCCGGAAGCCATAATCAATTTTTGCGATGCGTGTGCGATGATGCAGTCCCCATTAGGAGCGACCCATGTCCCATCCACTTTTTGACGCCACCATCCCCTCCTTTACCCGCAGTTTGAAAGCTCTCGACGTCTGTCTCGACAAAGCTCAGGCGCATGCCGATGGCCTGAAATGCGATGTTGCCAATATGCTGGGCTCGCGACTCGCACCGGACATGTTTCCGCTCGGCCGCCAGATCCAGATTGCTTGCGATTTTGCGAAGAGCATCAGCTCGCGCATGGCCGGTCTCGATGTGCCGAATTATGAAGATAGCGAAGTCACATTGGCGGATTTCAAGGCACGTATTGCCAAAACGATCGCGTACATCAACACCATTTCGCCCGAGCAGTTTGAAGGTTCGGAAACCCGTGCGATTTCCATTCCTATGCGCGACGGCAGCAAGCGTGAATATGTCGGTGCACCTTATTTGCATCATGCAGGGTTGCCGAATTTCTATTTTCATCTGACCTCGGCATATGCGATTCTTCGTTATAACGGAGTACAGGTTGGCAAGAAAGATTTTATCGGTAGCGTTTGATTGATAGATTGATTCATGTGGGAGCTGGTTTACCGGCGATATGATTTCACAGGCAACTGAGTACTGAACCATCAATCTCGACTAAAGTCGCTCCCACAAATGCTGTGTAATCAATCAAGCTAATGGAAAATAATATGAGATTCTCATCGTTAACCATGCTGGCATTGCTGCTGATTTCTCCGGCATCAATCGCGCAGATGAAATCGCACTACACCGGGCTGACAGACAAAGATTGCAAGGCTTCCAGCGTTGCCGTCGAAGATGGGTACAGCGGAGTTTGTCCCGGTGTTGCCGGATACACCCTCGAGTTACTCGAGGGTGATTTACGTCAAACAGTCAATGTCATCACACCCGATAAAAAGAAACACGAGCTTGAGCTCTGGTCGAATGTATCGAGTGGTTTTTCAAGCCTGGGGGCAAAAGCCGAATGGCGCATGAAAGGTAAAGTGCCGGTAGCATTGATCATTAGGTTCAATGCGAGCGAGAATCCGGACGATTCCTCCAAAATTACGTCGTATTTGGTCGTCGTGAAAATTTCGAAGGCCGATGTTTGTATCATTGATATTGTGAAGCCCTCAAAAAAACAGAATATTGAAGCAAGAGCATTGGCGGATATTCCAGCAAAAAGAGTTTGCCAGCAATTTTGAGACTGAATCAATCCGTGGGGCGCTCGCTTGTGTGGGAGCGACTTTAGTCGCGATTGGTGTTGCCGACTATCGCAGACTTCAAGTTCAATCTCCGCTAAAGCGGCTCCCAAAAAAGCAGGCGCCCCTGCTGTTTTAGTCGTAGCTAAGATCGGTCGCCTTGCCCCAAAACACGCGGTACGAATAGGCCGTAAAGAACAGAATGGTAGGCAGGGTTATTGCTACCCCGACCAGCATGATAAGCAATGATTCCGTCGCTGACGCAGCTTGCTCATAGCGTAATTTGTCGACCACTAGATAAGGAAAAAGGCTGTAGGCCAGACCGATAAATGCCAGGACGAATAAGTTGATCGCGCAGGCAAACGGAACCCATATTTTTTCATGCAAACCCAGGGAAAGTTTTCGCAACTGACGTTCACAAATGAAAAAACACAATGCGGTAAGTGCGGGAATCGGCAACAGCCAAAATAATTGCGGTAGTGCAAACCATTTCTCAAAAATTCTGGTGCTGACCAATGGTGTCGCAATCGAAACCGCAGCAATTCCGAGTCCGGTCAACCAGAGGCTGCCATAAGCCCAGCGAACAGCACGGCGGAACAACTTGCCTTCGGTTTTCAACAGTAGCCAGCACGCGCCCAGAAGGGCATAACCCGCAACAAGACTCAGGCCAATAAAGATCGCGAAAATAGTATGGCTGGCGGTGTACTCGAAACCCAGAATATAAATGCCCAGCATGAAGCCCTGTGAAAATGCTGCCAGTAATGAGCCGGCGTAAAACGCCTTGTTCCAGAGGTGCTTGTGATTGGCATGTGCCTTGACCCGGAAATCAAATGCAACTCCGCGCAAGATCAGACCGATAAGCATGAAAGTCACCGGCAGATACAGGCCGCCGAGAATGATGCCGTGTGCTATCGGAAACGCAACCAGCAGAATTCCAACACCTAAAACAAGCCAGGTTTCATTGGCATCCCAGAATGGCCCAATCGAGGCAATCATGCGGTCTTTTTCACTATCTTCGGCTCTTCGCAATAATATGCCGACGCCCAGATCGTAGCCGTCGAGAATGACGTAAATCAGCATCGCGAGCGCCATCAAGGCAAGGAAAATAAGTGGCAATAATTCGTTCATATTTTTGCCTCCGCGAGGGCGATCGGACTGTATTTCTTGTGGGAGTGGCGTGCCAAGTAAAACAGTACGCTAATGTAGGAAACAATCAGCACCAGATACAGCGTCAGATAGAGCCCCAGCGATAAACCTATTATCGGCGCCGCTGTGGCAGATGTTGCATCTTTGGTGAGCAAAACGCCGGTCACCAGATACGGCTGGCGGCCTATTTCCGTGACATACCAGCCTGCAAGAGTGGCTATCCATCCGGAAAAACTCATGGCTACCAGACAGCGTGCAAGCCAAGGTTTCAGCATGCCTTGCTTACGCGATTGCCATACCGACAACCATGACACCGCCAGCATCAACATGCCGATGCCCACCATCACGCGAAATGCCCAGAACACTGGAGCCACGGGAGGATGTTTTCCTACGAATTCATTGAGACCTTTGATTTCACCGTTTACATCGTGGGTCAGGATCAAACTTGCCAATTTCGGGATGCCGATGGCGTAATCATTACGTCTTTCTTTTTCATTAGGGATTGCAAAAACCAGTGCGGGAGCGCCGCGTTCAGTTTCCCAGACGCCTTCCATCGCGGCTACTTTTGCCGGTTGATGTTCAAGCGTATTCAAGCCATGCAAGTCGCCGACAAAAATTTGTACGGGAATCAAGGTGGCGGCGACAAAAATGCCGGTTCGAAGCGCTGCAAGCACTGTTGGGCTGCGCTCTCCACGCACGTATTGATAAGCCGACAAGCCTGCAATCAGGAAGCTCGCGGTCAAACCGGAAGCCAGCAACATATGGGTAAAACGATATGGAAACGACGGATTGAAAATAATCGCCAGCCAGTCGGTGGCATGGGCCTGCCCATTGATCATTTCAAAGCCGACCGGCGTTTGCATCCATGAATTCAACACCAGAATCCAGACAGCCGACATCGTGGTGCCGAAGGCAACGAGAAAGGTGGCCATCGTGTGCATTCTTTCGGAGACTCGTCGACGGCCAAACAACATCACACCGAGAAATGTCGCTTCCAGAAAAAATGCCGTCAGTACTTCATAAGCGAGCAGCGGTCCGGCGATATTGCCTACCGTTTCCATAAAGCCTGGCCAGTTGGTGCCGAACTGGAAACTCATGGTGATGCCGCTGACAACGCCCATCGCGAAGGTCAGTGCAAAAACCTTTACCCAGAAGCCATAGGCCTGCATCCATTTTTCATCCTTCGTTTTCAGGAAACGCAGTTTGAAAAACAGCAGAAACCAGCCCAGTGCAATCGTGATGGTCGGAAACAGGATGTGAAATGAAATATTGGCGGCAAATTGGATTCTTGCCAGAGCGAGGGCGTCCATAAGATGTTTTTTTACCGTAAGTTTTTGATCAGGTGAAAAGGAGGATTAAGGCAGCGCCATAGCATGCGAATGCAATTAATATTCCTCGAAATGGAATGCTGAACCAATACCGTTTTCCCAGTACTACAAGGCTTGTTAACAAGCCCAAACCGATGGCGAGCAGGAAATGGGATGAAAATAGAAATTCGGAATGCGATATCGCCAGATAGCCATACACCAGGCCAAATAAAATCGCACACAGACTGTGGCTGGCATTGAAGCCGATCCAGCATTTCCACATGTCGGTTTGTTTCGTAATGACCGGTGAAACACGTTTCATCTGCTCGATCAATTGCGGGTCACGAGGCCTCAGTTTCGGGCCGTGAAATGTGTAAACCAGGTGTGCCGTGCCGAGCAGCAAAATAATGCCGGCCGATAGGGTTATCAAGATTGTGGGTGTCATCTGCAACTCCGATGAGATCTTCGTTCGCTATTCTTTTTTACTGCCCGAAATCACGGAAAGTTTGTCTTTGATTTCGAGCAGCTTGTTGACCTTGCCGCCCAGCGCCATCAGATTCACGAGCGTTTTTGGCGAGAGTTTGCGTACGTCGGCAAACCAGGTCGTCATCAATTCCATCAACTCGTACATCTCTCGCATGCGTGCCTGGGCATGCTGTTCTTCCGATGACTCGGGTGTTTCAAGCAAAGCGCCCCGCAACATCGACAAAGTGGGCTCAACCTCCCGACGCTGCCGCTCTTCGGCAAGGGTCGTGAAAATGTCCCAGATATCACCGGGGGCGCTGAAGAAGTCGCGGCGGTCGTTTGGCAGGTGTTCCAGGCGTACCAGGCGCCAAGCCATCAATTCTTTCAGGCTCATACTGACATTTGACCGCGAAATACCGAGTTTTTCGGTTATTTCGTCGGCATTTAGCGGCCTGTTAGCGACAAAGATCAACGCATATATTTGCCCGACAGTGCGATTAATGCCCCAGCGGCTACCCATCTCGCCAAAATGGAGGACGAAACTCTGTGTCAGTGGACTTAGGTTCATTCTGAAGTTTCAGTAATGTTTGAAATTAGTGAAACGATACGCTCGGTGAGAATGATTGGCAATAAACAAAAAGTGAAGAAGCCGATTTATTTCAGCAACCGGAAAAATCGCTCTGCCTCGCTCTTCAGAAAGTGGTTTAATTCATTGAATTTGAAAACTTCTTATCTGCTAGATCAGATGGAATTTATTCCATATTCCTGAATTGTTTTGATTTGCTGGACACCAGAGCTCTGGCAAGCCAGTCAGGAAGGTACTTGCCTAAAAGGGCGATGAGCTTGTTGGCGCGACCGGTTACCAGCCTGTGTTTCCCGCTTTCGACGGCATCGACTCCCATTTTGGCGACCTGTTCGGCACTCAGCCATATAAATTTAGGCAATTTGGATATGGACGCCCTCATTCCGTTTACATCATGAAACTCCGTGTAGGTGAAGCCCGGGCAAAGGGCTGTCACATTGACACCTCTCGATGCGGTTTCCAGCGCTAGGCATTCAGAAAAGCGAATTAGCCAGGATTTGGTCGCGCCATACATCGTGTGTCCGGCCGAAGAGGGAACGAGTCCCGCAAGCGATGCCACGTTCATGATTCTGCCGCGTCCGGCTTTTTCCATTGCAGGGAGATACAAATGGGTTAATTCGCCAACTGCGTGGATCATCACCTGCAGAAAATCCGAGTGTGTTTTCCAATCGGATGAAAGATAACGGCCCGGCACGCCATACCCGGCATTATTCACCAGCGTATCTACATCCAGATGCATGGCGGTGGTTTGTTCGTAAAGCCTTTTCGGCGCATCGCGATCGGACAAATCAGCGGCAATAACGACGCAGGGAGCGTTCGCAGCAAGCTCTTTGGCCAGCGCTTCAAGGCGATCGGTGCGGCGTGCCGTGAGTATCAGGGGCTTGCCTCTGCGGCTGTATTCACGGGCTATGGCTTCACCAATTCCGCTGGAGGCGCCGGTGATCAAGGCATATTTACGGTTGTCCATTCGCTTCCTTTATTTTGCTCAACATGAAGCAAAGAGTATGCTTCACACCTTGATTGGCTCTTCGCACGACTAAGGATTAAACCATGCGCAAGAAAATTGTGGCAGGCAACTGGAAGTTACACGGCAGCCGCGTATTTGCCCGTGAACTACTCAGCGCGATTATTGCGCAGCCTGCCGTCAGCGGTGTTGAAGTCGTGATTTTGCCGCCCATGCCCTATCTGAGTGAGTTGACCGAACATTACGGCGACACGGGCCTGATTTTTGGTTCTCAGAACCATAGTGTGAACGAACAGGGCGCCTTTACCGGTGAGGTCTCGGCCAAGATGATTCTCGATGTTGGCTGCACCTATGCCTTAGTCGGGCACTCCGAACGTCGCCACTATCATCAGGAAAGTAATGAATTAGTGGCGGGGAAATTCGCCGTGGCAAAAAAAGCCGGTTTGACGCCGATATTTTGCGTAGGAGAGTCATTGCATCAGCGCGAAGCCGGTCAGACTGAATGGGCAATACAGAAGCAGATAGACGCTTTGATGCACGTTTGCGGTCCTCAGGCCCTTGCCAATGCCGTTCTCGCCTACGAGCCGGTCTGGGCAATTGGCACCGGAAAAACCGCGACTCCGGCACAGGCTCAGGAAGTTCACGCTTATATCCGTAGCGAATTACGTGCCCACGATGCTAAAATCGCGGATTCACTACCGATCCTGTATGGCGGTAGCGTAAAACCCGCCAATGCGGCCGAGCTGTTTTCACAGCCGGATGTAGATGGTGGCCTGATTGGGGGCGCTTCTTTGGTCGCCCAAGAATTTTTGGCAATCATTGCTGCAGCGAAGCAGTGATAGTTTGATTTAAGGTTGATTTGAATATGTTGGATATATCTCTAAAAGTTTTGTTTGTCATCATTGCATTGACCATGATCGTGATGATCCTGATGCAGCAAGGTAGCGGCGCACAGGCCGGTAGCGGTTTTGGTGCCGGTGCCTCGTCCACTGTATTTGGTTCGCGTGGTTCTTCGAACTTTCTTTCGAAATCGACCCGTAATCTTGCTATTGCTTTCTTTGCTCTGAGCCTTTTCATGGCTTGGAAAGTAAGCAATGAGAATAAATTGCCTACAACTTCCGCTGGCGTTATTTCGGCGGAACAGCAGGCTTTGAAGGTTCCTGCCTCGGAAGTACCTCAAGCTCCGTCGTTGTTGCCAAGTAGTGAAAAAACAGGTGTGACGGTTCCGTCCATCAGCGTGCCGGCAGCTCCAGAGGCTGCAACTCCGGCCGCACCAGCAGCGCCAGAAAATAAAGAAGCTGCAAAACCTGTAGATCAGGGAAGCAAATAAGCTTTCGCGCTGATATAATTTGTCGGCTTTGTTGCTACGGTAGCAAAGCCACCATGCCCAGATGGCGGAATTGGTAGACGCACTACCTTGAGGTGGTAGCGATTTAGGTCGTGGGGGTTCGAGTCCCCCTTTGGGCACCATATTTGTTTCACATTGTGATTGTTATTGTTACGGACGCATCGCCGTTCAGACGAACGGCGGCATAGACGCGCTTCAGGGCGCAAAGCAGGGGACGCGAGTGCTAAGCGAATATTGGCCCATACTTCTGTTCTTGGCGGTCTCATCCGTCATAGGTATTTCATTGATGGTGTTGGGCAGTCTGCTTGGTCCCCAGCGCCCATCTCCCGAAAAACTCTCTCCTTATGAATGCGGCTTCGAAGCTTTCGAAGATGCCCGCATGCAATTCGATATTCGCTATTACCTGATCGCAATCTTGTTTATCGCGTTCGATCTGGAAATCGCATTCGTATTTCCATGGGCCGTCATTTTCAGAAGTCTTGGCGTTGTCGGCTTGGTCGAGATGGGTATTTTCATGGGCTTGCTGATTCTCGGCTTCGTTTATATCTGGAAAAAAGGAGCGCTCGAATGGGAGTGATACAAACATTCTCGCGCGTGATGAATAATCCGGAGCCAATTGCTTCGGTTGACGATATCCTTCGCCCGGAAGGTGACAATCCGCTTTTGGAACACGGGTTCGTGACCACCAACATCGACACACTCGTCAACTGGGCACGTACCGGTTCGATGTGGCCGATGACATTCGGTCTGGCCTGCTGTGCAGTAGAAATGATGCACGCCGGTGCATCACGTTTGGACCTTGATCGCTTCGGTGTCGTATTCCGTCCATCGCCACGTCAATCGGATGTGATGATCGTTGCAGGAACACTGGTCAACAAAATGGCGCCGGCACTTCGCAAGGTCTACGACCAGATGCCTGAACCAAAATGGGTTATTTCGATGGGCAGCTGTGCCAATGGCGGCGGCTACTATCACTATTCCTATTCTGTTGTTCGCGGCTGTGATCGCGTGGTTCCGGTGGATGTTTATGTTCCCGGTTGCCCGCCGACTGCCGAAGCGCTTGTCTACGGCATCTTGCAGCTGATGAAAAAAATTCGTCGCACCAACACGATCGCCCGATAAGACAGGACGAACAAAAATCATGGTGGAACCTACATTATCCCTGGCAGAAAAACTGAAAGCACGTTTCGGTGAAAAAGCCCTGCGCGTGCTTGAAGCGCGCGACGAGGTTACGCTTGAAGTGGCAGCTGCCGATTTCAGCATCATCGCAAAAGCATTGCGGGACGAAGAAGATTATTGCTTCGATTGCCTGATCGATGTTTGCGGTGTTGATTACCTGAGCTATGGCGATGACGAATGGGAAACCACCGATGTGTCATCGGAAGGTTTTTCCCGCG
>JAYUWO010000175.1:0-32303 GCA_043753545.1 Arenimonas sp.
AATAAAAACGGCCCGCTTTGTGGGCGGGCCGTCGTATGAAAACTAGGAACAAAATGCAGCTAGTCGCCGACCCGCAATGTGGGCAGTCGATTATTATTAATGCTGGTATTGATGTTCGTCATGGATTGACCTTAACCCAGCTTTTTGGAGCGGTCAACACAAGTCAGGACGAAAACCACAAAATCGTTTATTGTCATGCACTTAAAATGTTTCACTTTCAGGGGTTGGCGATGTTCAAATGGCTGAAACGCGTATTGGTATTGCTGCTGGTGCTGCTGTTATTGGCCGTGGCTATCGTCTGGTTTTTAATGCGCGGCAGTCTGGCAAAACTGGACGGCGATATCTCCATACCCAAACTGTCCGCCCCCGTCCAGATTGAACGCGATGCGCTGGGCACCGTCACCATCATTGCCAATAACGAAGCCGACATGGCACGTGCACTCGGCTATATCCATGCGCAGGAACGCTTCTTCGAAATGGATTTATTACGGCGATCGGCTGCCGGCGAACTCTCCGAATTATTTGGCGAGAGAGCAATCGAAAAAGACAAGTCGGCACGTGTGCATCGTTTGCGGGCAAGGGTCGAACAAAATATCGAAGCCTTCGCCGGCGACAAACTCGATATCGTCAATGCCTATACCGATGGCGTAAACCAGGGTTTGAACGACCTCGCCGTTCGCCCATGGCCCTATCTGCTTTTGCGAACAAAACCAAAAAAATGGCAGAACGTTGACTCGGCCTTGGTCGGCTACGCCATGTTTTTTGATTTGCAGGATGAAAGCAATTCGCGCGAATTGGCATTGTGGAAAATTAAGCAAACCGTGCCGGATGCCTTGTACCAACTACTTGCCGCCGATGGCACCGAATGGGATGCGCCATTGATGGGCGAACCGCGCGGCAATATTTCATTGCCGAGCGTTGATGTGCTGGATTTGAGAAAACTTCCCGTACCGGCAAAAGGCATGAGTTATGGCGATGCCGAACCGGCGGCGCCGGGCAGCAATAATTTTGCAATTGCCGGCGCGTTGACCAAGGATGGCCGGGCATTGGTTGCAGACGACATGCATCTGGGATTACGTGCACCGAACATCTGGTTTCGCGCTCGTCTGAAATATCAGGATAGCGTGGCGCTTGAGCGCGAGGTCGATGTCAGCGGCTTCACCTTGCCCGGTATTCCTGCCGTCATCGTCGGCAGCAATACGCATGTTGCCTGGGGTTTCACCAACTCCTACGGCGACTGGCTGGACTGGCACGTTGTTCATCCTCAATCCGATTCGATCAAAACCTACAAGGAAAAAATTCTGGTCAAGGGTGCAGAACCTGTCGAATTTGATATTCGCGAAAGCAATGGTCGCCCCATCATGGCCAAAGATATCAATGGCGATGAATTGGCACTGGAATGGACCGCGCATTTGCCCGGGGCATTGAGTACGAAAATCTTATCGCTCTCAACAGTACAGAATAACGAGCAGGCACTTGCCCTGTTCCAGGAATCGGGAATGCCGCATCAAAATGCCGTCTTCGGCGATAGCAGTGGCAAGATTGCGTGGAAACTGACCGGCCTGCAGAAATACTGGGAGATGGGCTGTCAGCGAACCGAGCCCTTGAATAGTAAAGATCCGGCGGATGCCTCTTGCTTTGCGAAACTGCTCACCGATGACTACCCGCATCCGCAAATTGTTTCACCGGATTCGCACCGACTTTGGAGTGCGAACGCACGCGTAACCGACGGCGAAATGCTTCGACAAATCGGCGATGCCGGTTATGCCAACGGTGCACGCTCCAAACAAATTCGCGATGATTTATTTGGCAAACAACAATTCAACGAAAAAGATTTATTGGCCGTGCAACTCGATGACCGCACTATTTTCCTGCAACACTGGTGGCAACAGCTTCGCAAACTTTCCGAAAATAAAAACGATGCGATATTCAAGGATATTCGTACCGCAACCGAAAAATGGGATGCACGTGCGACAACCGACGCAAAAAGTTATCGCTTCGTCCGTGCCTGGCGATTGGCCGTGATAGATCGCGTAAAGGACGGACTCACTGCTCCTGCACAGGCAAAACTAGGCAAGGATTTCGTGATGCCGGATTTACCGCAAATCGAGGGCGTGACTTGGCAATTGATTACACAACAGCCCGAGCATCTATTGCCGCGAAAGTACGGCAGTTGGGATGCCTTGCTCAGCGATGCTGCCAATGAAGTATATGGACAGCTTAAAGAAAAAGGCCCACTGAAAGACCGGACCTGGGGCGAAAGAAATACCGCCGCCATTTGTCATCCTCTTGCTGGCGCCCTTCCCGCCTTCAGCAAAAATTTCCTGTGCATGCCGCCCGATCAACTCGACGGCGACATGAATATGCCGCGCGTTCAATCGCCGAATTTCGGCGCCAGCGAACGCATGGTGGTGTCGCCTGGTCATGAAGTTGATGGGATTATCCACATGCCTGGTGGTCAGAGCGGGCATCCAATGTCGCCATTCTGGGGTGCTGGACATCAAGCGTGGGTAAAAGGAGATGCAACGCCTTTTTTACCCGGCGCAGAAGTCCATAAACTAAAGGCAAAGTCCGCTCAATAGTCTGAATTGAAAAAGTACTGCGTCGATGAATTCGAATCGTCACGCATTATTTTTTTGATTGGCCCTTGCCGAAAGAACGCAGGACCTTTGGCCTATTTTGATAGTTCGGCATTAAAGTGAAAATGACTCCACGAAAAGCAAATGCTTTATGTGAAATCGATTTAGTTTGCAGGGAAGCGTCTTGAAAACGATATTCTTCAACTCACAAGGCCGCCTTCGCAATGGCTGGTGGATACTTATTTTTATCGGGTTTATTGCTGCCACCCGCTTGGTTTACGGCCCAATCACCAAGGGTATCAAGCAGTTCGGCACACCCGCCGAATGGCTGGAACCGGCCGCTTTCATCTTCATACTTATTTCAACGTGGGCTTGTACGCGACTCAGAAAAGAACCGCTTTCGAGCGTCGGATTTCAAATTGATAAAAGATGGGTCAAGGAAATATTCTTCGGTACTTTGGTTGGCATAGGATTGATAATCGCCGCCACGGGCTTGATATGGGCAATCGGCGGTGTACGTTTTGAATTGGACCCTGTCCGCAGTCTTGGCTCGCTGGCTTACGGCTTTTACGTATTTCTTTTTGTAGCATTGTTTGAAGAAACACTATTCCGGGGTTTTATCTTTCAGCGGCTTCTCGACGGCGCCGGTGTCTGGGCAGCGCAAATCGCACTCGCACTCTTGTTCGCGTTCGGACACTGGGACAACCCAGGCATGGAAGGCGCCACCAAATTCTGGGCATCTCTCGATCTGGCGCTTGCTGCCGTGTTGCTTGGACTCGCCTATATACGTACTCGCAGTCTTGCACTTCCAGTCGGCATCCATCTGGGTTGGAATTGGGCACAAGGGTATTTGCTGGGTTTTGGCGTCAGTGGCACGGATCACATCGGTTGGTTCCAACCCGTTTTTCAAGGCAAGGCGCAGTGGCTGACCGGTGGCGATTTTGGTCCCGAGGCCAGTATTTTTGCAGTGATCGTTGATCTTGCACTGATAATCGTTTTATGGCGTTGGAAAGGCTCCCGATCATCGCGTATCACGGCACCCGTTTTGAATTTACGGGATAAAGTCATTCCATAATTCCCGTTGAATATTCAACCGGTATTTCAATGATTAGAGCTTCATTAGTAACACAACTAAGCCAATAGCAATCGCTCTGCAAACTCGCAATACAAATCGGGCAATTGTTCGAGTTCGGAAACCGCAACTCGCTCATTCACCTTGTGAATACTGGCGTTGATCGGCCCCATCTCTACGACTTCGGCGCCGAGTGGCGCGATAAAGCGCGCATCGGAGGTGCCACCGCCGGTGTTTTCCAATGGCGTGATACCCAGTCGATCAATAATGGTTTCGCGAACGGCTTTGCGAAGTTGGCCGTCACCCGTCAAAAACGGTTCGCCACCGCGATGCCAGGCAATTTCATAATCAAGACCATGCGCATCGCAAACTTTATGTACTTCGGCGACTAATTCGTCACTTTTCCAGCCAGGGTTGTAGCGGAAATTGAATACGACGGTGCACTCACCGGGAATGACATTATTCGCACCGGTACCGGCATTGATGTTCGAAATCTGGAAGCTTGAAACCGGAAATTCGGGATAGCCCTCATCCCAGACGCGTGTAGCCAATTCAGCCAGCGGAGCCATCGCATCATGAATCGGATTTCGTGCACGTTCCGGATACGCGACATGGCCCTGGATGCCTTTGACCTTCATCGTGCCTGACAAAGTGCCGCGACGACCGACACGCAATAAATCACCGAATTTATCAATGGAAGAAGGCTCGCCGGTAATACAGTAATCAATTTTCTGACCTATGGTTTTGAAATGTTCTGCGACTTTGCGTACACCATGAATCGCATCGCCCTCTTCGTCCGAGGTAATCAACATGCCGATGGTGCCAGGATGGTCTGGATGTTTTTCAACGAATTTTTCCATCGCCAACACGAATGCCGCCACACTACCTTTCATGTCGGCCGCGCCGCGTCCGTACAAATAACCGTCGCGAATTTCCGGTTCAAAAGGATCACTGAGCCACTGATCTCGAGGGCCCGGTGGGACAACATCGGTGTGCCCCAGAAAGATCATCACTGGCCCCTCATTGCCGTGCGTCACGAATAAATTCTTCACATTGGCAAAATCCAGTTGCTCGCACTTGAATCCTTTCGACTGCAAACGTTCGCTCAACATTGCCTGACAGCCGGCGTCTTCCGGTGTCACCGATTTACGGGCGATAAGATTGGAGGTCAGCTCTAGAATTTCGCTCATGGCAATCATTATTTTTTAATGGAGAAACGAAGTTTATACATATTGTCCGTGAAGCCGACGGATACCACATTATCAGCTGTTACAAGAACCGGGCGCTTGATCAGGGCCGGATACTCTTTCAACAACAAAAACCATTCAGCATCACTTCCCGGTTTCTTGCGCGTTTCCGGCAATTGCCGCCAGGTCGTGCTGGCTTTATTCAGCAGTAAATCCCAACTGCCCAGTTGTTCCGACCATTGCTTCAATGTCGCAGGTTCGATGCGCTGTTCGCGATAATCGACGAATTGAAATTCTAACTCGAAGCGCTGCAACCAGTTGCGGGCTTTTTTACAGGCGTCGCAGTTATTGAGGCCGTAAAGAGTATTCATGATATTCAATTATTGTGGATACAAAGAGCGCTCACGAGCGCGACCTGCTGCGTAGAGACATCGGGTCGCGCTCGTGAGCGCTCCTACAAAATCACTCCAACGCACCACGCAACAAATCATTCACGGATGTCTTGCTGCGGGTCTTTTCATCCACCTGTTTCACGATGACGGCGCAATAAAGCGAATATTTTCCGTCTGCCGAGGGTAGCGAGCCTGATACCACGACACTGCCTGCCGGCACACGGCCATAGGAAACTTCACCGGTCGCACGATTGTAGATGCGCGTGCTTTGACCGATGAATACACCCATACCGATCACGCTGCCGCGTTCGACAACAACGCCTTCAACGACTTCCGAGCGTGCACCAACAAAACAATCGTCTTCGATAATGGTCGGCGCTGCTTGCAACGGTTCAAGTACGCCACCAATACCGACGCCACCTGACAAATGACAACGCGCGCCGATCTGTGCGCAGGAGCCCACAGTCGCCCAAGTGTCGACCATCGTACCGGCACCGACATGCGCACCGATGTTGACGAAGCTCGGCATCAGGATCACGTCTTTGGCAACGTGTGCGCCACGACGCACGACGGCCCCCGGAACCACACGCACACCTAACGCACGAAACGCAGCATCATCAAAACCTTCAAAGCGGGTTGGCACTTTGTCGAAATATGGGCCTGGGGCACCGGACATCACCTGCATGTCGTTACAACGGAAGTAAAGCAGCACGGCTTTTTTCAACCACTCGCTTACTTGCCAGCCGGTGGCGATTGGTTCTGCGACGCGTGCCTGACCGGACTCCAGCAAGGACATCACCTGCTCCACCGCAGGCTTCACTCCGCAGTTGATTTCTTCAGTCGTCAAGGTTGCGCGACGCTCGAAGGCATCTTCGATAAATGGGCGCAGTGTTTCAATGTTTGGCATGGATGTCTCCCTCGACACAGGCAGTTAAGGCAATTTGCAATTGTTCCAGAATCTGTTCATCGACGATAGCGCGATCTTGCTCGTCGCTGATCAGGAAAAAATCTTCGACGCGCTCGCCAAACGTCGCAATACGCGCATCGTGGACACGACAGTGCTGGGTGCGAAGGATAGCGGAGACTTTCGCCAGCAATCCGGGTTGGTCGGTACACACCAGACTCAGGCGAGTACGTGAACCATCGGGCGATGTCGAAAAATCAATGCGTGTCGGTACTTTAAAATGTTTGATATGTCTTGGTAGCATGCGGCGGGCCGGATGCACGCGGGCGGGATCGCGCAAGGCTATCTCGATGGCGCGGACAATATCCTGATGGGTATGGCGATCGTCTTTCGCGGCTTGAACCTGAAAACTATCGAGCGCATAGCCATCGCTGGAATTCAAAATGCGCGCTTCGAGAACACTCATGCCTAATCGGTCGATGGTGGCCACCAGCGCGGCAAACAAACCATCGCGATTTTGTGTGCGCACGAAGATTTCCAAACTGCCGTCGGCCTGATGTCCACGCACGAGAATTTGCGAGAGATGCACCAGATTCTTCAATATGCCATCGCTTTGCCAGACGATTTGCTCCGGGCGATAACGCAGGAACGCTTCGGTCGGAAAAGACTTCCACATTTCCAGCACAAGGTCCGCATCGACGCCACGATCCATCAAGGTCGCCAATGCCGTCTCGCGGGTATCGTTGATGATGTCTTCGGCATTGAGTTTATTTTCTAGCCCGCGCCGCAATACAAATCGCGTGGCCGTATATAAATCCGCCAGCAAGCGGTCTTTCCAGGCGTTCCATAATTTCGGACTGGTGCCGGCAATATCGGCACAGGTTAATAGATACAAATATTCAAGATGCTCGCGGTCGGCAACGCGGGTAGCAAAACGCGTGACGACTTCGGGATCGGAAATATCCTGGCGCTGCGCCGTCACCGACATCACCAGATGCTCTTTCACCAGCCAGGCCAACAATTCCGTATCGGCAGTGGAAATATCATGCGCGATGCAAAATTCGCGAACATCATCGGCACCCAGAATGGCGTGATCGCCACCCCGTCCCTTGGCAATGTCATGAAACAAGCCGGCAAGTAAAAGCAGGTAAGGCTTGCGAAGATGCGGCACAACTTCATGCGCAGTCGAGAAACCTTCCAGCGGCCCTTTCATATAGCCGTCCATGATCCGCAACACAGTCAGCGTATGCTGATCAACGGTATAAACATGAAACAAATCGTACTGCATGCGCCCAACGACTTTTCCGAAGGCGGGCAAATAGCGCGATAAAACACCAAGTCGAGCCATGCGAGTCAAGCTGAGCACGGCAGTTTCCTGCTGCAATAAATGCAGGAATTTTTCGTGTACCTCCGCACTTTCGTCGGCAAAGGCCTTGATCATCGGCAAGGTTTCCGCCAGTGCACGTGCAGTTTCCGAATGCAATCCGCAATCAGACTTCTGTAATGCCCAAACTTCGAATAAATGCAGCACATTCAACATGCCGCCTTGCAAGCTCGCAGGATTCGTCATCGCCAGATAGCCCTGACGCAATTCGAAGCCATTCGCTACCGGTACGACTTTTACCTTGGCGGCCAATTGTTCGTCGAATCGCTGAAGTAGGCGATCGTTGATTCTGCGCATCAAGGCAGCACTGCGGAAAAAGCCTTGCATCATTTGTTCAACAGCGAGATTGTCGGCACTAACATCTTGCAAGCCCATCAGGGCCGCCAGCGTTTTCTGGTGATCAAAAACCAGCCGTTCTTCTTTGCGTTTCGATATCAGATGCAGTCCAAAACGAAGGCGTGCGAGCTCGCTCCATTCACGTTCCAGCGTCTGATATTCGTCCTCACCCAGCACGCCAATCGGCACCAGATCACGCAGGCCTCTAGCCGAATACAAACGCATCGCCATCCAGCTCAGCGTATGAAAATCACGCAAACTGCCGGGACCTTCTTTCAAATTTGGTTCGAGATTATCGGCAGTGTCGTTGAATCGCGCATGGCGTGTACGCTGTTCTTCGCGCTTGGCGATAAAATAGGATTTTGCCGGCCATAGATATTTGGTTGACAACGTTTTGTTCAACTCGGATATCACATCCGGCCCTGCTAACGAGCGTACTTCCATCAGGGCCGTCAGCACGGTGATGTCGTCTTTCGCTGCCTGCTGGCACTCGTCAATCGAACGCACGGCGTGGCTACTGGCCAATCCGCAATCCCATAACAGCGCGTAGAAAGCAGACAAACTGCCCGAGTTTTTTTTCTGCTGGCGCTTGTCGGCAACGATCAATAAATCAACATCCGAATGCGGATACATCTCGGTGCGACCATAACCGCCCGTAGCCAGCAAGCTAATATCGGTATTGTCTTTAAAGCAGCGATGCCATGCTGACTGCACGATGGTATCGACTATGTTGCATCGAGCAGCAATTAATTTTTCAATGGCTTCGTTTTTTTCAAAGCGTCCACGTAATTGTTGCAAATGCTCTGCAAGCATTTCTCTCGCGGCATCACGCCACTCGTTTGTGGTACCTGCCTGAGCCAGACGCTCGGCCCTTGTTGCATCGGCCAAGCGAACAGATTCACTCATAGGTCGTTATCGTCACCCGGAACGCGAGTGAGAATTTCCACACCATCACTGGTGACATAGACGGTGTGCTCCCATTGGGCAGACAGGGAACGGTCTTTCGTGACAACGGTCCAGCCATCCGGCATCAAACGCGTATGACGTGCGCCTTGGTTCACCATCGGCTCGATCGTGAATGTCATACCCTCTTTCAAAATGACACCGGTGCCGGGCTGGCCGTAATGCAGCACTTGTGGGTCTTCATGATAAATGCGGCCAATACCGTGGCCGCAATATTCGCGCACGACGGAGAAACGCTCGGCTTCAACATAGGTTTGAATCGCATGACCGATATCGCCAAGTGTTGTTCCAGGCTTCACGATACGGATCGCCTTGAACATGGCTTCACGGGTGACATCGATCAAACGCTTGGAGATCACCGATGGCTGGCCCGCGACATACATCCGGCTGGTATCACCATGAAAACCGTCTTTGATTACCGTCACGTCGATATTGACGATATCGCCGTCTTTCAAAATTTTGAGTGGGCTCGGAATGCCGTGGCAAATCACGTTATTGACCGAACTACAGATCGTGGCCGGAAAGCCCTTGTACCCGACATTGGCCGGAATGGCCTTCTGTTCATTGACGATATGCTCGTAACAAATGCGGTCGAGTTCAGCCGTGCTGACGCCTGGCTTGACGTGCGGCGCCACCACTTGCAGCACTTCGGCGGCCAAGCGGCCGGCAACGCGCATTTTTTCGATATCTTCGGGGGTTTTGAGGGTGATCTTCATAGGTCGGTATTATCTAATACTTGCAAGCACTTAGGCCAGCCCGATATAATCGCGGGCTTGTCCGGATTCAAGTCCTGGCTAGTACGTCGACGCCGAACGTTATCGGTGAATTCACACACATGGAAGATTTCCGTCCCGGGGTGCCTGGTTTACCAGGTTCGGAACGGAGCCCGTGTGGAGGCCCAACCACGAAATCATTGCCTGACCGCCCTGATTTCATTCATTTAGGAGCATCTCATGCCCCAGGTCACTATGCGTCAAATGCTGGAAGCCGGCGTTCACTTCGGCCACCAAACCCGTTACTGGAATCCAAAGATGGGCCCGTTCATCTTCGGCGCCCGCGGCAAGATTCACATTATCAATCTCGAAAAAACCATGCCTTTGTTCAATGACGCGATGAATTTCATCTCGGCCATCGCGCAAAAGCGCGGCACCATTTTGTTCGTCGGCACCAAGCGTTCGGCCCGCGACTCGATCAAGGAAGAAGCCACTCGCTGCGGCATGCCTTATATGAGCATGCGCTGGTTGGGCGGCACGCTGACCAACTTCCGCACCGTGAAAGCCTCGGTTGCCCGTTTGAAAGAATTGGAAGCCAACGAAACCAATGGCGTGTTCGAAAAAATGGTGAAGCATGAAGTGCTCAGCGCGCGTCGCGAACGCGACAAGCTCGAAGCCTCCTTGGGCGGCATCAAAGACATGAACCGTCTGCCAGACGCTTTGTTTGTTATCGATATCGGCCACGAAGACATCGCCGTTCAGGAAGCCAAGAAACTCGGTATTCCGGTTATCGCCGTTGTCGATACCAACTACGACCCTAACCTCGTTGACTATGCCATCCCGGGCAACGACGACGCCATCCGTGCCGTTCAGTTGTACGTCCGCGCTGCTGCCGACGGCGTGCTGGAAGGCAAAGCCGCCGCTCCACAAATGGCTGCCCGCGATGACGAATTCGTTGAATTGGATGCCGAAGGCAATCCGGTGGCGAAGGCAGACAAAAAAGACGCGCCACGTCGTGCACCAGCTCCAGCCAAGAAAGGCGCACCACGTCGTGACGGCGCTCCACGCGCTGCCAAGTAATTCGACTTATATCAAGCAAAATCTGCACGGCAGCTTAGGCTGCCGTGTTGTCATTTAGAAATCAGAGAGGACACACATGGAAATTACAGCCGGTTTAGTTAAAGAACTGCGCGAGCGCTCCGGCGCCGGCATGATGGAATGCAAAAAAGCACTTTCAGTCAATGCTGGTGATATCGATGCAGCGATGGAATACCTGCGTAAAACAGGCATGGCGAAAGCCGACAAGAAAGCCGACCGTGTTGCTGCCGAAGGCCGCATCGAAATGGCTTCGGAAGGCGGCAAGGCCGTGCTGGTCGAAATCAATTCCGAAACCGATTTCGTTGCCAAGGATGCAAACTTCTTGTCATTCACAAAAGCCGTTGCCGATGCTGCTCTCAAATCCGGCGTTGCCGATGTCGAAGCACTGAAATCGGTTGCCATCAACGGTGCCAGCGTTGAAGAAACCCGTGCTGCACTGATCGCAAAAATCGGCGAAAACGTTCAGGTTCGCCGCATGATAAAAATCGATTCGGCCAACAACGTTGCCGCTTACATCCACGGCGGCCGTATCGGCGTGCTGGTGGAAGTGAAAGGCGGCGACATGGAATTGGCTCGTGGCATCGCAATGCACATTGCCGCCATGAACCCTCCGTACAACAAGGCAGCCGACGTACCAGCCGATTTCATTGCGAAAGAAAAAGAAATCGAAATGGCCAAGATGACTGACAAGGACAAGTCCAAACCTGCCGAAATCCTGGAAAAAATCATTGGTGGCAAGGTTGCGAAGATCGTCAACGAAGTCACCTTGTACGGCCAGCCGTACGTGCTGAACACCGATCTTTCCGTTGAAGCCGCTGTGAAAGCTGCCGGTGCCGACGTGATCGGCTTCCAGCGCATTTCGGTAGGTGAAGGCATCGAAAAAGTCGTTGAAGATTATGCTGCGGAAGTAGCCAAGGCGATGCAGGTCTAATTGACCCGCTCCGCTGATGAAAAACCCGCGTTTATCGCGGGTTTTTTTGGTTCAGAATTTCATTTCATTGCGTGTTTTGCAGCGTCGGCATATTGTCGGATTCTTAATTTGTCCACTTCGGTTAAAAACGATTGTGGCAGCAGCTCTTCGTAGATTTCCAGACACTCCTTGAATCGCTTGAGTTCATAAAGGTAATTAGCTTTGCTTTCCGTAACCAAAAAGCGCAGATACACCGCTTCATAACTGATGCCGCGGTCATACCATTCAAGCGCACGCTCGGCCTGATTCATCTTTCCGTAGACCACCGCCATGTTGATGCTCATCATCGACTTGTCTAGATCCGAAATATCGCTGTCAATCAATGATTCCAATATCTTGATTGCATCGTTGTATTTACCCTCGTCAACATAGGTGGCTACGTGTTTGACGCGGGATTCATAGTCTTCGTAAAGCATGCTTTCAACCTTTATAAACTCTGTAATACATTACACGTAACATGCCTAATACATAGGCCAGTTCGAACATTGGTTTGGCTTGCCGAATTTGTTACGTTAACCTACAACAGTTTCCCGTTGCGACAAATATCATGATCACTCATGCACTGCGGATTGCTCTCATCCTCACATTGGCCATGGCGTTGCCTGCATTTGCTCAAGACAGGACTACTATGCCCCCGGATCGCCGCATCAATATCACCATTGATGATCTGCCATGGGTCTCCGGTAATGATCAATCCTGGGAAGATGAAAAATCGCTGGCTGCACGCAGCATCAAGAAACATCACCCTCGTTTAATCAGTGCGATGAAAAAAGCCAAGGCTCCGGTCACCGGCTTTGTAAACGAAAGCAAACTTTATTCCAACGGACAGTTGCAGAAAAAGCGTATTGCCATGCTGGACGACTGGCTGAAAGCGGGCTTTGAACTCGGCAATCATACCTATGGCCACATCAGCATGCATGATGTGGAATTGCATGCGTATAAAGAAAATATTCTAAAGGGCGAGCGGGAGTTACGGCAGTTGTTGGCAAACTATGGCCAAACACCAAAATGGTTCCGGCATCCTTATCTGCGTACCGGCCGAACAATGGAAGACAAAGCCTCCCTGCAGAAATTTCTGACCGAACATGGTTACACCATTGCACCGGTCACAATTGATAACGGCGAATGGGTCTGGGCATCGGCATACAGGAAAACGTTGGCAAAAGGCGGCGATAAGGCGACACTCGCCCGACTTCGAAAGGATTACGTGCCGTACATGGTCGCGAAAGTCGATTTCTACGAACGCACTTCGATTGAACTGCTCGGCTATAACCTACCGCACATTTTATTGATGCACGCCAATGAATTGAATGCCGAGACTTATGGCGATTTAATCGCCGGCATTCGTGCTCGCGGCTACCAATTCGTATCACTCGATGAAGCCATGCGCGACCCGGCCTATCAACGTGCCGACACCTTCACCGGCCGTTACGGCCCTAGCTGGCTGCATCGTTGGGCACTAGCAGAGAAAAAACCGAAAGCGTTTTACGAAGGTGAGCCGGTAGTTCCGAAATGGGTACTGCAACTTGCCGAAGTTGAATCGGAATGAATAAGACACAAGCAAATCAATCCCATGAAGGAGTGCCTGAATACCATGCCGTCCAACGCGCTTAATGTTTTTGGAAGACCCCTTGCCCCTTGCGGAACAAAGCCGATGACTGGCTATTTTCGCGACGGCTGCTGTCGCACTGATCCCGAAGACCGCGGCCTGCACGTTGTCTGTACCGTGATGACGGCAGAATTTCTTAATTTCAGTCGCGCACAAGGCAACGATCTTTCGACACCGATGCCTGAATATGATTTCCCGGGCCTAAAGCCGGGGGATCGCTGGTGTCTATGTGCCATGCGCTGGCTGGAAGCGTATGCCGCAGGAAAAGCGCCTAAAGTCGATCTTGAAGCCACTCACCTGAATGCACTCGGCGTTGTCAGTCTTGAGCACCTGCGTGAACACGCACTCGTTGCCAAGCTGTAAGCGCCTTATTCCGCGAACAGCGAATACACCGGGTAGCGCCGCCATTCCGGCTCACAGAATCTCATGCCATTGGCATAGATAAAATTCAGCACAGCGGTCTGATCCGACAATAATTCGGGATTCTCTAGTTTCCAACGATCGAATTTTTCTTTCAGCTCAGGCTCGTCCTGCAACATCTCGAACGCACTGTCTTCAAATACATAATCGGAATAGGCTTCTTTCTTTTCCAGCACACTATTGAAAAAACCCCAACGGAAAAAACTGTCGTGCGCCAGTGGTTCCAGAGTTTCGACGGCGTAGCGGGCATTTTCCTGATTCAGGCTCAGAAGATAATCTCCTGCGCGGGCATGAATGGTTTCGGTTTGCTTACTCAATTCAACTTCATCGTGAAACATGTGGCCTTCATAGGGCGTGGCGCGTGAGGTGACCTTCTTGATGCGATACGTTTGCACTTGATATTCGCGATCTTCGGGCAAACGTTTCAACTCCACTCGATTCCATTGCAGGCGCTCAATCACTTCGCGCCAGGCTTGCGGAATCAAATAGGCATTGGGCGTATCGACGACAACATCTTCGACAAAATTATCGTAGTAGAGGATATCTTTTTCCCATGGCTGATTGCAGTCATAGGAAAGGCGTGTGTAGTTGCCGATTTTGCTCGGCGAATAAATGGCTTTATAACCCTTGAAACGAAACGTCGACGGCTTGCGGTAATCGGGCTTCCATTGCACCGGCCATTGCATTCTCTCTTTATTTTTTGCCGAAGCACGCAAAGCCTGGATTTTTTCGGCATTAGCGATCGTGAATTCCAATACCGTTTCCACCAAGGCACGCATCGAAGCGTAACGGTCGGCGAAAGGCTTCAACATATGGGTTTCCGGCATGAAGCCGATGGTGTGATGCAAGGCGGCGTAGCCGGTCGAGAAGCGCGGCACTTCCAGAAAATCCTCGATGCCGTCATCCGGCGTTTCCTTTACCGGATTAACGTACGGACAAGTCGGCCAGCCACGCGCTTCCATATCTTGATAGATTTTCGGTAGCATCTGATCGCGCATGAACCCGCCCAGTTCTTTGCCCAGTTTGTCTGCCTGCGTTTGAATCAAGGTCATCGTATAAAGATAATCGGCACCATTTGAAGTATGGGTATCCACCATGACATCGGGGGCCCAGGCACTAAAGAACCGATTGAATGCCTGCGCCGCCAGGCTATCGCATTTAACAAAATCGCGATTTAAATCCAGATTGCGACCGTTCGCACGAAAGCCGAATAATTCAGGGCCGTCCTGGTTCACCCGCGAAGTATTTTGACGATTCAAACAGCCGTCGACGTTATAGATGGGAATAAACAGAAATACCGTGCGACCCAATGCAGCAAGCCGTTCCGGTCGAGTACAAAAATCCCTGACGAGGGCCATACAGGTATCGATACCTTCGGGTTCGCCGGGATGAATGCCGTTGTTATTGAAAAATACCGGGCGCCCTTCACGTTTTATTTGTTCGCGATCAAACACGGCATCCGATGTGATCACGCCGGCGTGCATCGGAATGCCATTATCCGATACGCCTATTTGTTCAAACCGCAACACAGTCGGGAAATATGCCGCCAATTTTTCATAAAACGGGACGCATTGCTGCCATGTGGCAGTCTGATTCTGATTACTAAGCTCGTACGGTGTTGGATAGGCATTGGATAAATTGACCGACATGATAAATACCTGATTGTAGAAAGAATAAATTTCCGGCGAAGCACAAGGGTAAAACTACGAACTACACGAAAGCATCGAACACCCCGCCCGATTGCGCGCCCATTCCGGTCTTGGCAAGGCAAACCGTTCGCGACCTGCTTGCTCGCTATAGGGATTACGCAAGACTTCCATCAACGTATGCAATTCGCTCGCATCGTCCTGCTCGGCCGCATCAATAGCTTGTTGCGCCAGCCAATTGCGAGGCACGTAAAGTGGATTGACTGCATTCATGCGATCACGCCTTGCTTCGTGCGGCTCGTCTTGCTCGTTGATTCTGGCTGCATAACGGGAAAGCCAACCATTGAATTGGTCATGATGCTCGTCTCGCAACGAAGGATCATAAAAAACGGAATCAAATGGCTCCAGCGAAACCACATTCAAATCGACATCGGCGAGTTTTCGGAAAAACAATGTCATGTCGATTTGCATTTTCTGCATCAGGAGAAACAGATCCTGCACGAGGACACTATCGCTTTCATCTGGATGTGAGAAACCGAGTTTCGCGGCATTCATCGCCCGATGCGCCGCGTTGAAAACATCGCCATAACGATTCAGGCCCACATGCAAGACTTCATGATCCGGAAGCAATGGTGCAATTGAACCGGCCAGTCGGCTGAGATTCCATTGTGCGATCTGTGGCTGCTTTCCGTAGGCGTAACGTCGACCTTGGGCATCGGTGGTATTGGGTGTCCATTCCGGATCGAAATTCTCGAGCCAGCCATACGGGCCATAATCGATCGTCAAACCGAGTATCGACATGTTGTCGGTGTTCATGACGCCATGCACGAAACCCACGCGCATCCAGTGCGCCATCAATAGCGCGGTCCGTTCGCAGACTTCGGCAAACCAGTCGCCGATTTTGTTTTCGTCGCGATTTGCCAAATGTGGAAAGTCGCGATCGATGCAAAATGTTACCAGTTGCGTGAGTAAATCTGTGTCACCGCGCGAAGCAGGCAATTCGAAATTGCCAAAACGAATAAAACTTGGCGATACGCGACACACAATTGCGCCCGGCTCGGGCTTGGCGTCACCGCTGTAAAACATATCGCGCACCACATCTTCGCCGGTAGTTAACAACGAAAGCGCACGCGTTGTCGGTACGCCAAGATGATGCATGGCTTCACTGCATAAAAACTCTCGCAGCGAGGAACGCAGAACGGCACGGCCATCCGCATGTCGAGAATATGGCGTCGGACCTGCACCTTTCAGCTGCAACTCCCAGCGCTGGCGATTTTTCGAAATAACTTCGCCAAGGCCGATGGCACGCCCATCGCCAAGCTGCCCTGCCCAGTGACCGAATTGATGACCGCCGTAATTCGCCGCATATGGCTGCATTCCTGGCAACAAGACATTACCCGAGAAGGCATTCAGAAATTCGCGCGATTGGATATCCGCATCATCCAGATCAAGCAATGTGGCAACCTCAGACGAATACCCCAGCAAGTCTGGATTGGCGACCGGTGTCGGATTTACCCATGAATACGCAGCTCCCTGTACTTGCCTTGTGCCGAGGCCCTTTTGCGAATCGGCAGGCATTTCGCGGATAAAACGGTTGTCGAAGTCCATTGTTTTCAAGTTGCATCCTTGGCGACGGCCGGCACGATATAGTGCAAGAGAAAATGCCTTTACAAGAGTTTACAGGCCTGCCCATAGGGACAACACCAAACATCACATTGCCGTCAAAGCTCTACTGGCAAACCGTTCATAATTCAGGCACTCTAGCTTGGTAAAGAGCTTAACCCGGCGGAAAGTCGGCTTGTTGATAGATAGCGTTTAAAGGAGCTAAGCATGGCTGACCTGAATGAATTGTACAAAGCACTTGAAGCTATTAAACAAAATAGCAAATCAGCTAAACTTTTCTTCTATTTCACGAGCAATGACGACAGCCAGATGCATTCTGGATTCTTTTCCATCAGCGAGGGCCATTCCTGCTCGATTAGTTATCAAGGCAAATCGACCAGCGATGCACTCGGCGAAATTCCGTCACTGCGCATCACCAAAGTCATGTCATTGCCTGCTACACAGATGGACCTTTCAAGCGATCCCTCCGGCGTATGCTCGCTTGACGAAGCACTGGACAGACTAAATCCGGAAAATTTCGTGGTAGCGACACCTGAGCCAGAACCCGTCGCCGAAGCACCCTCTGCCATGGAACATGTCGCCGCCGCGAAAGCGCATGTGTTTTACTCCCATGTTGCCATGCAGCACGATGTCACGCAGATACTCGAAACGCTTTATGGTTCGAGCGCGGGAAAAAAAGTCGAGGATATTGCGTTGACCTCGCCGCCACATCAATTTCCGGTGGATTTTCTGGACAAGTGCAAAGCCCATGCCAACATGATGCTGGGCCCAAAAAAAGCAGATGAATTATTCAAGCCGATTTACGACAAATTAGCTTAAGCATTCACTCGATTTATTGCCGGGATTTTTATAGATAAAGAGTTTTAACGAAACAACTGCTTTCACAACGTATTCTCAGGGGGAGATTTGTATGGGCACTATGTCAAAGTTAGGGGCGGTTATCTGGGTTGGCGCGACAATGTTGTTGACGGTTTTTCCTTTGATGGGGACCGATCTACAATTTCGACTTTATTACTCAAATGCGTTACAAACCTTGTCGAGTTTGATTGCTGCATTTCTTTGCTTTAGCGCGATGAGTGCTTTTCCCGATCAAAGCCCGCTTCGAAAAGTATGGGCCGCGATTGGTACCGGCGTTCTTGCCTGGGGAATCGGCGCAACGATCTTCGGTGCGTATCCACTACTGAATGCCGGGGCCGAAACGCCCTATCCTTATTACTCGGATATCGGCTACCTGTTAACGGGGCCATTCATTATTGTAGGACTATTGATTTTCAAAAAATCGCTCGGTCTCGAAACTCCTGTATGGGGCATGATTCTGGCCTTGGTGCTGCTGCTGGTGTCGGGATATTTTGCCTATAAGGCAAACTGGGAGGGAGTTATGGATCCCGATCTCGCGATGAAAGCCACCGCCATCGGATATCTCGTTTTTGATCCGGTCTTGCTTGCGGTAACCATATTGACCGCCTCGTCCTTTAGCGGTGGCGAAGTCGGCAAGGCATGGTGGTATGTGGTGATCGGCATTTTGCTTTATTTCATTGCCAACCAGGCTTACACCTACCTTGTCGGACAGGAAACCTATGCGACCGGGCATCCTGTTGATGTTGGCTGGATGTTGGGCTTTGGATTCATTGCCTGGGCAGCCGTGAAAACCCGCAATCTGATGAACTAGCCATTCCTTCCAACGGCAAACACAGAACACCCGCGATGCGGGTGTTCTGCATGTATGTCCAATGAAAACAGGCAACGCATTTACCAGCCGAAAGAAAATCTGAAAAAAATAAGAGATCGCATAGACGTATTGCATTTGATCGTGCGATGTATCAAGTTTTAAATACCCATGCATTCCAAGGCATTGGCGGCACAAGCTTCTTGATATGAATTGCCGCCGTCGATGCTGCCCTGTGTCTGTCCAAACAAAACGGAAAAACCTGCGTCGAGCTTGCCAGAAAATAAAGTCCGGTTTTGTACTGCTTGATTGCGCTGCCGCTCGTCATTGACGATGCGATATATTCGAGAAAGAAATTCAACAGGAAGGGACTGTAGCAATGACGCCAGAACACTTCATACCTTTTTCTGCCGAAAAAGCCGAACGCACCGATTACCAGGTGGCTCCGGAAAAGTTAATCAAAGGCGAATCGGCGCAATCGACACTCAACATGTTTTCCGACCCGGGAAGCGAATTTCACTGCGGCATCTGGGAGGGAGCGCCGGCACTTTGGCGAGTAAGTTATAGCGAGTATGAGTTCTGTCATATTTTGCAGGGCCGCATACGCATTACCGATGAGGCAGGCACGAGCGTTATCGTCGGGCCGGGGGACAATTTCGTGATTGCCGCCGGTTTCAAGGGCACCTGGGAAACACTGGAAACCGCCAAAAAAATCTATGTGGTTTTCGAGCGCGCTACCGGAAAATAGCGTTTGAACGCGACAGCCAAGGGCCAAATCCGCTAAACTTCCGCTGTTTGCCCATACCGGAGTCTGATCAATGAGCCCCTCGCCCCTGAAATACCGTCGCGTCGTGCTGAAATTGTCCGGTGAAGCCCTGATGGGCAATGAAAACTACGGTATCGACCCGATCGTGATCAATGCGATGGCGAAGGACATCATCGAGGCGCAAAAAGCCGGTGCACAAATCGGCTTGGTCATTGGCGGCGGCAATATTTTCCGTGGTGCCGGGCTTGCTGAAAACGGCATGGATAGGGTCACCGGCGACCATATGGGCATGCTGGCCACCGTCATCAATGCACTGGCCATGGCCGATGCCCTGGAAAAACACGGCGCCTACTCGCGCGTGATGAGTGCCATCAAGATCAATGAAGTCTGCGAGGACTATATTCGCCGCCGTGCCATCCGCCATCTGGAAAAAGGTCGCATCGCGATTTTCGCTGCCGGCACCGGCAACCCGTTTTTCACCACGGATTCGGCTGCCGCCCTGCGCGCCACCGAAATCGGAGCCGATTTGTTGCTCAAAGCCACCAAGGTCGATGGCATTTACGATGCCGACCCGAAAAAGTATCCGAATGCCAAGCGTTTCGAAAACCTGACCTATGACGAAGTGATTGCCCGCAATTTACAGGTCATGGACACCGCCGCTTTTGCGCTTTGCCGCGACAATCGTGTGCCTTTGCGTATTTACGACATGATGCAACCCGGCGCCTTGATGCGCATATTGCGTGGCGAAGAAATCGGCACCCTGGTTCACGCCTAACACTGTCTGCAAGCCTGTTTCAGGGGGATTAGGCACCCCCAAGCCACGCTCCAGCGGCTATAATCGAACGTCAATATGTTTTAGGTAAGTCCCATGTCCCTGATCGACATTAAAAAAGATGCCCAGACCCGAATGACCAAAAGTGTGGAAGCGCTGCGTCAGGATCTCACCAAGTTGCGTACGGGCCGTGCCACGACTGCCATCGTGGATCACCTCAAAGTGAATTATTACGGCTCCGAAATGCCGCTTTCGCAAGTTGCCACCATCGCCGTGGCCGACGCCCGTTCTTTGGTCATTACTCCTTGGGAAAAACCCATGGTCGCCGCCGTGGAAAAAGCGATTTTGGCTTCGGATCTGGGTTTGACCCCGAACACTGCCGGCCAGATTATCCGCATCAACCTTCCGCCGCTCACCGAAGAACGCCGCAAGCAGCTCTCCAAACAGGTGCATGGCGACGGAGAAGATTCCAAAATCGCGATTCGCAATGTTCGTCGCGATGCCATTCAACACATCAAGGAAATGCTGAAACAGAAAACCGCAACCGAAGATGAAGTGCGTGCTGCGGAAGACGATGTGCAAAAAATCACCGACAAGGCCGTCAGAGACATTGACGATGTGGTGAAAGCAAAAGAGCAAGAACTGATGGCGGTTTAAGGCTTTGCCCACTGCATGAATGCTTCTTCTAGACAAATGCCGAAACACCTTGCCGTCATCATGGACGGCAATGGTCGATGGGCCGAACGCCGCCATCGTCCGCGCAGTCTTGGGCACCGCGCCGGCGCGAAAGCGGTCCGTGTTTGCATGGAGTTCTGCATCAATCGCGGCATTGAGAGTCTCACTCTGTTCGCATTTTCCAGCGAAAACTGGAATCGGCCCGCCGAAGAAGTCGGCGCGTTGATGAAACTGTTTCTCCATATGCTCGATAGCGAAGTGGAAGAACTGCATCGTCGCGGCGTGCGCATCACCTTCATCGGAGATAGAAAAGAATTTCCCGAAACGATTCGCGAAAGAATGATCCGCGCCGAAACGCTGACAAAGAATAATCACCAATTGAACATGAACATCGCCGCCGGATACGGCGGGCGGGCCGACATCACGCAAGCGGCACGCTCATTGGCGCAGGACGTGGTCGATGGAAAAATAAGCGTCGATCACATCGATGAAGCCATGCTTGCTTCGCGCATCTCACTGGCCGACCAGGCCGCACCCGACTTGTTTATTCGCACCGGTGGCGATCTGCGCATCAGCAATTTTTTATTGTGGCAATTGGCTTATACCGAAATGTGGTTTACTGAAACCCTTTGGCCCGATCTGGATGAAATTACATTGCAACAAGCCATGGATGATTTTGTAACCCGTGAAAGACGTTTTGGCTTGACCAGTGCGCAAGTACGGCCCGGGGATGCCGCGTGAGTAGTCGTCGCACCCGAATCATCACCGCACTGCTAATGGCACCCGTCGCCATTGGTGCCGTTTACTATCTACCAACCCCCTATCTGGCAGCATTTGTAGCTGCCATTTTGCTTGCAGGTCTTTGGGAGTGGTCTGCGCTGTCCGGGCTCACCGACAATATCCCCCGCTCGCTTTATGTTGCCGGCAATGCCTTGATGATGCTCGCCCTCGCCTGGGGCAGTGGCCGTGGTTTGTTTGGTTTGAAACTCATCAGCTTGATCGGTGCCATCTGGTGGATATTTGTCTGCCTCTGGCTATGGCGATTTGAATTTGCCAAGGCCGATACTTCGCTGAATCGCAGTATCAAACTATTGGCCGGCAGCTTGAGCGTCATTCCTGCCTGGTGTGCACTTTCCTGGCTGCACGGCAGCAGTGATCTTGGTCCACGCTGGGCACTATTCGCGCTCGCCATCGCCTGGGCTGCCGATAGTGGCGCCTACTTTGCCGGCGTTCGATATGGAAAAACCAAACTGGCTCCTCGCATCAGTCCTGGTAAAAGTTGGGAAGGCGTGATCGGTGGCGTGGTCGCAATTTTATTGCTGGCTGTCGCGGCGAACCAATCCTGGCTGTTTCTGGATTGGTCGGAATTACACTGGCTGCTGTTTCTCACCTTGGTCACGATGTTTTTTTCTGTGATCGGCGACCTTTTCGAAAGCCTGATGAAGCGTCATTCCGGACACAAGGATTCCAGTGATTTGATTCCAGGACACGGGGGCTTGATGGATCGCCTTGATAGCCTGTTGGCGGTGTTGCCGATTTTTGTCATTGGCAAATCATGGCTGGAACTATAAAAAATATCGCCCTGCTCGGCGCGACCGGTTCGATTGGTTTATCGACTCTGGACGTGATTGCCCGACATCCCGACAAATATCGCGCCGCCGCCCTGAGTGCCCACTCGAAAGTCGATGATCTATTAAAACTTTGTGCCAAGTTCAAACCCGATATTGCGGTTATCGCTGAACCCGAGGGCTACCCGGCATTGCGTGACGGCTTGAAAAAAATGGGGCTTGCCACAAAGGCAATGGCCGGCCCCGATGCATTGTGCGAGGTCGCCACAGCTTCGCAATTCGATACCGTGTTAGCCGCCATTGTCGGCGCTGCCGGGATGCCATCAACCCTCGCAGCAGCGGGCGCCGGTAAACGCCTATTGTTGGCAAACAAGGAATCGGTCGTCGTCGCCGGCGAAATCCTGATGCGAACTGCCCGCGAAAACAACGCGGAAATCCTGCCGATCGATAGCGAGCACAATGCCATCTATCAATGCATGCCGGCAGATGGAAATCATCATGCTGTTCGCCGCTTGCTGTTGACCGCCTCCGGCGGCCCGTTTCGCGGGCGCACCCGCGAGTCGCTGGCTTCAATCACACCGGCTCAGGCCTGCGCCCATCCCAACTGGGTGATGGGAAGAAAAATTTCCGTGGATTCCGCAACGCTGATGAACAAAGGCCTGGAAGTCATCGAGGCACACCATCTGTTTAATATTGGCGCTGAAAAAATCGAAGTCGTCGTTCATCCACAAAGCATCATTCATTCACTGGTCGATTACGTGGATGGTTCGGTATTGGCGCAATTGGGTAATCCGGATATGCGAACTGCGATTGCCTACGGTTTATCATGGCCCGAACGAATTGACTCTGGTGTTGCACCGCTCGATTTGATTGCCTTGTCGCGTTTTGATTTTGAAGAAGCCGATACCGATGTATTCCCCTGCCTGGCATTGGCTTTTGCAGCACTCAAGCTCGGTGGCACAGCACCCACCATCCTGAATGCCGCAAATGAAGTTGCCGTGGCGGCATTTCTCAACGAAAAATTAGGCTTTCTCGATATCGCCAATGTCATCGATGCAACACTTTCTGCCATTTCTGCGGAACCTGTTCGCGATCTCGATGTCCTACTGGCCGTTGATCAACAAGCCCGTGCCAAGGGTCAGGAGTTCGTGAACAAGATGGGTACCCAATGAACGAATTCTTCGGATCATTTTGGTGGCTTATTGTCACGATTGGCGTGCTGGTGACTTTTCACGAGTTCGGCCATTACGTCGTTGCCCGCTGGTGTGGCGTCAAAGTGCTCAAGTTCTCGGTAGGTTTCGGTCGCAAGCTTTGGTCACGCACCGATAAACACGGAACTGAATTCCAGATTGCCCTGATTCCTTTGGGTGGCTACGTCAAAATGCTGGACGAACGCGATGATTCGGTGCTGCCGTCGGAACGCCAATTTGCCTTTAATCAACAACGGGTTGGCAAACGCATAGCGATTATCGCTGCCGGCCCGCTGGCAAACTTATTGCTTTGTCTGGTTTTTTACTGGGGAATGTTTGTTTTTGGCAAACCCGACTACGTGCCCGAAATGGGCGATGGCACCGGCATCGCTGCCGAGGCCGGAATTCGCAATGGCGATATTCTGCTTCGAGTCGATAACACCGATACGCCGACGCTTACGCAGGTCGTTGCGCCGCTGATGTTGGCATCTATTGATCGACGCGATATTGAAATCGTGTTGAAAGACGCCTCCGGCAATCAAAGAAAAAGCATCCTCAAACTGAGCCAGCTGCCCGTCGACTTCGACCAGACGAAAATATTCCAGGCGGTAGGCATCAAAGCAACATCGAAAGCTCGACCTGCCGTTGTGGATTTATTGGTCCCGGACGGCGCATCGGTGGGTCGTCTCGAAGTCGGCGACCGGATTACCAGAATCGGCTCGGTCGAGATCACTGATTCGGCCCAAATGACGCCCGCCATCAAGCAACAGGCGAAGGCCGGCCAATCACTCAATATCTTCTTCCTTCGAGACGGACAAACCCGGGAAGTCTTCATACAACCAAAATTTGTGACGCCCGAGCCAGGCCTCATCGACAAGACCAAGTCCCTCCTGGGCATCGAAGCTCGACAGGCCGAGGGGAAATGGCAAATCGGTATCGGCTGGGCGGCGGCAGCTCCCAAGCAGACTCTCCTGCGTTACGGGCCGATAGAAGCCATCGGCAAGTCGTTTCAGCAGACCTGGGAAATGACCCGCACCACTTTTTCAATGCTGAAACGGCTTATCAGCGGAGAAGCCTCAGTTAAAAACGTCTCTGGTACAATAACCGTTGCACAGGTGGCTAATCAGGAAGCCAGCACGAGTATCGGTTCATTTTTGGGGTTTCTGGCGTTCTTTTCGCTGAGCCTTTGCATTATGAATCTACTGCCAATCCCGGTACTGGATGGCGGACATCTGCTGTATTACCTGATTGAGCTAGTGACGGGCCATCCCGTGGCAGAGCGTATCCAGATGGCCGGGCAGTTTATCGGCCTGGTACTTTTGGCTGGCTTGATGTTGCTTGCGCATTACAATGATTTTGCCCGTCTATTTTCGAATTGATGTGTATCAATCAAGTGTTGAATTGTTCATGAATTTACCCGTTAACTTTGGCGATACCCTCGCCTCCATTTTGGATTAATCAATGAAGCGACCTATCGCCCGTCACCACATCCTGAGTCTCGCCCTTGCAGCCGCCCTGGCTGGCCCCGTAAGCGCTCAATCGATTGAAGCTTTTACGGTCAGCGATATCCGGGTCGAAGGCCTGCAACGGATTTCAGCCGGTACGGTTTACAGCTATCTGCCGGTCGAGAAAGGCGAAACGATGACGTCAAGCCAATCGGCTGCCGCCATTCGTGCCTTGTACAAAACAGGATTCTTCGCTGACGTGAAACTTGAACGCCAAGGCGATATTCTGGTGATTACGGTTCGGGAACGTCCCGCCATCAATGCAGTCACCCTGGTAGGCAATAAAGAACTCAAAACCGAAGAACTGGAAAAAGGTCTGAAAAGTGTGGGGGTTGCCGAAGGCGAAACCTTCAACCCCGTCAATCTTGACAAGATCACCCAAGAGCTAAACCGCCAGTACAATAATCGCGGCAAGTACAATGCCACCGTCGTTCCTGAAGTCACACAACTTGATCGCAACCGGGTCGACATTACACTGAATATTACCGAAGGCAAGGCAACACGCATTCGCGATATCAATCTGGTCGGCAACGAAAAATTCACCGATGCGGAGCTTCGCGAGTCCTGGGAATCCGGCACCAGCAACTGGCTTTCATGGTATCGCCGCGACGACCAATATTCCCGCGAAAAAGTATCTGGCGATCTTGAAAAACTTTCCAATTTCTACCTCGACCGGGGTTACGCCGATTTCAATATCGAATCTACCCAAGTCGCTATTTCGCCAGACAAGAAGGACATTTTCCTCTCGGCGAACTTGGCAGAAGGTGACGTTTACAAAATATCCAGCGTCCGTATTTCTGGCGACACCGTGCTTCCGGTTGAAGAGCTCAACAAACTGCTACTGGTAAAAGAGGGCGATACTTTTTCCCGTGCCCGTCTCGAGTTCACTTCTGACGCAATTACATCGACGCTCGGCAATATTGGCTATGCGTTTGCCAAGGTAAATCCCGTTCCCGATATTAATCGCGAAGCTAAAACCCTCGGCATCAATTTTGTCGTCGAGCCAGGCCCGCGCGTACAGGTCCGTCGTATTCGTTATGTGGGTAACGTAAGAACTTCAGATGAGGTATTGCGTCGGGAAATGCGACAATTTGAAGGCTCTTGGTACTCACAGGCGGCGCTTGATCGCTCGAAGATTCGACTGCAACGCCTTGGCTTCTTCGAAAGCGTTGATATCGAAACCCCCGAAGTCTCAAGCAACACCGACCAGGTCGACGTGGTTATTAACGTCAAAGAACGAAACTCGGGTAGCTTTGTGTTCGGACTCGGTTATCAAGCTCTTTATGGGCTGACCACCAATGTACAGCTGAACGAAAACAATTTCCTCGGTACCGGCAATCGATTGGGCGTCACCTTGCAAACAAACGCCTACTCCAATCGCATTAATTTCAGCTATTTCGACCCTTATTTTACCGACGATGGCATCAGTGTCGGCTATAACATTAATTATTCCGACAATAATCAGGGCAGCGCCAATAGCAACGAAGATAACGGCATTACTCGCTACAACGGGAAAACTGCATCCGGTGAAGCTACGTTTGGTATTCCACTGACTGAAACCGACACTGTCCAGTTTGCTCTAGGTATCGATCGCAATCAAATATCCACCCAAGATGACTCGACGCCATATACGCTCATAAATTATCTAAGAAGTACTTTGGGAGATCGCGAACGCGGGCCCTTTCGTCACGTTGACGATGACGGCTTAAGTGGCGTTGGTAATCCCCCGATTGACAATGATGACGCTGACCCGAGCACCACTGACACCCCCGTTCCAGTTGACTGCACATTGACATCTAGCACTTGCAGTCCTTTCCGTCAATGGAATATCAATGCTTGGCGTGCCCGTGCCTCTTGGGCCCGCGACACAAGAAATGACTTTCTATTACCGACGCGCGGCACCTATCACCGGGTCGGCGCCGAAATTGTTTTGCCGGGCAGTGACCTGGAATACTACAAACTGCAATATCAATTCGAACATTTCAAGCCCCTCAATAGTTGGCTGGTCCTGAAACTTAGTGCCGATATCGGCTATGGCGACAGCTATGGTAAGACCGCCGAGTTTCTGTGTTCCGACTATGACTCTTCCGGAAGTATCGTTGCGGGTACCACAAGCAAATGCGGACTGCCCTTTTTTCAGCATTTCTATGCCGGCGGTCCAAACTCGGTGCGTGGTTTCGAACAAAATAGTCTAGGCCCTTTCCTGCTCCAGAACGACTTCAGGCAGCCTCTGGGGGGTGGTCTCAAAACCGTTGGCAGTGTTGAATTGCTGTTCCCGAAACTTTTCAGCAAGTCGCGGGGGACAAGGCTTTCAGCGTTTCTCGATTTCGGTAACGTTTACAAAACCCCAAGTGATTTCAATGCTAGCGAGCTACGTGTTTCAACCGGTGTCGCCTTGCAATGGCAAGCACCTATTGGCCCAATCACCATTAGCTACTCGGCTCCATTGCGTAGCGAAGAAGGCGATAAAATCGAACGCCTGCAGTTCAGCTTCGGCCAGTCGTTCTAAGTCGGGGGCCTGTTATGTCAGGCGCCCGATATACGCTCGCGCAGCTCGCTGAAAAGTTTGACCTGAAGGTCATTGGAAACGCCGATACATTTGTTATCGGCGTTGCTCCTTTGGCGACAGCCAATAAAGACCAGATTAGTTTTCTGGCAAATTCCCTTTATCGGAAACAGTTAGCCCAGACGCAAGCGGCAGCCATTATTTTGCGGGAAGCCGATGCCTCGCTTGCATCGGTCCCTTGTCTGATCGCAAAAGATCCCTACGTTGCTTTCGCCAAGATTTCCGCCTTGTTTGAAACAAAGACTGTGGTCAAATCAGGCATCCACCCGAATGCGGTGATTGATCCGAGTGCCGTAATCGATCCTTTCGCCAGTGTCGGCCCGTTCGTCAGCATTGGGGCGAATACCCACATCGAAGCAAACACCGTTATCGGGCCCGGCTGCGTGATTGGTGATAATTGCCGCATAGGTGCTTATAGTCAGCTCGTAGCGCGCGTAACACTGGTAGCACGCGTCACACTCGGGCAGCGCGTCCTGATCCACCCGGGAGCCGTGATCGGTGCAGAAGGGTTTGGTCTCGCGATGGAATCCGGTAACTGGTTGAAAGTGCCGCAGCTCGGTGGCGTTGTCATTGGCGATGATTGTGAGATCGGCGCAAATACCACGATCGATCGCGGTGCACTCGGCGATACCGTTCTCGAAGAAGACGTCCGCCTCGATAACCAGATACAAATCGGCCACAACGTACAAATTGGTGCGCATACCGCCATTGCCGGCGCAGTCGCGGTGGCAGGCTCGGCGAAAATTGGCCGTTACTGCCTGATCGGCGGTGCCGCCGGTATCGTCGGGCATATCGAAATTTGCGACAAGGTGCGTATCAACGCCTTCAGTCTGGTCACACACTCCATCGACGAACCCGGCGAATACACCTCCGGCACGCCCTTGCAGGAAAGCCGCGAATGGCGAAAAAATGCCGCCCGCTTCAAGCAACTCGATGAAATGGCGCGTAAAATTAAAAGAATTACTCCAAAAGAAGATTAACCATGAGCATCACCCTGCCCGTCGACGTCATCAAAATCCAGTCGATATTGCCGCATCGCTACCCCTTTCTTCTGGTGGACCGCGTGATCGAGCTAGAACCGAATAAACGCATCCGTGCCATCAAAAATGTCACGATCAATGAACCTTTTTTTCAGGGCCACTTCCCCGGCCATCCTGTTATGCCGGGCGTGCTGGTCGTTGAAGCCATGGCGCAAGCCGGTGGATTGTTGACTCAACTTTCGCTGGAAGAAACACCCGAAAAATCGGAGAAACTGTTTTATCTGGTTAAAGTTGATAACGCACGTTTTTCAAAAATGGTCGTGCCCGGCGATCAACTGGATATCGAAGTTGTGCTGAAGCGCACCATCCGCAACATGGCGATGTATGAATGCGTGGCGCGTGTTGATGGCAAGGTTGCAGCCAGTGCCGACATTCTGTGTGCGGAAGGTAAAGCTTGATGATTCATGCGACAGCTCTCGTTGATGCAAGTGCGAAAATCGGTGCCAATGTTTCCATCGGTGCGTATTCCATCGTTGGCGCACGTGTTGAAATTGGCGATGACACCAGCATTGGTTCACATTGCGTCATACAAGGCCCGGCCAGAATCGGGCGCGAGAATAAAATTTATTCGCACGCCATTATTGGTGGCGACCCGCAGGACAAGAAATTTTTCGGCGAAGACGCCGATCTGGTCATCGGCGACCGCAATACCATCCGCGAATTCACTACCTTCAGCCGCGGCACTGCCGATGGCGGCGGCACTACGCGTATAGGCAACGATAACTGGATAATGGCTTATGTCCATATCGCTCATGACTGTCAGGTCGGCAACAACACGATTTTCGCCAATAACGCCACGCTCGCCGGCCATGCCATTGTTGAAGATTGGGTAATTCTCGGCGGCTTTGTCGGCGTGCATCAATTCTGCAAAATCGGGGCGCACGCTTTTGTTGGCATGGGAAGTTTGATCAATGCCGATGTGCCGCCATTCGTGATGGTGGCCGACAAATACGCCGAAGCACGCGGAATCAATTCCGAAGGTCTGAAACGCCGCGGCTTCGATGCCGAACGTATCAGCGCCATTAAAAAGGCCTATCGCACCGTGTTTATGTCGGGCAAACCGATGGCCGATATAAAAGACGAGCTCGCACTAAGTGCGGCGACTTCGGCCGACGTCGGCCTGATGCTGGAGTTCATCAATCGCAGCGATCGCGGCATTCTCCGCTAGGTTGTGGCCGAAACGACGACATCGAAAAAGCCGCTTCGATTTGCCTTGATAGCGGGCGAAGCGTCCGGCGATCAACTCGGTGCCGGACTGATTGCAGAAATAAAATCGCGTTACCCCAATGCCGAATTCGCCGGCATCGGTGGCAACCTCATGCGTCAGGCGGGTATCAAAGCCTGGCATGACAGCCAGGAATTGGCCGTCATGGGTCTGGTCGAAGTTCTGAAGCACCTACCTCGTCTGCTACGCCTTCGATACAGTATTTTTGAACGAATAATAGATTGGCAACCGGATGTCTTTATCGGCATCGATGCACCTGACTTCAATCTAGGCCTCGAGAAAAAACTTAAGCGAAAAGGTATCAAGACCGTGCATTATGTCAGCCCTTCGGTTTGGGCCTGGCGCGAGTCACGCGCGAAGAAAATAGGCGATTCCGCCGATCGAGTTCTGTGTCTATTTCCGATGGAACCACCGATCTACGCCCGTTACCAAATCGCTGCCGATTTTGTCGGGCATCCGATTGCAGATCGCTTTGATCTAGTTCCGGATAAAACGCTTGCACGCGAACTGCTCAAACTTCCGCAAGACAAGAAAATCCTTGCGGTATTACCCGGTAGCCGCCTGAGCGAAATCCAGCGATTACTGCCGGTCTTCCTCGATGCGATGGCTTTGTTGCAGAGCACTGATCCGGAACTTCATTTTGTAATTCCGGCGGCCAATCAAACTTGTCGTGATGGCATCGAAGCACTGTTAAAAGACAAAACCGCTTCGAATCTGCAAATCAGCGATGGCCGTGCACACGAAGCAATGATTGCCGCCAACGCAATTCTGCTGGCATCAGGCACTGCTGCCCTGGAAGCCTTGCTGGCAAAACGACCAATGGTAGTCGCGTATCGTATTTCCTGGCTGACGTATTTCATCGTAAAAACTTTTGGCCTGATGAAAATCACCCATTACAGCCTGCCGAATGTACTGGCGAATGAAGCCGTCGTACCTGAATTGATGCAGGAAAACTGCACGGCCGGCAATATCGCCGATGCGATTAAGCCGATGCTGGACTCGCCAGAAAATTACGCGCCATTGATGCAGAAATTCACACAGATTCACCAGAATTTGCGTCGCGACGCCAACCATCTGGCAGCAGACGTCGTGCTTGAGCTTGCGAACAAGCCATGAGTAAAAGCCACCGTCTGGTTGCCGGTGTAGACGAGGCGGGACGCGGCCCTCTGGCAGGGCCTGTCGTCTGCGCCGCGGTGATTCTTGATCCAAGGAATCCGATCACCGGACTGGGGGATTCGAAGGCACTCTCGGAAAAAAAGCGCCAGGAGCTCTTCCCTTTGATCCAGCAATATTCACTGGCCTGGAAAATCATCTTTATCGAGGCTGCGGACATCGACCGTCTGAATATTTTCAAGGCCACGATGGAAGGCATGAGAAGGGCCGTTAGCGAGCTAAACATCCAGCCACAGCATGCGCTCATTGACGGCAATAAAGTCCCGCCAGGACTACCCTGCTCGGCCGAGGCGCTAGTCAAAGGCGATGCCAGGGAAACCTGCATTATGGCGGCATCGATTCTGGCCAAGGTTGCACGCGATGCCTACATGCTCAAACTACATCAGCAATTTCCGCAGTATGAATTCGCCCAACACAAGGGCTATCCAACGGCAGCGCATTTCGAGAACCTTAAATTACATGGCCCCTGCCCCGAACACCGCCGGAGCTTTGCCCCCGTACGCGAACTTATTGCGCTTTCGCTGTTTTAGCATTCGCTGAGAACTTTTCGACTACCAGCGGCAATACTTTTTCGAAGTGGGTCTCGATCGGGCAATGGCCCGCTCCATCGATCATCACGAATTTGGCCGACGGAATGTTTTTCGCCAGCGTCTGCCCAACTTCAGGTTTGACCCAAGTGTCTTTGTTACCCCAGACAATTAGGCTGGGGATTTTGCTTATCTGGGACGCACTCGTATCGTCGGACCATTTTTTTGCGTAACCCGAAAATGCTGCCTTAACAGTACCTGGAATCAGCAAGGGCTTTAGATAGCCCTGCGCTTCTTCGCGGCTCGCCGGACGTGCATAGGCTTTGCCGAGGACTTCGACAAATTTTTTCTCGTTCAAATAATACTTCTCGACCCAGCGAATCGCTGCGCTGCGGACAAAACTTGAAGAGGAGAACCACTTTTTTCGACGTTCGGACGAAACTAGTGGCGAACCATTCGAATAGGCAATCGCCTGCACGCGCCCGGGCTTTAACGCCGCCATTTGTCCGACCAGTTTCGCCCCCATGGAATGCCCCAGCAGACACCAGGACTGCCCCGGCCTTTCAAGTTCCAGCAATTGCCAGAGAGCGTCGGCTGCCGTGCCGCTAAATGCACTCCGCTGGCTGTAACCATAGCCCGGCAAATCGACAGCGATTACCGGATGCCCGGCTTTCGCAAGAGCAGGCGCCAATTCGCGAAAAGAGAATGTTGAACCGGCAAAACCATGCACCAGC
>JAYUWO010000176.1:0-11009 GCA_043753545.1 Arenimonas sp.
CGCGACCCATGCGTTTGGCGAGTTCGAGCATTGCGATTCCTTAATGAGGTTGAAACGAAAGATTTGCCGCGCCGAATTTTATCACAGCTGCCCATCGCCGAAGCCAAGGCGAGGTGCTAAATTCGGGTCACACCATCGGGGGAGATGAGCATGCAGAACTCGCATTTCGGCAAAGGATTTTACAGTTTTGTCGCCACCCTGCTCTTGTTATTGAGTTTCGACAGTCTCGCTTACACGCAAAGCCGCGTCCTGAAAGGCCCTGATGGCAAGCCTGTCAAAATCGAGGGCAGCGTGGTGATGATTGAACCGGACATTGAACTATCCGAAGTCCTGGCAGGCGGCGTACAGGAGCCGCGCCAGGCCTGGTCCGAGACCGCACGCCGGCTGTATCCGCAAGCCGTAAAAAACAAAATAAACAATGGAAGAATCAAACAATTACCGGACTTCATGATTCCAAAAGATCTCGAACCCGAATCGCGCTTAGGCCAGATCATTCGACTCAACTATGCCGTTGCCTCCAGCATCCTGATTTCGACTTCACCGGGCGGCCAGCTCGCCACCAAAAAACACAAGCAGCTCGATTGGTCCTTTGGCCCCGGCGTCGAAGAAATAAGAAAACAGACCGGTGCCGATTACGCTTTGTTTACCTACGTTCGCGATAGCTATACCAGCAGCGGGCAGGCGGCCTTGCGCATCATCGGACTTTTATTGCTCAGCGGCGATATCGGCGGCGGCCAGCAAATCGGTGTTACGACTCTGGTAGACCTTCGAACCGGGCAGGTGGTCTGGTTTAATTTTCTGGCAAAACAGACCGGTGATTTGCGCGATGAACAAGGTGCCGCGACAACAGCTCAAAATATGCTGAAAGGATTCCCTCTGTGAAAAATCTTCATGCGGTTTTTCTGGCTTTATGCTTTGTACTATTAAACACGCCGGCGAACGCACAAGTCACTTACGAGGATGCGCTACCTGGCGACAGACCTGCCGCCAATACCGATGAGGCCGAGCTTTGGTACATCATCGACCGCCAGGAAGAGCATCTCAAAAAATCACCGTTTCTCGTTCGCGATCCGGCACTAAACGATTACGTAAGAAATGTTACCTGCAAAGTCACCGGCGATTACTGCAAGGACTTGCGAATCTATATTATCGACCTTCCGTTTTTCAATGCTTCAATGGCACCCAATGGCGTGATGATGATCTGGACCGGCGCACTCCTGCGCATACAAAACGAGTCCGACCTTGCGCTGATTATCGGCCATGAATTTGGTCACTACAAAAAACGCCACAGTATCCAGCAATGGCGTAAGCAGAAAAAAAATAGCGCTTTCCTGGGAACATTCGGCATCCTGAGCGCCGGCGCCGGTGCGGGAATGGCGGGCATGATTGCCAATATTCTCGGCGGCGCATCAATGGCGAAATTCAGCCGCGAGCATGAGCGGGAAGCCGACCAAATCGGCATGAACATTATTGCCGAACAGCAATATGATCCGACATCGAGTATCCGTTTATGGGAAGCCATGCTGCGGGAAGAAAATGCACGCGATTACGGAAAGCCCTTCCCTGCTTTTGCCAGCCATCCACAAACAAAAGAACGTGTTGAAGACGTGCGTGCATCCGTTGCCCGCATCACGATCCCCGGCAGGGAGCTCGGACACGAAGCCTATCGAAAAGTCACGATGCCGTTTTTACAGCATTGGCTGGAAAACGAATTAACGCGACGGATGTACAACACCTCCGTGCAGGTCATCGGTGACCTTCGAAAAACAGCCGACCCGAATGATGCCGGCATGTACACGTTTTATCTCGGCGAGGCCTATCGTCAGCGCAATAAAAATGATGATCGTCTTCAAGCTAAAAGCTTGTATGCGCAAGCCATTAACAAACCCGGAGCACCGGCACAAGCATGGCGCGAACACGGACTGGCATTGCGCGATGACAACCAGTTTCCCGATGCCATCAAAAACCTGCAGGTATATTTGGCAAGAGATCCCGACGCACAGGATCGCGGCTTTATCGAAAGCTATTTGAAGCAAATGGAGACGTCGAAATGAAAAATATGATCACACGTATCCTGATCGCTTGCTTACTCCTGCTGTTGGTTTCCTGTGCATCGCAAGGCCGCCTGGTAACCGCCAGCGAAGGCATCACTATTTTCAATGACATGACCGTCGATTCAAGCCTGGACTGGGCCCGCATGAAATTCCCGCGTGCTCAGCTCTGGACGATTGACGGAAGCCCCTTGAATCAATTCGTTTTCATATCGAAAGTGAGAGCCAACGAGCACGTATTTTTATCCGGCCGCGAAAGAAAAAGCCGCCCCGATGGCCCGTGGTTCAAGCCCGGCATGCGGCCTGACGAAGTTCAAAACATCATGCTGGATGGCTGGCGCCAGGGCGGCTTTGCAAAAGTATCGGCGTCTAATCTGCGACCAGCCCGCTACGGCAATGTCGAGGGATTACGTTTCGATGTCACGATGACCAACCAGAACGGATTGATTTATAAAGGTACCGCCGGAGCTGTTGAAAGAAACGGCCGCTTGAACGTGATGTACTGGATCGCGCCACAGGAACACTATTATGGTCGGGATATTGCAGCGATCAACAAGATGTTCGACAGCTTTCGCTTTGTGAAATAAACCCCTCCTACAGTCAAATAAAAAACGGAGCCACCGGCTCCGTTTTTTATTTCAGATGAATATAAAAATTACGCTGCATCAAGCACTTTATTCCACTCGGCAATACGCGCTGCCTGTGAAGCCAGCAATGCCGAAGCATCGCCTTCAATCGTGATGCTTTCAAGCGCATCGCTGCCCTTGATGGCATCCACTATTTTCTGATCATTACTATCAATCACTTCGCCAAACACGGTGTGCTTGCCATCCAGCCATGAGGTGGCGGTATGGGTAATGAAAAATTGCGAACCATTGGTGCCAGGGCCGGCATTGGCCATCGACAAAACACCGGGTTTGTCATGACGTGCATCGGCTCGGCACTCATCTTCAAACTTGTAACCCGGGCCACCGGTGCCGGTGCCGCGCGGGCAGCCACCTTGAATCATGAAATCGGGAATCACGCGATGGAAGTTCAGGCCGTTGTAATAGCCCCGCTGCACAAGGTTCACGAAGTTTGCCACGGTAACCGGGGCTTTATCGGCAAATAAACGGACGCGAATCGGGCCGCGTGCGGTGGTAAAAGTGGCAATCAAGTCGCTCATAGGGTGTCCTTATGTGGCTGTTCGTAAATTCTGGACGCCTATTCTGCCACAAGGAGCAATTACTCAGCTCCTCGGGCCGGTTTCCAGCTATAATCGGCGGCTAATTTCCCAACCAGTCTGGCGCTCATCGGCGCCCTATCGCCATGTCTATTGAAAAAATCCGCAATGTCGCTATCGTCGCCCACGTTGACCATGGCAAAACCACCCTCGTTGACAAGTTGCTGCAACAATCGGGCACCTTCAGTGACCGTGCCGTCGTCACCGAACGCGTCATGGACAGCAACGATCTTGAAAAAGAGCGCGGCATTACCATTCTTTCGAAGAACACCGCCATTCGCTGGAAATCGCCTGAAGGCGAGGAATACCGCATCAATATCGTCGATACCCCGGGCCATGCCGACTTCGGCGGCGAAGTGGAGCGCGTATTGTCGATGGTCGATTCCGTATTGATTCTGGTCGATGCAATGGACGGCCCGATGCCGCAAACCCGCTTCGTCACCCAGAAAGCTTTCGCGATGGGCTTCAAGCCCATCGTCGTGGTCAACAAGGTTGACCGTCCCGGCGCGCGCCCGGACTGGGTATTGGACCAAACCTTTGATCTGTTCGACCGCCTCGGTGCTACCGACGACCAACTCGACTTCCATACCGTTTACGCCTCGGCGCTGCATGGCTATGCCGGTTTGACCCCCGATGTGCGCTCTGGTGACATGACAACCTTGTTCCAGGCGATCGTGGACCACGTTTCGCCGCCGCCGGTGGATATGGAAGGCCCTTTCCAGATGCGCGTGACCTCGCTGAGCTATAGCAACTATGTCGGCATCATCGGTACCGGTCGCGTGCAACGCGGCAAAGTCCGCACCAATATGCCGGTGGCCATCGTTGATCGCGAAGGCAAAGTTCGCAACGGTAAAGTCCTGCAAGTGATGGGCTTCATGGGCCTGGAACGCATTGACGTGCCGGAAGCAGGCGCCGGCGACATCATCGCGATCAGCGGCATCGAAAATCTTGGTATTTCCGAGACTGTTTGCGCCGTCGATACACCGGAACAATTGCCCGTGCTGACCGTCGATGAGCCGACCATCAGCATGACCTTCCAAGTGAACAATTCGCCATTTGCCGGCAATAAAGACCGCAGCGGCGGCAAGTTCCTGACCTCGCGCCAGTTACGTGATCGTCTCCAACGCGAAGCCATGCATAACGTCGCATTGAAAGTGGAAGAAACCGAAGACGCCGATAAATTCAAAGTCAGCGGCCGCGGTGAATTGCACTTGTCGATCTTGATCGAAACCATGCGCCGTGAAGGTTATGAATTGGCCGTGTCGCGTCCTGAGGTCATCATTAAATTGGTTGATGGCGTGAAAATGGAACCGATCGAAAGTCTGGTCGTGGATCTCGAAGAACAATTCCAGGGCGGCGTCATGCAGCGCCTCGGTGAACGCCGCGCGCAAATGACCAATATGGAACCGGACGGCAAAGGCCGAGTTCGTATCGACTTCATGATCCCGGCCCGTGGCTTGATCGGCTTCCAAACCGAATTCCGCACCATTACCGCCGGCACCGGTCTGCTGTTCCATGTGTTCGATCATTTCGGTCCACGCTCGGAAGGCGCCATCGCCGAACGCCAGAACGGCGTGATGATTTCCAACGGAACCGGCCCATCGCCTGCGTACGCGCAAATTGCCATGCAAGAACGCGGCCGTTTGCTGGTGGAGCCAGGCGAAGAAATTTACGAAGGCCAAATCGTTGGCATCCATTCCAAGGACAATGACCTCACGGTCAACGCCCTGCGCGCCAAGCAGCTCACCAACTTCCGCGCCTCCGGCAAGGATTTTGATGAAGGTTTGACGCCTGCGATTAAATTCTCCCTGGAACAATCGCTGGAATTTATTTCCGACGACGAACTGGTCGAAGTCACCCCGGTCGCGATTCGTCTTCGCAAGAAAGAACGCACCGAGAATGATCGCAAGAAAGCTAATCGCGGTTAATTTTTTGGTACGTGAATTCAAATATCGAACCCGCCGAAAGGCGGGTTTTTAATTCCGGTTACCGAGCACATTCGGCTATCATCATAAAAAACCGGGGAAGTACGATGCGCCTATTTGTTTTTTCACTCTGCCTGCTATTTTCCTTCTCGACATCGGCTGCGCTCAAAAATGGCGATGCAGCGCCCAACTTGCTTGGCAAGAATGGTAAAGGCGATGAAATCAGGCTTGACCAATTCAAGGGTAAAGTTGTCGTTATCTCTTTTTGGGCGACCTGGTGCGGCTATTGCCTGAAAGAACTACCGGCCTTGAATCATATTCAAAACAGTGTCGGCACCGATTTTATTCAAATCATGGCAGTCAACTACAAGGAAGATATGCGTGAAGCCAATGGCGTCATGCGACAAATCAAGGATAAAAAACTGCTCTCGCTTTATGATCGCAAAGGCGTAATCGGCGATAGCTACAGCGTTAAAGGCCTGCCCAATTTGTGGATCATCGACCCCGATGGAAAAGTCGCAGCTCATCATGTGGGCTACGGCGAGTCCTCGTTAAGCACCATCGCAAAAGATATCTTGCGGGTATTGCAAAAACACAATCCCGAGCTACTCCAAAAATAGTAGTAGGGCCTTCTAGGCCCGACCGCTTCGATAGTTTCCGGACCCACATTCAATCATTACCTTGGTGCTCGATTGGAAATAGATACAACACTTTGGCTGCTAACAGCACTCGCCGGTTTCGCAGCCGGATTCCTCGATAGCATCGTCGGTGGCGGCGGCCTGATTCTCACCCCTGCCATGCTCAATTTGCATCCCGGCTTTAATGTCTTGCAGTTGATTGCGACGCAACGCACGAGTTCGATTGCCGGCACGACCGTCGCAGCGTGGAATTATTTTCGCCGCGTCAGCATCTCCTGGAAAATCGTCGTCCCGGCCTGCGTCGCGGCCCTGCTTGCATCGGCCATCGGCGTGCAATTCGCGAAAGCGATGGACAAGGAAGTTTTGAAATGGATCGTGCTATCGATGTGTGTGTTGCTCGCTGTCTACACAGTATTCAAGAAAGATCTCGGCAACCTGCACGTTCCGCGCTACCACGGCAACCATGAAAGTATTGCGGCGGCATGTGTTGGTGCAGCCTGTGGCTTCTATAATGGCTTGATCGGCCCAGGTACCGGAACGCTGATGGTGTTTGCTTTCGTCAGCATTATGGGTATGGATTTTTTACGCTCGTCCGCCATATCAAAAGCCAGCAACGTCGCCGCCGATTTAAGTTCGTGGACGATATTGTTCTTTTCCGGTTTTGTGATCTGGGTGCTGGCGATACCGCTGATTATCGGAAACATGATCGGCAGCTATGTCGGCAGCCATATCGCGATTAAAAAAGGCCAGGGTTTTATCCGGGCATTCTTCTTGATTGTGGTAACGCTGTTGATTGCAAAATTGGCGTGGGATTTATGGCGCTAAAAAATATTACCCCTTCGTATTTATTATTGATTCAAGCTTTTTGCAAACGGCGGTAAGCCGCTTTTCAACAAACCTGCTTTCATTTCATCGCAGTCTTTAATTGATTGATCGCATGAAACTTGCACGCTAACCGTGGGCTGCTCGGCCTGAGTTCGTTGATAACGGGCGGCAACTTTAAATTTATATGTGGAATTATCAGCAAGAAATAGCCAAATATCGCCATTTCCATTTTTTAGCTGCCGCATATCCAGCACAGGCTGTTTACTGACTAAACGATGCGGCTGCTTAATTACGCTGTCGAAAGCTGCTTGTACAGAATCAAACTGCATTGGCAGTTCATCTGAAATGAAATGGGCCTTTTTATGACTTGCCGGCCATACCGCTTTTTCAAATCGCACCTTCGAGTCTGCTGTGAATGTATAAGGCACTTCTATTGGCAACAATAATTCTTCAGCACTGTTTGCCGGTTTAAATATTGACTGATTAGCCGCCTCTAGCGCAGCTGCATTCAATAATTTATTGCCACTACTCTTGATAATTTCGGATTTTATGGCTCGTCCGCACTTATCTAACCATACTGCAATGATTACTGCCCCTCCTACGCCATCCCGCAGTGCTTCAACAGGATAACGAGGAGCTACGTTTTTTGCCGCTATATCTGCACATTCGTAATACGAGTTAGCCGCAACAGTTTCCGAAGCAAGGCAACTTGTAGTGAAGGCCAAACAAAGAACTAAACAAATAATGAAACGCATATAGACGAACCGTAAAATAATTAAACTTCTAGCCCAAGCGTTGAACGCTTGCGCACAATCAGCATCGCAATTTCCAGTGACTGTTCGTAATTCATGCGAGGGTCGACCGTACTCGTGTACGCACGCTCAAGATCGATCTCGGTAAGCTCACGCGCGCCACCGAGGCATTCGGTAACGTTCTCGCCGGTTAATTCCAGATGCACGCCGCCCAGTCTTGAGCCGAGTGCTGCATGTACGTCGAAACTTTGATCCAGCTCGCTACGAATATTATCGAAGCGTCGGGTTTTGTAACCGTTTGAAGTGCTTTCGGTGTTGCCGTGCATCGGGTCGCAAACCCAAAGTACTTTTTTACCTTCCGCCTGTATGGCTTTGACCAATGGCGGAAGTTTCTCGGCAACTTTACCTGCACCCATGCGCTGGATGAAGGTGAGACGGCCTGCTTCATTTTCCGGATTCAGAACGTCGGCCAATTTCAACAATTGATCCGGTGTTACCGAAGGGCCGATCTTGATCGCAATCGGATTGCGGATACCACGGAAATATTCGGTATGTGCACCATCAAGATCGGCAGTACGCATGCCGATCCACGGGAAGTGGGTCGATAAATTGAACCAGCCGTTCTGGCGTGGCACCTTTCGGGTTAGGGCTTCTTCGTACGGCAGTAATAATGCTTCATGCGAGGTGTAAAAGTCGGCACGATTCAGATTATGCAAATTCACGCCGGAAATCGTCTCCATGAAGCGAACCGCGTCGGCGACCGCAGCGACCATCTTGTGATATTCATCCGACAGCGGTGAATGGCTTACCCAATCGAGATCCCAATATTCCGGATGATGCAAGTCGGCAAAACCACCATCGATCAAGGCTCGTACAAAATTCATTGTCATCGCCGAACGTGCATGACCTTTCACCATGCGACGCGGATCCGGTACACGGGCGGCTTCGGTGAACTCGGGTTGGTTGATGAAATCACCGCGATAGCTCGGCAAAGTGATGCCATCTTTGGTTTCTGTATCGGTCGAACGGGGTTTGGCATACTGGCCGGCAAAGCGGCCGACGCGTACAACCGGCAAACGGAGGCCATGCACCAGCACCAAACTCATCTGCAACAGAACTTTCAGACGATTAGAAATCAGCCCGGATTCGCAGTCGGAAAAACTTTCGGCGCAATCACCACCCTGCAGTAGAAAACGTTTGCCTTCCTGCGCTTCGGCCAGTTGTTTTTTCAGCGCCAGAATTTCCCAAGAAGTTACCAATGGCGGCAGGCAGGCCAATTCATTCTGAACACCTTCAAGTGCCGGCAAATCTGGATAGGTCGGCTGTTGTAACGCAGGACGCGAGCGCCAAGAGGTCGGCATCCAGTTCTGTGTATTCACATCTGAATTATTCATGCTGGATTCGTCGATATTCATTGCTGCGTTATGGGAAAGGTTGTAATTCATCACTGCTCTGATCGTTTTTTGAATGCTGCAATTACGGCACCGAGGGTTAATAAAACAAAACACAGCAAGGTCCACTCAGGCATCGAGAAGCCCAGCCATTTCCAGTTCACTTCTGCACATTCACCAGACCCTTTCAGGACTTCCTTGATCAAGTCCAGGTATCCGGGAATAGCTTCCATCATGTAGGACAAACCTGGGCCACACGATGGCACTTGATCCAACGGGAGATGCTGCAAATAAACATGATGACCAGCCAGATAGATACCAATACCGCCGGCGATTAGTGCAAGCACACCATAAACCGCTCTGCCACCAGGCGATTTAGGGCTATGCAAGGCCCCAAGCAACCCAACAACACCCAATGCAGCGAAAGCTACCCGTTGGAAAATACATAACGGGCATGCATCAAAACCCAGTATTTTATCGGCATACAAGGCATAGCCTATCAATGCGGCGCAAACGATAAAACCGAAAAGAAATTGAATACGGAAAGACCAGGCAAAAGGATTGAGTTTCATGTTTTAAACTTGACTTGATTGATTGATTGACTGTGACAGTAACGCAGTTCACACCATTGAGAAAGTGAATCTACGTCATAGTAAGGATGTTAATGAGTAAGCAGATTTGCAAGCTTTTTTGTCCCGAGTCTGCTTGAAAAAAAAACCCGGCCTGGGCCGGGTTTTTAATGTTGCTAAAGCTGTCGTTTATTCGGCAGTTGCGACCGCTGAAACCGGACGATCAACTAATTCCACATAAGCCATCGGTGCATTATCGCCGTCACGGAAACCGCATTTCAGGATGCGCAAATAACCGCCTTGACGTTCCTTGTAACGTGGACCGAGTTCAACGAACAACTTGCCTACTGCTTCCTTGTCGCTAAGACGCGACATGGCGAGACGGCGGTTGGCCTGGCCATCGACTTTACCGATGGTGATCAGCGGCTCGGCAACGCGACGCAGTTCTTTTGCTTTTGGCAAAGTGGTGCGAATGAGTTCGTGCTTGATTAAAGACGCTGCCATATTGGTAAACATCGCTTTGCGATGTGAACTGGTACGGCTAAATTTACGTCCTGATTTTTGGTGGCGCATGGTCGTATTCCTTAAATATCCGGGCTCAGCCCATCATGCCTTGTTGAAGACCGGCGGGTGGCCAGTTTTCCAACTTCATGCCGAGAGCCAAAGCGCGCGAGGCCAACACTTCTTTAATTTCAGTGAGTGACTTCTTGCCGAGGTTTGGTGTTTTCAGTAATTCCACTTCAGTGCGCTGTACCAGATCACCGATGTAGTAAATGTTCTCCGCTTTCAGGCAGTTTGCCGAACGCACGGTCAGTTCCAGATCATCGATCGGGCGCAGAAGCACCGGATCAACGCCAGAAGCCGCAGGCTTGGCAGCATTGCGATCGCGCTGGGTAAAGTCACCGAATACCGACAGTTGATCAGTCAGGATATCAGCAGCAGTACGGATAGCGTCTTCAGCATCAATGGTGCCATTGGTTTCGATATCCAGAACCAATTTGTCCAAGTCGGTGCGTTGTTCAACGCGGGCGGCTTCGACAGCATAGGCAACACGACGTACTGGCGAAAAGCTGGCGTCCAGCATCAGACGACCGATCGTACGGGTTTCATCATCAGGACGGCGACGTGCAGCCGCTGGCTGATAACCGAATCCACGTTCGATCTTCAAGCGCATGTTTAACGCAGTGTCTTTGGTCAGCGTGCAAATCACGTGCTCTGGATTCAGGATTTCGACGTTATGGTCGGTCTTGATATCGGCGGCTGTAATGACACCCGGGCCTTGGGCTTGCAGGTTAAGCGTTGTGGATTCTGTGTTGTGCATGCGAATGGCAACGTCTTTCAGGTTCAACAGAACTTCGAGTACGTCTTCTTGCAAGCCTTCAACAGTGGTGTATTCATGCAACACGCCATCCATCTCGACTTCTGTAATAGCAAAGCCGGGAATGGACGACAAAAGGACGCGACGCAAGGCATTGCCGAGCGTGTGACCGTAACCGCGCTCTAGTGGTTCGATAACCACTTTTGCGCGATTGAGACCGAGGCGTTCGATATTGGGGCCGCGTGGGCGCAGCACCTGGTGGGCGGAAACCGTCATGGACAGCGACACTCCTAAAAATTACTTCGAATACAGTTCGAC
>JAYUWO010000177.1:0-10990 GCA_043753545.1 Arenimonas sp.
TGGCCGGTGATCGAACGTGCCGAATCGGCACTGGATATTTTTCTTCGGGAGCATTGCCCGAATACCGCGAAAAAATTTCCGCTGGAAAAAATGCGCGAGCTGCGGGTCAATATCGTCGACATGTATCCGGGCATCGAACACGATTTCACGACACAAAGAAAACTCTCGCTACTGCACGCACTGCGTGAAAGCGGTGATGCCGAGCATCATGCCGAAGCCGCGTTCGAAGTTTTTTACGCCGCCAGAAACGATATCGAATTTTATCCGGACGCCTTGTCGGCATTGAAACGCCTGACTTCGCGTTATCCGGTAGCGGCCTTGACCAATGGCAATGCGGATCTGCACCGCATCGGCATCGCCGACCAATTCGTGCATTTTGTCGCGGCCAGAAACGAAGGCCATGCGAAACCCGATGCGCCGATTTTTCATGCGACCGTGCAGCGCCTCGGCGTCGATGCCCACGAGGTTTTGCATATCGGCGACGATCCCTTGCTCGATGTCGTCGGCGCACAACGTGCAGGACTCCGCAGTTGCTGGATCAACCGCCGCAATGAAAGCTGGCCGGAGATGTATGCCGCACCGGATTTGCAATTTACCTGCCTGACCCAACTAGCAGACTATCTCGAACACGTTGAACACGTACCCTTGGAAATAAAAATCACATGAGCCTGCCGCCCTGCTTTGCCACACCCGATCAAATTGCCAATGCCGTTTCATTGGTATTGATGAAGCGCAGCGAGTTCAACGCATGGCGTGATAAGCAAACCTTGCATGTTCAGTCGTGGCTGACATCCCATTCATTCAACGGTAATGGCGGCACTTTTTTAGCGATTCCCGGCAGCGAAGGCAATGTGGAAATGGTCGCCGTCGGCGTGAATGATGCGAACGACCCCTACGCTCTATCGCATCTGCCGACGATGTTGCCTTCGCAACATGCGTATCGCATCAGCGCGACATCGCCGTTGAAAATGGAGGCGTCAGTTGCGATGTTGAGTTGGGGGCTGGGTGCTTATCGCTTCAATCGTTATATCGAAACCAAACCCGTCGCACGTTTGTGTCTGGAATCGGTGAATGAAAGTTCCGAAGCATTTGCATTATTGAAAGCCACGACATTGGTACGCGATTTGGTCAACACACCGACTGAACACATGGGACCCGAAGAACTGGAAGCAGTGGCGATCCGTCTGGCACAGGCTTACGGCGGCACTGCAAATAGTATTGTCGGCGAGGATTTACTGAAACAAAATTTCCCCTCGATTCATGCCGTCGGTCGCGCGAGCCATCGCGCGCCACGCTTGATCGAATTGAACTGGGGCAACGAAGCGCATCCGAAAATTTCGGTCGTCGGCAAAGGCGTGTGTTTCGATACCGGCGGTCTCGATATCAAAGCCGCCGACGGCATGCGCAACATGAAAAAAGATATGGGCGGTGCCGCGCATGCACTGGGGCTCGCACAACTCATCATGGCGACCAATTTACCGGTACGACTGCAATGCCTGGTGCCTGCGGTAGAAAACGCCATCAGTGCGAATGCATTTCGTCCCGGCGAAGTGATTGTGACCCGAAGCGGCTTGAGTGTTGAGATCGACAATACCGATGCCGAAGGCCGCGTCGTTCTGGGTGATTCACTCGTGTATGCCTGCGAGTCATCGCCGGAATTGCTGATGGATTTTGCCACGCTGACCGGTGCCGCACGTATCGCACTCGGCCCGGATTTGCCGGCACTGTTTTGCAATAACGAAAAACTCGCCGCTGATTATTTGCAGGCCGGCGAACAAACTTCCGATCGTGTATGGCGCATGCCTTTATGGCGTCCGTATTTGTCGTACCTGAAAAGCAACATCGCCGATCTGGCAAATGCCGGGCCATCGAGAATGGCCGGCTGCATCAGCGCAGCCTTGTATCTCGAACGCTTCGTGAAAGAAGACATCGTGTGGTCGCATGTCGATGTGTATAGCTGGAACGATGGCGAACGCCCGGGTCGCCCGGCCGGTGGTGAAGCGCAGGGTTTGCGTGCGGCTTATCAGATGTTGAAAGCGCGGTACGGAAAATAATTCCACGATAGCTATTCGACGAGAAATTATTCCCGATGCGATACCAAGGCAAGATCAGTGTATGGAATGCAGACCGTGGTTTCGGCTTTATCATTTGGAACGGCGGTGGCGAAAAGATATTCGTGCACGTCAGCCAGTTGAGTCATAAAAAGCACATCCCTGAAATCGGCGATCTCGTGACATACGAATTGGGGCCAAAGGACGAAAAGGGCCAGAAAGCCATCAACGTTATTTTTCCTGGTCTTCCACTCCTGCAAAAAGTGCGGCACACGAATCAGAAAGAAAACAAGCATTCATTCGGATTGATCGGGATCATTTTTTTATTGCTGATTGGTGCAGGAGTGTATTGGTGGTTGGAAATCCGGCAATCGGACTCTAGATCGGTGATGCCATCACCGCAAGCCAGTGCTTTGACACAAACAAGCAAATCCGAACCGGTAACACGTCGATTTAGCTGCGAGGGCAAGATCCATTGCTCGCAAATGACTTCGTGCGAAGAAGCAACGTATTACATTAAACATTGCCCGAACACCGAGATGGACGGAAACAACGATGGGGTGCCTTGCGAATCGCAATGGTGTAATTGAGCCTCTATCTCGTAGGGTGGGCGCGGCCCACCAATAATTATTGCGTGGAGTTCAAGAGCGGTGGGCAGTGCCCACCCTACATCCCATTCACGCTACCACCATCCGGCTTGACGATAATTGCCACGATTATCGAATTTCCTGACTTTTGTCAGGTGATTCACCCCTGCCGCTCAGGCACACTACCCGCATAGTTTGATATTGATTGGAGTTTCCATGTCACGTCCCGCCGAATTATTGAAAGAACTCAGCATTAATCGCGATGCCGAAGGGCGCAAGAAAAAGCGCAGGATCTGGCCGATCGTCCTGATCGTGGGTCTGGTGATCATCGGTGGCCTATATGTATTGAGGATGATGAAGCCCGCGGAAGTGGAAACCACGAAAGCCCTTTCGGCAGCGGAGAGCGGCCCGGCCTCGGTACTGGACGCCTCCGGTTACGTCACCGCGCGCCGCATCGCAACGGTCTCCTCGAAAATTACCGGCAAGGTAAAGGAAGTAATGATCGAGGAAGGACAGCGGGTTGAGGAAGGCGAAATTCTCGCAACGCTTGAACCGATCGATGCCACTTCGCAACAGGCACTCTCCCAATCGCAACTGGCTTCGGCTCGTTCGCAATTGGCCGAAGCGCAGGCGCAATTGAAATTGTCTGAACGTAATCTGGCCCGTCAACGCGAATTGGCGGCGAAAAAATTGGTCGCCGCTTCCGCACTCGATGCCGCGATTGCCGAGCGTGATTCCCGCGCCGCACGTCTAGTGAGTTTGCAGCGCGGCGTTTCCGTTGCCCAGGATCAATTGACGATTGCCAACAACGGCGTCGACAACACGGTAATTCGCGCGCCGTTCAAAGGCGTGATCGTGACCAAGGCCGCGCAACCGGGTGAAATGATTTCGCCGATCTCCGCAGGCGGTGGTTCGATTCGTACCGGCATCGGCACACTGGTCGATATGGATTCGCTGGAAGTACAAGTTGACGTGAACGAAGCCTATATCGGTCGCGTACAACCAAAGATGCCGGTCGATGCGATATTGAATGCGTATCCGGACTGGAAAATTCCGGCCGAAGTGATCGCCATTATTCCGACCGCCGACCGCAGCAAGGCGACGGTAAAAGTACGCATCGCGCTAAACAGCAAAGACCCACGCATCGTGCCGGACATGGGCGTACGCGTGAGTTTTCTGGAAAGCCGTGAACCGAATGCACCGAAGCCTACCGGCGTCTGGGTGGCAGAACGTGCGGTCATCAAGAAAGACGACAAGAGTTTTGTTTTCGTGATCAATAACGGCGTTGCCAAACAAACCGAAGTGACCGTCGGTGATAAACGCGATGCCGATATCATGGTTAGCAAGGGCCTGACTGGCGGCGAAACACTCGTACTTGGCCCGACCGAAAAACTGCGCAATGGCAGCAAGGTTGTCGAAAAAGCGGCGGCGGCAAAATAATGAGCGCCGATATCAATCCCCTGATAGAAATACGCGCGCTAACGAAAGTTTATGCGCGCGGCAAGGAACGCATCGAAGTACTTCATGGCATAAATCTCGACATCCCGAGCGGCGACTTTGTCGCCTTGATGGGACCGTCAGGCTCGGGCAAAACCACGCTGCTGAATTTGATCGGCGGCCTGGATTCACCGACCTCGGGTTTGTTGAAAGTGCAAAACCAGCGCATCGATGATTTGAGCAGCGACGAACTCGCCGCCTGGCGCGCGAATACGGTCGGTTTTATTTTCCAAAGCTATAACCTGATGCCGGTGCTGACCGCGCAACGCAATGTCGAGCTTCCTTTATTGCTGCACGATATGAGCGGCAGCGAACGCACCAAACGAGCGAACGTGGCGCTGGAATTGGTCGGCTTGGGAGATCGAAGCAAGCATAAGCCGAATGAATTATCCGGCGGCCAGCAACAACGTGTCGCGATTGCCCGTGCACTGGTCTCCGATCCATTGATCTTGATTTGCGACGAACCCACCGGCGACCTGGATCGAAAAACGGCTGATGAAGTGCTGACCCTGCTTCAGCAATTGAACAGCGAGTTCGGCAAAACCATCGTGATGGTGACGCATGATCCAAAAGCGGCCGAATATGCCAAACGCACCGTACATCTGGACAAGGGCACGCTAGTCAACGAGGCCGCACATTAAGCCATGAAATATTTCGGTTTAATCTGGGCTGGTTTGTTTCGCAAAAAATTGCGAACCCTACTCACTTTACTTTCGCTCTGGTCGGCCTTCGTCTTGCTGGGCTTATTGCAGGCAGTGAACTCGCTGTTTTCCGGCGGCGCGGATTTTCTCGGTGCGAATCGGATGATAACGCAAGCCAAGACCAGCTTCACCCAGCCGCTGCCGATTCGCATGATGCCGCAGATCGAAGCCGTTCCCGGCGTGGAGCGGGTATCGCATTCGCAATTTTTCGGCGGCCAGTATCAGGAAGGCGGTAGCTTTTTTCCGCAGTTTGCGGTGAACCCGCAGCGACTGTTCGATACCTACCCGGAATGGACGCTGTCGGAAGATGCAAAACGCAATTTCATTTCTACCCAGGATGGCGCGATCGTCGGCAAGTTGTTGGCCGAAAAATACGGCTGGAAAATCGGCGATACCGTTCCGCTGAACTCATTTATCTGGACCAAGGCCGACGGTAGTCGTACCTGGGAATGGAGAATCGTCGGCATCTTCGATGGCCGCGACAGTGAATGGAAAAAACGTACCAGTCTGATGTATTTGAACTATGGCCAGTTCGATGAAGCCAGAAATCCGCGTGCAAAAGGGCTGGCCGGCGTATTCGTGGTCCGCATGAATGACCCGAACCAATCGGAAAAAATCGCCGCCGCGATAGATGAAAAATTCGAGAACTCGTCGGACGAAACCAAGACCCAAAGCGAGCAGGAATTTCAGCTGGGTTTCGCGAGGCAATTGGGTGACATCGGACTGATCGTGAATCTGATAACCAGTGCTGTGTTCTTTTCCATTTTGTTTTTAACCGGCGTCAGCATGTCGCAAGCCGTGCGTGAACGCATCCCCGAATTGGCGATCCTGAAAGTGTTGGGCTTCAGGGATCGTACCGTGATGTTGCTGGTCTTGGCGGAAGCCTTCCTGCTGTGTTTTATCGGCGCGTTGACCGGTATGTTGTCGGCCAGTTTACTAACCACCACGCTACCGCCGGAATTTCCCATTACCACCGATTCGCGCGTCTGGATCATTGCCGGCATCAGCGTGATCGTTCTATCGCTCTTGATTGGCGTGCCGCCGGCCTTGCGGGCATTACGCATCAAGATCGTCGATGCGCTGGCAGGAAGATGAGATGAGCACACTGACGCAAATTCGCGAAATCGTCGTGATGAATCTGCAAAGCATTCCGCAGCGACTCGGTGCCTCACTGGTGATCGTGGTCGGCATTGCCGGTGTAGTTGGCGTATTGGTTGCGTTGTTATCAATGTCGCAAGGTCTCGGCAAAACACTCGGCTCGACCGGGCGCGCGGATCGTATGGTGATTACGCGCGGCGGCTCGAATGGCGAGCTATCAAGTTTTCTTGATCGCCCCAGTATTACCGTGATCAAACAAGACCCGGCCATTGCGCGCGGAAAAGATGGTTTGCCACTGGCCTCGGGCGAATTGATTGTCATCACTGAAGTGCCGCGCTTCGGGCAAAAAACTGGCGCCAATGTCACCCTGCGCGGTGTCGAGCCGAATGGTTTTGAATTGCGTCCGGAATTGAAGATTGTCGATGGCCGCAAGTTTCGCCCCGGGCTTCGCGAAATCATCGTTGGCCAAGCAGCCAGCAAACAATTTGATGGTTTGCGTAGTGGCTCGACGCTTCGATTCCGTGGACAAACCTGGAACATCGTCGGCATTTTCAGCACCAATGGCGACGCCCACGAATCGGAACTATGGACCGATGCAGAAACCGCACAGAGCGCGTTCTCGCGTTCGGGTGTCTCATCGATTCTGGTTAGTCTGAAAAATCTGGATTCGCTCGCTTCCATGCAGGCACGCTTGCTCGAAAATCCGCAATTAAATGTCGAAGTAAAAACCGAATACGATTTTTACAGCGGTCAGTCTTCCAACCTGACGGCGGTGATCGGCGTGCTTGCCGGCATCGTCGGTTTGATCATGGGCATCGGTGCCGTCTCCGGTGCCTTGACCACGATGTACTCGGCCGTCTCGGCACGCACGCAGGAAATCGGTACTTTGCGTGCGCTCGGTTTCGGTGCCATGCCGGTTGTGGCATCGGTGATGTCGGAAGCTTTGTTACTGGCATTCGCGGGCGGCCTGGTAGGTTCGCTGATCGCGTACATCGCTTTCAATGGGTATTCGGTATCCACGTTGGGCAGCGGATTCACCCAGGTCGCTTTTAAATTTGCTGTTACGCCTGGTTTGGTATTCACCGGATTGATCATTGCCTTGTTCATCGGATTTATCGGCGGCCTGTTTCCCGCCATTCGTGCAGCGCGGATGCCGGTGACGGCGGCATTGCGCGGCGGTTGAGGAATGAAATTTCAACAACCACCCATTTCCCACCCTACAGAATAAATGTATGACTCTGCTCGGACTTGGCTTTCACCAATGGTTGCGAAAATTATTTCTATCCGTTGCTGCGGCTGGAGTAGCGTTTCTTCTGTATGTACTGTTTACCGACCCGCGCTGGAATACGATTTTCGCCGCACTGATCGTGCTTTCCTTTGGTTTCGTAGGAGCCAATGAGGAGCTTACAAAAATACGAAAAATCACCGGCAAGTCGAACTCAGTCGACTCTACAAATCAGAGCGATCAAACTCAGGAAATATCAACGTCTGCGAGCAATGCTTACGTGGCGAACGCCAATAAAAGAAAAATGTTCTTTTTTATCGCGCCGATATCCTTGTTTGTGTCCATCTCCGGCACGGCAGTTTTTTTGCTCGTTTTGTCACTGCTTCTTCCGGGGATGAAAAAGCCTGAAGCAGATTTCAGCGCATTCTGGACGGCATTTTTCCTGATCTGTCTGCCTATTTTTGTAATTCAACTGAACAATTATTCAAGCTATTTTCGGAGCAAGCCTACTCTGGTGATCAATGCATCAGGCTTGGACTTCGCCTGGTATGGATTGATAACTTGGGACCGAATTTCTTCCATTGAGCTGTTGCAACAGCACACGAGCCAGCTAGGCGAGTTGAACAAGCTCATCCTTAACGTTGAATCTCCCGAACTCTACTGGAATCAAGTGCCATGGGTGCGGCTGAAGCGATATAAAAAGGGTACGGCTGTCGGAATTCTCGAAATAGACCTGTTCATGTTGAACGAGACGTCCGAAGAAATTTATTCTGCTGCCGTTAGGTTCAGATCACTGCACTCAATAAACAAATAGTATCAGCGCGTCTCGGATCACGACGATGTTTGGTGTCGCTTGCTCGCTCTTGCGATTACCGAAAACGAAAACGCCGCAATTACTTTTTCTTGACCGTCATCAGGATCACGCCAAACAAAATCAGCAACATCGCACTGATGGCATGGCTATTGAATTTTTCATTCAACAATAAAGCGCCTATCGCCACCGCAATCACCGGATTGACATACGCATAACTGGTAGCAAGCGCCGGACGTACGTGATGCAGCAACCAGATGTAGGCAGTGAATCCGAAGATTGATCCCGCGACGACGAGATACAGCATCGCCATCGTGGGAACCAGTTCAGGCAAAGCCGTAATGCGTTCACCTAAGGCCAAACCCACGATGCAGGCACCCACGCTACCCAGCAGCATTTGCGAGGCCGCCGACATGAAAGGTGTCGGCAAATCCTGTTGCCGCGACCAGATCGAACCGTAAGCCCAGGAAATCGGCGCAATCAATACTGCCAACATGCCCTGCCAACCGGCATTCATTTCGGTGCCGATGTTCAGCCACAACACGCCGATAAAACCGATGGCAATGCCGATCCATTCACGCGCACTCGGATGCTGCCCACGCAAGGCGGAAAAGAATCCTGCCCAAAGCGGCATCGCAGCAACACCGATTGCCACCAACCCGGTGGAAACGGTTTCTTCGGCTAGATTGACCAGGGCATTCGACAACACGGTGAGCAATACGGCCAAGACCAAAATCGAACGCCACTGCTTTCGTGTCGGTGCTGCGACACCACGCCAACGCAAAACGGCAAACATCAAGCCGCCGGCAATCAACATGCGGATCGAAGTCAGTAAAAAAGGCGGGTAGTCATCGAGCGCGATCTTGATCGCATAATAGGTCGAGCCCCACAGTACATAGACCGCAAGCAAGGCAGCAAGAATGGCAGCCTTGCCTGGCGCTGCCGAGGGTATTTTTGTCATGCGCTATTTTACCGACAATTCACCGGCAAGAATTTTTTCTTTCAGTGGCAAGCCCCAGCGGTAGCCGCCCAATGAGCCATCGCCGCGGATGATGCGATGACACGGCACCACGACCGCGCATTTGTTTTTTGCACAGGCGCTGGCCACCGCACGTGCCGCTTTGGGCATTCGCAATTTGTCTGCCAGTTGTGCATAGCTCATGGTTTCCCCTGCGGGGGTTTTCATCAATGCCTGCCAAACTCTTTGCTGAAAAGCCGTGCCCATCAATTCGAGCGATACGCTGCTTTTTCTACCTGCCAAATAATCGACAACTGCGGCGACTTTCGGGGCGATAAATTCATCGCGCCCGGCGTCGACGCGCTTCAGAATCGCCGCCGGAAATTCATCGCGCAATTCTTGCTCGAGTTTATTTTTCGTGTCGCCGAGCGCGATTGCACAAATGCCGCGTTCGGTCGCGGCGATCAACGTCATGCCCAAACGGGTTTTTAGAATCGTGTATCGAATTTGCAAGCCCGCACCGCCACGTTGATAGGCCAGCGGCGACATGCCGAGCTTGGCCGCGCCCTGCTCGTAAACCCGGCTAGGCGAACCGAAGCCGGCTTCGTATATCGCACGGGTAATATCATTGTTTTTACGTAACTCGGTTTTGAAGCTTTTGAATTTTTGCTGCGACACAAATTCTGCCGGCGTAAGACCGTAGGCCTGCACGAATTGCTTCTGCAAGTAGGCCGGACTCCAACCGACGGTTTTTGCCAGTTGCGTCAATGACGCAGGCGCCTTTTCCAGCAATTGCCGGGCTTGATTTAACTGCGGTGCCAGTGATGTCTTGTTCATGGCACCAGATTAGCCAAGCGCGATGCATCTGGCTATCCGAATCTTGTGCTGGAAAAACTAATCCCGGCCTAGGCCGGGATTATGTTTTGATGCGAATCTGAAAATACGACCTGGTAAATCAATTCGCCCAGATTTTATCGTTCTTGGTGACCAGCACTTGCGTGGTCAATACCGGGCTGCCTTTCAGCAGTGAAATGGCATCGGCCAAAATGGCAGCCGATTCACGCATCAGGGGATCCGGACGATTCTTGGCCGCTTCTTCTTCGGCGACCTGCACTCTTACATCGCGTTCGTTAGCCTGCAAACCATCATCATTGTTTTGCGGGCCGGCATCGGCCAGACCGAGTGCTTTGCGTTCGGCATCACGAGCTTTGCGTTTTGCTTCCATGCGATCACGTTCGGCACTGCGCACGCCTTCGTTCAAGGACAGCGTTTTTTTCTCACGCTCGGCGCGGAACTCAGCAACGTCTTCGCTCCACCACATAAACTCGCGATCATTGACGACACGCGCCTTATGCTGCGCCATCAATTTACCAACGATAGGCTTGAAATTACCCAATTGGCTGTAGCGAGCCGCTTCGATACGGGTAAATGGCAGCGCATTGTCATAGGTGCTTTCACCGAATTCGGTCGCATCGACCGTCACCGGGAATTGCAGGTCGGGAGTGACGGCAGCATTTTGCGTGGTGCCGCCATCGATACGGAAAAATTGTTGCGAGGTAATTTTCGCGGTGCCGTATTTGCCGCCCGCTTCGCCGCGTTCCGGCGGTAATGGCAACAAACCCTGCACCGTGCCTTTGCCGAAGGTCGGCTCGCCGATGATCAGACCGCGGCCATAATCCTGGATCGCCGCCGCAAAAATTTCCGAGGCCGAAGCGGACGAACGATTCACCAATACTGCCAGTGGGCCATTCCACAATACGCCGCGATCTTCATCGCTACGCACTTGAGTGTAGCCGCCGGATTGGCGAACTTGCACGACCGGGCCACGATCGATAAACAAGCCAGTAAGATCGACCGCTTCATCAAGCGAGCCGCCGCCGTTTTCACGCAGGTCGACGACAACGCCGTCGACTTTTTCGGCTTTGAGTTCATTCAGTAATTTCGCGACATCAGTGGTTGCCGAACGTGCGTTCGGGTCACGGCGTTGCATGGCTTCAAAGTCGGCATAGAAAGCCGGCAATTCGATCACGCCGATTCGCTTGCCATCGATTTCCAGAATACG
>JAYUWO010000178.1:0-10880 GCA_043753545.1 Arenimonas sp.
TGCCACGACGATTACCGCGGCGCAAGGTGCGATCAGCGGAACCGCGACTTTGAATGTCACCGCCGCTCCGGTGGTGTTGGTCTCGATTGCCGTGACGCCCGCAACACCAACGATTGCGCATAACGGTTCGCAAGTTTTTGTCGCGACCGGTACGTATAACAATGCGAGCACCGCAGATATTTCTGCGTCCGTGGTTTGGACGAGCGGCAATACTTCACTCGCCACCATGACCGGTGCGACCGCGAACGGTGCCGGTTCTTTCACTGGTGGTGCGACCACCATTACCGCGACGCAAGGTGCGATCTCGGGTACCGCGACATTGAATGTCACTGCGGCTCCGGTGGTTCTCGTATCGATTGCGGTCACACCCGCAACACCAACGATTGCGCACAACGGTTCGCAAACATTTGTCGCGACCGGTACGTATAACAATGCGAGCACCGCAGATATTTCTGCATCGGTAACTTGGACAAGTTCGAACACCGCTCTCGCCACTATGACCGGTGCAACTGCAAACGGTGCCGGTTCTTTCACTGGTGGTGCAACCACCATTACCGCCACGCAAGGTGCGATCTCGGGTACCGCGACATTGAATGTCACTGCGGCTCCGGTGGTGTTGGTCTCGATTGCGGTGACGCCCGCAACACCAACGATTGCGCATAACGGTTCGCAAGTTTTTGTCGCGACCGGTACGTATAACAATGCGAGCACCGCGGATATTTCCGCATCGGTGACCTGGACCAGCAGCAACACATCGCTCGCTACCATGACCGGCGCGACTGCGAACGGTGCCGGTTCTTTCACCGGTGGTGCGACCACCATTACCGCCACGCAAGGTGCGATCTCGGGTACCGCGACATTGAATGTCACTGCGGCTCCGGTGGTGTTGGTCTCGATTGCGGTAACGCCAGCAACTCCCACCATCGCCCATAACGGTTCGCAAGTTTTTGTCGCGACCGGTACGTATAACAATGCGAGCACCGCAGACATTTCGGCATCGGTGACTTGGACAAGTTCGAACACCGCTCTGGCTACCATGACCGGCGCGACTGCAAACGGTGCCGGTTCTTTCACTGGTGGTGCCACGACCATTACTGCGACACAAGGTGCGATTTCTGGTACCGCGACATTGAATGTCACCGCAGCGCCGGTGGTTCTCGTATCGATTGCTGTCACACCGGCAACATCCACGATTGCGCACAACGGTGCGCAAACTTTTGTTGCCACCGGTACGTATAACAATGCGAGCACCGCAGACATTTCGGCATCGGTGACTTGGACAAGTTCGAACACCGCTCTCGCCACTATGACCGGTGCAACTGCAAACGGCGCCGGTTCTTTCACTGGCGGTGTAACGACGATTACCGCGACGCAAGGTGCGATTAGCGGAACAGCGACATTAAACGTAACCGCTCAACCATCGGTGAAAACCATCGCGATTACCGGTGGCAATGGTCAAACCGTGATTGCCGGCAATGCTTTTGCCTCGATGACGGTTTTGGTGCAGAACAACGGCGTCGCGGTCAGTGGATTGAGCATCAGCTGGACTTCAAGCGGCGCAGGCTCTGCTACACCCAATATCACCTCCTCGACGACGGATACATCGGGCATCGCGATAATCAATTTAACGTCTGTGAATCCAGGTGCCATCACTGTCACGGCAGCTCGATCGGATGATCTAACCAAGTTCGTTGACTTCAATCACACGATCAATCCGGTTCCCGCATCGACCTTGACCAAACAATCGGGCGACGGTCAGCAGGGTGTTATCGGTTCGGTGATTAATAACCCTCTCGTTGTTAGGCTGCAGGATGGTTTCGGATTGCCGATGTCCGCACAAACGATTGCCTGGAGCGTGATCTCGGGTCCGGCAACCTTGTCTGGCCCCAGCAGCGCAACGGACACGAATGGCGAGGCTCCTATCTCGCTAACTTTTGGAAATACCGCAGGCACCGCGACAATTCGTGCTTCGGCATTGAGTGGCAGTTTGACGCAAGACTTCACTGTCACTGCCGTTACCGTCTCGCTTGGCAGTGCCACTGGCAATGGCCAATCGGGCCCCGTTTCAACCACGCTTCCAATTCCACTTACCGTTCAAATTACCCCGCCTGCCGGTGTGACCTCGATTGGTCAGAAACTCGGTTCACCTAAAGCACTGAGTGGCGTACCGATAACCTTTGCCATCACAACAGGCACAGGAGGCTCGCTGTCCGTCACCACTGCAGTGACAAACGCTGGCGGCACTGCATCGACCTCGTTAACGCTGGGCCCCGGTGCGGGGCTCTATGTGGTCACGGCATCCACACCCGGCGGATCGAGCACCACTTTCAGTGCGACGGCCACGACACTCGCTGTCGGTTCGATCAGCAAACTCAATGGCGACTCTCAAAGTCTCACTCCCGGCAACGCGTCCGTATTGATGCGTGTTCGCTTACTGGATGACTTAAACAATCCGATCGCGGGCGGCATCATTGATTGGACAGCGGTAAACGGCACGTTGACTTCGCCAACCAGCACGACCAATGCCGCAGGTGAGGCGACCAATATCGTGACTGCGATAAGTTCAGGCGTTGTCACGGTAAGTGCAAGCTACACCAACCCAGTCACTACCCTAGTTACCGGCCCGGTGACATTCAGCCATAACGCCGGCCTCACCAATCTTTCCGGACTGAGTCCAGAGCAGCAGAGCATCGCCAATGCGATCGATACACTTTGCCCTGCTTTGGCTGCGATTGCTTCGCCGACACCAGAGCAGAGCGCCTTACTCAATGATTGCACTGCCATCATTGATTCAGCTGGCATCGATCCAGCTGCGACAACCAATGCGCTGGATCAACTATTACCTGACATCGCCATTGCCCAGGCGACGGCCAGCATGTTGGCGGCCCAATCCCAATTTCAGAACCTGAAAGCACGCATCGCTGCCCTGCGCAGTGGCACGCAAGGCACCAGCTTCGAAGGACTGGCCTTTACCAACAGTTCGGGAACCATCTCGCTGGGAGCGCTTGGCAATGCATTGAGCGGTGAGGGTGACTCGGGCCAGCAAGTCGGTTCGGATTTCCAGCGCTGGGGTTTCTTCGCAGCCGGCACGATTGGCCGGGGCGAAGCGGAAGCCGGCAATATCAATCCTGCTTTTGATTACGACATCAATGGCCTGACAGCTGGACTCGATTACCGATACAGCGACAAGTTTATTTTCGGTGCCGCAGTCGGCATGACGCGCCAGGGTACCGACCTCGCCGGGTCTCAGGGCTCACTCGAAACCACTGGCTGGAGTGCTTCGGCATACAGCACTTTCTACAAGGAAAATAGCTGGTACGCGGATGCCGTTCTGACATACGGACAAAATAATTACGATCTCGAACGTCGCATCATGTATACCCTGCCCCTGCCTGGCGGCGGTTTTACCACTGTCGATCAGACCGGACGCTCCTCATCCTCGGGTGACATGCTGGAAGCTGCATTCACCTTCGGACATGACTTCCAGAAAGGCGCCTTGAGCATTGGCCCGTATGCGCGGGTGCTCTACACCAAGCTCGGTTTTGACGAAAGCCGGGAAACCCTCGAGTCGGGCCCGGGCAGCGGTTTGGGCGTCGTTATCGAAACGCGTGACCTGACATCGATCGCTTCGCAAATCGGCGCGAAGTTCACCTACAGCCACAGTACGGGCTGGGGTGTCATCATTCCCCACTTCCAGGTCGAATGGGAACATGAATTCAAGGATGACCCCGCGCAAGTCACCGCCCGCTTCCTAAACGATCCTACCGCTACCCCGATTGTGATTACTGGCGATCCCCAGGATACCGACTACTACCGGGTTGGCCTCGGACTGTCTTTCATTCTCAATAAGGGTCGCTCGGGTTTCTTCTATTTCGAACAGGTTCTGGGACGTGATGGCTACAGCCAATACAATATTGGTGCCGGCGTGAGGATGGAGTTCTAAGAATGCCATTAACCGCAAACAACCATAATCAAGCCGCTTATTCATCAGCGGCTTGCCTTACCATACCGATACAACGCATTATGTTGATTCAGAAACCCCTAACAACCCTTACCAAGACACGCAGGTTTGCCGCATGATCGAATTCGGTCATCTAAGTCACGTTGGACTACGACGTGAATTGAACGAGGACACCTACTACGGTGATTCCAAGCTCGGCCTGTGGCTGGTCGCCGACGGCATGGGCGGTCACGAGTTTGGCGAGGTCGCCAGTGCGCTGGCACGCGATGCCGTTGTACGTGAAGTTCGAAATGGAAAAAGTCTGACGGTCGCAATTCGCTCGGCCGATGAAGATATTATTCACCAATCCAAACGCCGTGCAGAAAGTTTGCCGATGGGCACGACCATGGTGGCGGTCAAAGTTAACGGTAATAAATTTGAATTGGCATGGGTCGGGGATAGCCGCGCCTATTTGTGGAATGGCCACCTAAGCCAGATTTCCTCCGACCACAGTTACGTACAGGAACTAATCGATCAGGGTGCCATCACGGCGGAGCAAGCGCGTACACACCCACATCGCAATGTCGTTACCCAGGCCTTGGGTGTTACCGATCCGGAAAACCTGAAAGTTGAAACGCTCTCAGGTGAATTTCGCCCCGGCTTTCAACTTTTATTATGCAGCGATGGCTTGACCGAAGAAGTCGATGACGCATCTATCGGTGCCCTGCTCTCGCGTAAGGATTTGTCGGCGCAGGAATGTGTCGATCAATTAATCTCGGCTGCACTCGATGGCGGCGGTTCCGATAATGTTTCGGTAATCTTGCTGCGCAATATTTAAGGCTTGTAGGAGGGCCTTCTAGGCCCGACCGATAAACACATAAAGCAGTCGGGCCTAGAAGCCCCTCCTACGGTTTCTTGATTTTATCTCGGCGGCATCGTAAATTTTTCGCCCGCTTCACCAGCACGTGCAACTTCTTCTAGTTTTTTCAACAGCGGATGGTTCGCTTCAACGGCCAAACCCTGTCTGACAATTCCACCGCAACTGCTATACATTCCCTTATCGCAAAGTTGGTAGGCGGCATTAGCGTAATAATCCGCAATGTCCTGAATACCTTTTAACGCACGCGCATTGGCGGCATCCTTTTCCAGCACTTTGAGATAAAAGCCCCAGGCGCTGTCGTCTTCGGGCAATGTCAGTTTCCTGCCGGGATCCTTTCCAGTTGTACTCAATTCCAGATAGTAATCCGCCTGCTCCAGCCATTGATCAATACTGCCTTGCAAGCCATCAATCGATTCAACTTCACGAATCGTACCGTTGCCATTCTGGGTGACCGGCGTTGCAACGGTATTGCTTGTGTTCGGATTGACTGCGACCGAATTAGACTCCGGTGCTTTATCACCCGACATCAACAACCAGCCGATTAAACCTGCCCCCATCAAGCCTGCAAAAGCCACAGTAGGAATAATCCAAGCCGGGCGTTCGGTTGCTTTCGATAAATTTACCCGTGTCCGTTGCTGCGTTGCACCGGTGCCGGCGATGCGGCCCGGCCCGCCAACTTTACGTGCCGAACTTTGTTGCAATACCGCGCCCTGCGGTGCGCTCTCTACCAGTTTATGAAGTGCTTCGACAAACGAAGCGCCGGTGTTGTAACGCTCTGCCGGATTTTTCGCCATCAAACCCTGAATAAGTGGTTGCAGCCATTCATAAGGTTCGGGCAATACTGGAATCGGATGCGTGACATGCATCAATGCAACGGTGAAAGGATCGGCCGCTTGATAAGGCGGATTGCCGACCAGAATTTCATAAAACATCGTGCCCAAACTATACAAGTCGGAGCGACCATCGACCGGCTCGCCACGCGCCTGCTCGGGACTCATATAATCGGGTGTGCCGATCGAGGCACCTGCCACCGTCGAACTATTACTGCCGTCCATGGCTTTGGCGATACCGAAATCTGCCAACACCACGCGGCCATCGTTTCGATAAAGGATATTGCCCGGCTTTACGTCGCGATGGACGAAGCCCTTCTGGTGTGCAAAATCCAGACCTTGTGCGATATCGCTGATCACATCCAGGGTTTCGGCGACCGTCAGGCCGCCTTCAGTAATTCGTTCTTTGAGAGTGCCGCCGGGAATATATTCCGCAGCCAGGTAGTAAACTCCGTTGTGCGTACCAATGTCATACACGGTGACAAGATTGGGATGCTGCAATTTGGCGGTGATTTTGCCTTCGATTAAAAAGCGGCTAGCAAATTCGGCATTCGATGCCAGCATCGGCGACATGACTTTCAAAGCCACTTCGCGCTCGAGTGATTTTTGTACGGCCAGAAATACCGAGGCCATCCCGCCTTCGCCAATCGGGCGAAGTATGGTGTAACCGGGAATATCGATATCGACTGATTTGAGTAATACCGTTGCGTTCAAAACCTGTTCTCCCAAAAATCAGTCTGCCTCAGCCAGCCGATTGATTATGCCTCGTTAACGCGTATTTCCCAATAAATACCGGCCTGTTTGGCCTAACTTGGCCACTGCAAATGACCACCACACTTCTTGGCAATTTTTTCCAGTCTGGCCAGATGCAAGTCCTGTTCTTCGACGCTCGCCAGCACCACTTTATTGCTGGCCGGCGCCTGCGACCCCACTTGAATGCTCGCCTTCTGCACCGGAGTCTCGATATTGGACAAGCCCAGATCCCCCTGCCCGGCCGTCATCGTCAAATAAACTTGGCTTAATAACTCGGCATCGAGTAGCGCGCCATGCAAAGTACGGTGGTTATTGTTGACATCCAGTCGCTTGCACAAGGCATCCAGCGAATTACGCTGACCCGGAAAGCGTTCGCGTGCCATAGCCAGGGTGTCGAGCACGCTGGCATGATCGACCATCTTTCCCATATGCGGACCGACGAGACTTAATTCGTGATTTAGAAATCCGATATCAAAATTTGCATTGTGGATAATCAATTCGGCACCGCGAATGAAATCGAGGAACTCGTCGACCACATCGGCGAATTTCGATTTGTCCGAAAGAAACTCGCGACTCAATCCGGTCACTTCCTGAGCGCCCAATTCCATATCGCGCTCGGGATTGAGGTAACGCTGGAAAGTACGCCCGGTTTTCCGGCGCTGGAGTATTTCAACGCATCCAATCTCCACCACCCGGTTTCCCTTTTCCCAGGAAAGCCCCGTGGTTTCGGTATCCAATACCACTTGACGCATCAGGCTGCCTCGCTGTTTCTGATTTGTATTGCCTGCTCACGCGCCAATTCATCGACACGCTCATTATCGGGATGGCCGTTATGGCCTTTTACCCAGTGCCACGAAACATGATGGATGGATGCCGCCTGCTGCAAGCGCTGCCACAAGTCCTGGTTTTTTACCGGTTCGCCGGCACTGTTTTTCCAGCCGCGCTTGATCCAGTTAGGCAACCATTCCTTGATTCCTTTCAATACATATTGCGAATCGGAATACAGCGAAACTTCACAGGGAGATTTCAGCGCCTCAAGGCCCTGAATCGCGGCCATCAATTCCATACGATTATTGGTCGTCAGAATTTCGCCACCTGCCAGTTCCCGTTCTTTTTTTTCATGTCGCAACAAACATGCCCAGCCGCCGGGGCCCGGGTTACCCAGACAAGCACCATCGCCGTGGATTTCGACTATTTTTTTTTCTGCTGCGGATGTCATCCGGGGCTAACTCCAGGGTTCAAATGATAGGACGGGCTGATTTTGCGGAGCGGCGTCAATGCCGAGACGCGACGCTTGGCCACCAGAATGTGACCGGCATAAAAAAGATTCAAAAATCCGGGTTTTGGCTGATACCGGGGCATTTTTTTCTGCGGACTTAGCCAGGTCGGGCCGATTTTGCTCAGCTTGCTGATTTCCAGACTGTGCTCCGCACACCATCGGCGCAAGGTACTCGTGCCAACGGGATGTATACCTTTTGCCTGCCAGCGCAAACGCGAAGGGCTGAATGCATTCAACCCAAGCAACACCAAGACACCCTCGGGTTTCATGCATCGCACCATTTCCTCGAACAAGGCTTCCGGATTGGGTGATGTTTCGAGCACACATAGACTGTAGATAAGTGACAGGGATTCACTCGCCACCGGCAGATTCCCGTCCTGGCATCGCATCGTTCCGGAAAACCCCTGCGGGTCACGATGCAGACTGAGCACCTGTGCCAGCATATTTCCGGACAATTCGGGCGGATAACTGCCATTCGGGCTCAGGTAGAGCCCGCTATGACCGAAAACACGGGTAATCTCGGGAATGGCCTGTCGCTGGAATTGCTGCATTAACTGCAGCCCTAGCCCCTCTCCAAACCATTCAATGTCGGGATTGCTCGCTTGACTGGATTGGCTAAGGGAAGGCATGGTCTCAATTCTGCGGCAAACCGCCTTTCAGGTCACGTCAAAATGCTTCCCCACGCTATTCAATGTGAAGCTTTGCCCGAGTTTCAGGACAATTACCTCTGGGTCATGAGCAATTCACTCCATCACGCCATCATCGTGGATCCGGGGGATGCGCAGATTGTCCTGGCAAAAATACAGGGGGGCCTGAAGCCAGCCGCAATCTTCATTACTCATCATCACCCCGATCACATCGCCGGGCTTGCCGAACTAATGCAGCACTGTGATGTGCCGGTTTATGCCCCGGAAGACCACCGGATCCCTATTGCGACGGATAGGGTGAGGCATGACCAGTCAATTTTTGTTCCCGAACTCGATGTGCATTTCAGGGTGCTTGCCGTCCCTGGCCATACACTAAGCCACGTGGCGTATTACGGCGCCGGCCATCTTTTTTGCGGTGACACCCTGTTCAGCCTTGGCTGTGGACGACTTTTTGAAGGCACGCCCGAGCAAATGCTTCACTCTCTCGATGTAATATCGACACTGCCGGCGGACACACAGATTTGTTGCAGCCATGAATACACCTTGGCCAATGCCCGTTTTGCCGAGGCTGCGGAACCTGACAATACTGAACGGGATTCATTAATCTCACTAGTTCGCGAAAAGCGAGCGCAAAATCAAAGCAGCCTGCCTTCTCGTCTGGATATCGAATTGGCGTGCAACCCGTTTTTACGAAGTGATCAGACTCGGCTCTGGCCACTTTGGTCCCAACAAAGTGGTCATGTGATACAAAACCGGCTGCAGGCTTTTACGGCATTGCGAGCCTGGAAGGACAATTTTCGCGTATGAAGTCATTCAAAATTCTGATTTACAGCTTGGTATTGCCCAGCGTGCTGACCTTGTCGGCATGCCAAATGCCGGTGAAGTCAAATAAACCGGCACCGGATATAAAAGCGACTGCCACAGAACCAGCCGCCATTTCCGATGCATTGCCTGCTGCAATCGCCGACACGGGCGTTGAAACCAGCGTCGATCCGGTAGCTTCCGATACAGTCCCGCCAACAGTGCTCACCAGTTCCAACAAACAAACGGGGGCGGCGGTATTTACAAGATTGAGCGGCAATTTTTCCGGCCCGATCTGTAAAGACACGGCGGCAGTCAATCAATGGAAAAAACGCTATGCCGGTAATCCCAGAGCATTTTCCAAACATCTTGGTGAAATTCTCCCACTGCTCGATTACGTCAGTGCAGAAGTTGAACGCCGCGACTTGCCCGCCGAATTCGCCCTGATTCCCATTATTGAAAGCTGGTATCAACCGCACGCCGTCGGTTCCGGCGGCCCCTCAGGCTTATGGCAAATGATCGGGACGACCGCCAAGAATCATGGCATCAAGATCCAGCCTGACTACGACGGCCGTTTTTCCGTCGTGGATTCGACCGATGCCGCCTTGTCTTACCTGGGTACATTGCAGGGCATGTTCAAGGACTGGCAGCGTGCCGTCATGGGGTATAACGCCGGCGAATTCCGCATACTTCGCGCAATTAGAAAGTCCGGCAACAATAGCGAAGGAGAGGATCACTGGCCCCATGGCTTATCGCACATTACCTACGCCTATATCGCCAAAATCCAGGCGCTGTCATGCCTGATCAGTCAACCGGAAAACAATCATCTATCCTTGCCATCAACAACGGAATTCACGCCGCTGGCTGCCATACTGGTGGGCAAAAATTCCGGCAGCCTGGACAGCATCGCCAAGCACCATCAAATCGACGCTGAAGTGCTCAGGAAATACAATCCGGCCTACAAGCACGGCAAAATAGCGGCCAACACTCCTCGCAGGATTTTGCTTCCCGCTTACCTGGGGTTCGGGATCATTACCGACGTGCCAGATAACATGCCGCCAGAAGTTGCCTATTCCGACACTGCTTCCGCGAAGAACGAAAACATTGAAACCCATTCCGGAAGTTATCAGGTCAAAAACGGTGACTCCTTGTGGTCCGTCGCCAAACGCTACGGCCTCTCGCTGATCAACTTACGAAAACTCAATGGTCTTGGCACCAAATCCGTGTTGCGCGTCGGACAAACATTGAGATTGAGTCCCTAGCATTTTCATTACAGTCTGAAATTAGGCGCGATATGCCGATCGATCCCTGACCAAAGCAAATCCAATCGCCCGATCGCATCGCAAAAAAAGCCCCGCTATACGGGGCTTTTTTACGAAGCGGCTATCAAGAAGCTATTGCAGATTCGCTTCGATAACCGTGACTTTGTATTCCTTGCGCAATGACTTGATATAAGCCTCTGCATCGATCGAACCTCGCGCCTGGGCGAGTTGTTTGCGAATACTTTTCCGGGTCTCCGCATCGATAGTGCTGATATCGCCATCCTTGAAGCCGGTCACCTGGATCAGTGCATAACTATCAGCCTGCAGTTTGGCGATACCGACCTGTGTTTTGTTGGCGACGGGACGTGGCAAGGAAAAAGCAGTCTTGGCAATATCGGCCAATTGCGGAATCGGCGGATTGCGATTCATCATTGGCCATTCGGCAACCTGACCACCGACTTCGATCGCAATCGCTTCCAGTGTCTCGC
>JAYUWO010000179.1:0-3591 GCA_043753545.1 Arenimonas sp.
AGTGAATTGGGCGTCATGCGTACTTCGTTGCTGCCTGGTTTGGTGGAAGCATTGCGCCGTAATCTGGCGCGCCAGCAAAATCGCATTCGCCTGTTTGAGCTGGGAAAAGTGTTCCATCAGGCCGCAGAAAAAGGCGCAGCTCCGATTGAAACTCGCCGAATCGCCGGCGTGATTTGCGGTAATGCCAATGCCGAGCAGTGGGCAATCAAGAATACCGAAGCCGATTTTTACGATATGAAGGCTGACGTTGAAAGCCTGCTGAAACTGGCAAATTTGACCGCCGAATTTCTTGCATCCGATGCAGGCTTCGCGCATCCGGGTCGCAGTGCCAACATCATGTTGCATGGCAATAAGATTGGCTGGTTGGGTTACCTGCATCCGCGACTTGTAAAAGTTTGTGACATCGGTGCTGAAGTTTTGGCTTTCGAGCTCGACTTGAATGCTGTAACCGAGCGCGCAATTCCGGTCGCGTGCGAGCTTTCCAAGTATCCGTCCGTCCGTCGCGATCTCGCGTTGGTCGTACCGGAAAACACGCCTTGGGCGGCCCTCGAGGCTAGTTTGAAGCGTGCTTTGGGGCCGCTGCTGCGGGAGGTCCTGTTGTTCGACCGTTATGTGGGTACAGGCCTCGAACCGGGATCAAAAAGCTTGGCTATGGGCTTGATTTTACAAGACGTTTCCCGCACCCTAACCGACCAAGAGTCAGAATCTGCCGTGCAAAAAGCACTGGCGGGGCTGGCCGAAGATTGTGGTGCGAAATTAAGAGGGTGAGTCCAGCATATGCCGGCACTCGACAGGGGATGATATGGCGTTAACTAAAGCAGAAATGGCGGAACGTTTGTTCGAAGAAGTGGGTTTGAATAAACGCGAAGCTAAAGAATTTGTCGATCTGTATTTCGATGCGTTACGCGAGTCGCTCGAACAAGGTCGCAGCATCAAACTTTCCGGTTTCGGAAACTTTGACTTGCGCGAAAAAAACCAGCGCCCCGGTCGTAATCCAAAAACAGGCGAGGAAATTCCAATTTCTGCACGTCGCGTCGTGACATTCCGTCCGGGTCAGAAACTGAAGGAGCGCGTAGAAGCTTATGCTGGATCCGGGCAGTAATCGCGAATTACCGCCGATCCCGGCGAAGCGCTACTTCACTATTGGTGAAGTCAGCGAGTTGTGCGACGTAAAGCCGCATGTATTGCGCTATTGGGAAACCGAATTTGAAAGTCTGTCGCCGGTTAAACGCCGGGGCAACCGCCGCTATTACCAGCGTCATGATGTTTTGATGATTCGCCAGATTCGCGGGCTTCTCTATGAAGAGGGCTACACCATAAGTGGTGCGCGTCTTCGCCTGGAAGGTGAAACTGGACGTATGGAAGCCAGCATCTCGGCTCAAGTGATCAAACAAGTCCGCATGGAACTTGAAGAAGTATTGGTACTGCTGAAGCGCTAGTCGTCGGGTGGGCATTGCCCACCACAATCAGTATTCATGATTCAAGACGGCAGTTCCCACCACTCGGCTTCGTTACAAATTCATGGTGGGCCATGCCCACCCTACGGTATAATTCGCGCATGTCGGGGCGTAGCGCAGCCTGGTAGCGCATTTGCCTGGGGGGCAAAGGGTCGTGGGTTCAAATCCCGCCGTCCCGACCACTATTAATATTCACCGCTTCAAACAATCCCCGAAAAAAACCGCCTTTACGGCGGTTTTCTTTTTTTGCGGATTTGAATAGTGATCAGAAGCTATAACGAAGTCCGGTCACGATTTGTCTTGGATTGCCGAGCAATATACCGCGGGTGCGGTCGACGATATATTCGCGATTGGTCAGATTCTTCACGGTGATGAAACCGCTCCAGCCTTCCAGATTCGGCTCGTAATTGAGCGTGGCGCTGAAGGTGTTGTATCCGGCAATTTCACCGACCTGGCCGTTGCCGTTGGTAACAGGCCACAGCGTATTTGCGAAGTCACTGAATTGCGAGCTTACCGATTGCATTTCAACTGAACCGTCCCAGGCACCTTTGGTATATCCCACGCGCAAGTTGACGGTCTGTTTTGGCGCGTAAGGAAGACGATTTCCCTCGGCACTGCCGCCAACAACCGCGCCGCCAACAACGGCGAGAAACGGGCTGTCCTGACGTGCAGTCGGCAACAGGGTCAACGAAAGATTTGCATAGAACTCGCCTTCGCGGCTCTGCAGTGCCTGTTTATTCCAGTTCAGTGCCAATTCGACACCGCGATAAAGAGTCTCGCCTTGAGCCAGGGGTGTCGAACCACCGGCAATGGATCCCACAACGATTTGATTGCTGAAATCATTGTGGAAATAGGTCGCTTCGTAGCCAAAATTATTCGCCAGTTTTCCGCGAATACCGATTTCGGAATTACGGCTGCGTTCGGCATCGACGTCGACGCTGCCGCCACTATTATTGATGATGTCTTCCACGCGAGGCGGTGCAAAACCTTCGTGGCTGCCAACAAATAAAGTGAGGGCATCCGAGAATTTGTAATTGGCACCGATGCCGGCCACGGTATCGTTCATTTCGCTACGGGCGGACAAGTTGGTCAACTTGTTCAAGCGGTAGAAATTGATTCGTTCATTGCGAAGCGAGGGTGTCAAGGTGAAATCACCCCAATGAAAAGTGTTGCTGACAAACATGGCGACGGCATCGAGTTCACGGCGATTATCTTCGGCGACGGTGCCAGTGCGTGCATTGGGGCTGCTGCCATTTAATTGAAGCCTTTCCTGCACTTCCGTGTGATAACGCAGGCCGGCTTCAAACGTACTTTCGGAACCGAACAAGCCATGATGCAACGTTAGCCGTGGCTCGACACCGCGCGTGTAAAACGCACGCAGGCGACCCTGGGTTGAATTGCAGGCATCGGGATCGACGGCCAAGCCCGCAAAGCGTGCATTGCGAAAACCATTGCCGCATTGCGTATCCGTTGTGGTGCTGCTTTGACGCCACCAGTCACGCAGGAAGTCTGCGTAATAGAAGCTCGTGTTGAGTTCGTCGCCTTGACCAAAACGCCATTCATGCGTCAATGATAAAGCGTGATGTTTGATACTGAAATTGTCGTTGCCAAACGGATTGTATTGCGTTCCGAAGTTGACCAACTCGGCATCGGTGATACCGGTATATCCGACATCGGAATCTTCCCGAAGGATGTTGGCCCGCACCGTGATGGCTTGATTGTCGGAAATATCGGCGACATATTTCGCAAACAGGTCCGATTGATTCAAATGGGTATTGTCGCGCGCGCCATCGCCTTGCTTGTGACTGCCATGAACATACAAGCCGTTGGTACTGATGGAGGCATCGATGCCGAAATAATCACGCGTGCCCAACGAAACCTGAGCGCGACCAGACAATTCTTCGGTGGGTTCCGGCGTGATGTAATTGACGATACCGCCCACCGTTTGTGGTCCAAACCGAAGAATGCCGGTACCTTTCAGGACTTCAATGCGGTCATAGCGTTCAATCGGGGCATGGTAGTACGTTGCGTTGTCACCATACGGTGCATACATTGCGGGGATGCCGTCTTCGAGAATCAACACTTTCGTTGAGCGGGACGGGTTCAAGCCACGAATGCCGATATTGGGCCGCAA
>JAYUWO010000180.1:0-10866 GCA_043753545.1 Arenimonas sp.
ACTGCCGTGGTTAAACTTGGCATACTTTCGAAAGGAGTACTTCATGAAGACTTTGTTTACTGTCGCATTGGCCATTTTCGCCGTACTAGGTTTTTCCCAGCCTGTGCTGGCGGATAATAATTCTGGCTGTTACAACTGTGGCGTCGTAAAACACATTGATACCTTCAAGGGAAAACGCTCCGGTACAACAGGTGCCGTTGTTGGTGGTGTCGTGGGCGGAGCGATCGGCAATCAGGTCGGCAAGGGCGATGGGAGAAAAGCCGCAACTGTTGCTGGCGTGGTCGGTGGTGCAATTATCGGCAAAAAAGTTGCCGAGAAAAACGACAAGACTGAGTACGACATTACCGTCAAAATGGACAACGGCAAGACCCGTGTCATTACACAAAACAAAATTGGCCGAATCAAAGTCGGCACACGAGTAAAAATCAAGGATGGAAAAGTTTGGATCCGCTTGTAATTGGCCAATGGAATAGCAAAGAAAAAGCGGCTAAGGCCGCTTTTTTTATTGAGATTTCACTTCAACACGAACAAGCTCATTTCATCCCATGCGCCTGCATCGGTTAATGCCGTAATGCGTTGCCAGCCAGGAGTATCAAACTTCATTACGAAAAGCTGGTTCGCCTGGGTATCTGCTACCCACTGACCATTCACCAGCCACATCACCTTTTGTTGGGTACCCAACGCACGAAACTCAGCACTAACAGCCTGTATCGAGTTAGGAGCACGCGCTAACGTCGACTTCTCCGCCGGCCCGTCAATTTGAATGGTTTCCATAGCGGCCAGCGCATCTTCGATACAGTCTTCGGATAAAGCAGGAATCGAAGATTTTTCGCGCAAACTCATCGATAGCCATGGCGTTGTTAGACCGGGCCAACGTGCGATGCGAAGTGTTTTTTGGTCATGGACACCTGTGCATTCGGCACTCAATCGCTTCCCGCTTGTTTTATCTACCTGCAATTCAAGTTGCCCTGCACTCCAGGCACGATCTCCACGATCGGACCACGTTGGTGGAATACTGCTCGCCAGTGCAAACCCTTTTCGCTGTCGGTGACAGAGTCCGGATTCGGTTTCCTCTGCCGTGCGACCAAGTGGCCAGCAAATGTCCACCGATTTCACTTCTTTCGGCATCGCGGACCGCGTTACGAGATGATCGGACTTAGGCAAACTGTCGAACACTTCATACATCAGCGGCAATGCGGTAATAGCTCCGTACTGGCCTGGCATCGGCGTACCATCGGGTCGCCCAACCCACACACCGACGGTGTACTCCGGTGTTGTGCCCAATGCCCAGGCATCACGAAATCCGTAACTGGTGCCGGTTTTCCAGGCTACGCGTTGACGTTGATTACTATCAAAAAGATCGTCGTTTTGCGTGTTGCTTTTGTGGGTCTCGAGAATTTCGCGAATCATCCAGGCGGCACCGGAAGATAGAATTCTCCTTTCGTTTTGCTTTGCTTGCTTTGCGTATCGAACCCGCCCCGCTACACCTTCTCGATTCAAGGCGGCATAAGCACCGACTAATTCTTCCAAACGAACTCCGGTACCACCCAGAATGATCGACAGATTTGGCTTCGCACCCGGCGGCATTCGCATAGGCAAGCCGGCATTGGCCAATCGTGCGGCAAAACGTTCTGAACCCACGCGATCGAGCAGATCAACTGCCGGAACATTCAATGACAATTGCAATGCCTCGCTGGCCGACACGGGCCCGTGATACACCGGATCGAAATTGGCCGGGCGGTAGTCACCGAAATCCTGTGGTGCATCAACCAAAAGACTTTCGGTATGAATTAGGCCATCATCAATGGCCAAACCGTACAAAAATGGTTTTAACGTCGACCCCGGAGAACGCAAGGCCTGCACCATATCGACATGGCCCAATGTTTTTTCATCACCGAAATTCAGGGACCCGACATAGGCACGGGCTTCCAGTGTCCTGTTGTCGACTACCAGCAATGCTGCCGAACTACGTTCTGGCAATTGCGAAAAGTAATTCTGCAGGCGCTGTTCCAGCATGCTCTGCAAATCGGCGTCAATCGTGCTTTCGATTTTGCTCGCGGACGGATTCGCATTTCTCAATCGTTGCGCCAATAAAGCGGCACTCATCGGCACCTGCAGACTTCGGGTAACTACAGGCTCCTGCTTGGCTTCGGCGATGGGAATGTTTGACCAGATATTATTTTCCGCGAGTCGCTTCAATACTTTATCGCGGGCTTTTCGTGCCGCTTCGGGATTTCTATCGGGCCTCAAGCGGCTCGGTGTTTGCGGCAGAACGGCTAACAAGGCCGCTTCGGAATGTGACAATTGTTTTGAAGACTTTCCCAGATAAGCCCAACTCGCGGCTTCGACACCTTCAATGGTTCCACCAAAAGGAGCGCGTGTTAAATAAATTTCAAGAATTTCCGCTTTGGATAAATGCCATTCCAGTTGATATGCACGGAGCATTTGCCGAATCTTGCCGAATACCGTGCGCGGATGTGGCTCGAGAATACGGGCTACCTGCATCGTTATGGTCGAACCACCGGAAATGATTCGGCCATTGCGTGCACCTTGAATCGCAGCTCTCGCCATCGCGAATGGATTCACGCCGGCATGATAATAAAAATAGCGATCTTCATAACCAATGAGAGCTTCAAGATACAGTGGCGAAACTTCTTCGACTTTTACCGGATAACGCCAAACGCCATTCTCGCTGGCAAAAACCCGCAACGGCCTGCCATCGCGAGCAGTTACCAAAACGCTGGCATTGCTTTTCGATGGCAGCGGCAATGGAAACAAGCGATCCAATACACTGGCGACCAGCATCAGGCAAAGCAAAGCGATGGCGACTTTGCGCCACCGCTTTTGTTTTCCCGAATTTTTCAAAGTTTCAGCGAACACGTAATTATTTCGGTTGAACCACCGTAATACTGGCGGGGAACGCGACACCCACACCGCGCATCGTTGGACGATACATATCTTCGATTTGTGGCGGCGGCACGGTGTACGTGCCTGGTGTCACCGCACGCACGATGTAAAACACTTTCGCGTACTGCCCGCCATACAACTTGAGGGCGGCGACATAACGGTCATCGCGGAATTCTTCGTGAACAATGGTGGCAGCATCACGTCTGTCTTCCAGATTGACGCCATCAATTTCGACGTCTTTCCATTGATCGCCTTTCGACAAATTTAGGTTTTCAACTTCAAGACCTGCCGGCAGCAAATCCACCAACAAGGCATCGTTCATCGATTCATTGGCCTGCATTTTGACCAATACAAGCAGAATTTCGCCCTCACGCAGGTTGCCGCCCTTCCATACCGTGCCATCGGGACGGAAATACTGGCGTGTCACCTTGATGAACTTGTCATTGGCTTCCGGTGCCAATTTGGGAATACCGGCAACGTCGATCGTGGCGTACAGACTTGTTTTTTCCTTTGGATCGAAACGAACGCCCTTCGCAAGATCCGCCTGGGTGAAACTTCTAGCGACGATGCTATCGGGAGCGAGTTCGACTTTCTCGGAGCCTGTTTGCAAACTGCCCGAAAAAATATTGTCCTTGCCAACGGCAATGGCTTTGCCCAATTTCGCCAAACCAATTTGTTCCTGGGTACTCAACCAGTAATAACGACCATTGGTTTGATTCTGCAAGTCACGCGATAAGCTCAAGAGGCGCTTGTTGAACGCCGGGTGATTCAGATTGTGGCGCTTCATCAAGGCCAGCATGAAAGCTTCGTCACGCAGATTGCTGCCGTAGTCGCCCATGTATTGCGGACGCTTGCTGACTTTCGCGAATGCTTCGTTAACCGCTTTCTGTCCGCGTACTTTGTCACCCTGCAAATTGAGCGCGATACCCAAATGCAACAGCGGCAAACCGGTCAGCGATTTTGTCCGCTCGTTGTCATACAAAGTCCGCAAAGTTCCTAGCGGTGCACGATTTATGCGTGCCAACACATAGGCACCATGGGCCTGATAGGCGTAGCGCATATGCTGCTGCTGGTCGTATGAATAAAACGGTGCACCACCGGTGAGCATGTCTTCACTGAGGCGTTCCAGCGTTTTCTTCAACACGGCTTCCGGCACGGCAAAACCTGCATCGCGCGAGTCCAAAAGAAATTCGGCGATATACGGTGTGAGAATCGGATTGGCTTCCGAACCACCGCCCCAATAAGAGAAATGTCCGTTGCTCAGTTGCATCGATGCAAGTCGACTAATCGCAAACTCCATGCGCAACTTACGCTCTTGCGGTGTGATGCCCTTGAAGCCCATGCGTGCGGTGGTTTGCGGATCCAGCAGCAATGCCGCATAGCCACGCGTCGTGGTTTGCTCGGCACAGCCATAAGGATACGAAAGCAAATCACTCAAAGCTTGGGCAAACGGAATCGGCGGCATCGCACTGACGGTGAAACGTGCGTTCACGGTGCCCGGCATCAGATGATCACTCAATCCAGAGCTTAGGCTTACACCTTCACCAGGCTCAAGTGTTTGCAGCGACGAGCGCACAACACCGCCCCACGCCGGACGCACCGGTATTTCAAATATGCGATTGACTTGATGTCCGCCACCTTCAACTTTCAATTTCACTTTGCCGACGCCACTGCCCTGGCCGCCAGTCAATGCAAAGCTCAAGGTATTTTTTGCATCAGGCGCCAGTATGAGACGCTTTGATGCACCATCGATATTCACAGGCCCGCTCGCGCTTACGCTAACGTTAAAGGTACCCATCTTGCCGGTGAAGTTCTGTACATCAATCGTCATCGTACTGCGATCACCGGGTGCCAGTGCGCGTGGCCCACTGATTTCGGCAAGCACGGGGGCACGGATGATACTTTCGCTATCGGCCTTACCGTATTGATCAGCGGTGAAAACCAATGCAGATACCCGCAATGCACCATTGAAATCAGGTACCGGCAGATTGATCAGAACTTCGCCTTTTTGATTCAGACTCACCAGACCGGAATACAAATCCACGGTTTGTACTTTTGCTGTAGGTCGACGCGCTTGTGGCAGGGCATCGAGCGCCATGTCACCACCAAATTTCAGTTTCGCAGTGTTGCCATCGTAACTTTCAATAACGCGGCCATAAATATCGTAGGTTTCAATACCGAAACGGCGTTGTGAAAAGAAATGTTTCGCCGCATCCGGCACCGGGAATTGTGTGATATTCAATATCCCCACATCCACCGCCGAGACCGTCACCCAGGCTTTCTTACCAGCTAGCGCAGGTGCTTTTACTGTTACCGGCAGCAGTTGCTCCGGCTTGGTTTGTTTGGGAGCTGTCACGCTCACGGCTACTTCGCGATTGGCGCTTTGCATCGGAACATGAGCGACACCAATGGCTCGGGCCGGCGTAATTTTTTCTTTCGCCGAACCGCCACGGAATACCAATGCCGTGATGTAGACATCATGACGCTGCCAATCCTTGGTGACCACGATTTCGAAACTCGCACCTGGCTTGGCGTCGATGGCCTGGGTATGCATCAAATGGTCGCTTTCGACAATCAATACACCCGGGCCGGCATGCGGCGGCGTAATGGTGACCTTTACCTTGTCGCCCACTTTGTAAGCAGTTTTGTCGAGCGCCACTTTTACCTTGTCGGGGCGTGCATCCAGACCGCGATTCTGATCGTCCCAACGCCAGCCGGCATAGAACGGATAGCGCGTTACCAAACCCGTCTGTTTGTCGGTGACTTCCAATCGATAATCGCCCCACTCCACATCGACAGACACTTTGGTTCTGCCATCAACTTGCGTCTGGCTGTTGAGCGTTTGCACGATTTGGAAACGTGAAGTGAAGTCGTAACCCCAGCCTCCGTTATCACTGTAGTTCCAATGATAGTCGCGAATCTCGCGAACCAGATTGATCGTGACAGGCGCAGCGGATAACTGCCCCGCTACAGTGCTGCGAACCAGTTCGAAACTGGCAGTGCTTTCGGATGCAGCACCATCGGCCGCATCAAACAAGGGGCGTACGCCCACCAGATTGACTGCCGGCCACAAGGCACGCTTCAGCGAACGGCTAACCGTACGACCGCCGGTTTCATAAACGCTGCCTTGCACGATAACCGAGACGGGTGCCGTACCTTTTACTTCTTCCGGCAACGGCAAGGTGGTGACCAATTGACCCTTCGCATCGAGTTTCTCGTCGATGACATCATCATTATTCTTTGGATATTTGATCGTGCTATCGCCGAACGTAAAGTCTTTCAGTTTCTCGACCGGATGCTCGTCATTCAACACGTACATGCGTGCCGTGAAGCGATTACCTTCTGCCGGTGCACCATATAAATAGGCAGCGTCCACTTTCAGATTAAGTGCTTCCTTCGGCTTGATGACGGCTTGTGCCGAAGACAAATCAAGCTTCATCCGTTCGGGCAAAAACTCTTCGACATGCACCGACATGCCTTCGACGACATCGCCGGCACCCGGCGCAGTGCGGAATTCAATTTTCCACAAACCGGTGGCAGCATCCGCTGGCAATGCCTGCTTCCATTCAAAATAACCTTGCTGTTTTTCGCTTAACTTGGTTTCGATCAATGCGCGGCCATCGGGCTGGCGCAGAGTCAAATAAAGCGGTTGTGATTTAATCTGGCGACCATCGTAATTGCGCATGAGGGCCGACAGACGAAGGGTTTCACCGGGACGATAAAGATCTCGTCCAGCCCAGGCAAAGACGTCGAACCACGCCTGTTTCCTACCCGCCACGGCGAACTCGGACAAGTCGAGCGCAGGCTGGTTAAATGATAAAAACGAGATATCACTGGAGCGTTTCGCAATCAGTGCCTCATCCGCTTTCAATGTATAGGAAATCAGCGCATCACCGCTTGAATCGGTTTCCGCCTTGACGGTGGTTTCACCTTTTTTGCCTAACACGGTAATTTCAACATCCGATAGCGCCTCACCGGTTTGTAGCGATGCGGTATGCACGTAGATTTTGTCTTTGTAGGCACGGACATGAAGACCGATATCACTGACATAAAATACGGCGGTGTCATAACTTTCGTTGAAGCTGCCGACTTTTTTCACGAGAGCAAAATATAGACCGGGTTTTTGCAATTCGTCGATGCTTTGAATCGGTAAATAACTGACTTGACGTTCGTTTTCCGCTCCGCCCAAGATGAAGCGATTCAGATAAACCGATTCCGCGTAACGATTAATGCCGCCACGTTGGCTACTTTCGTCGTCGCCATAATCGTCATTGTTATCGCCCAATTCCCAACTGCTGCGGCGACCACCGCGCTGGTACGCCATCAGAAAATTGGCAACTTCCTTGTCGTAGACACGGTAAAACTCGACATCGACTTCCGGCACGTTGACCGATACCAGTGGCAAGCCGCGTGACTCTTTTGCCGGCAGAACACTGCCCTGCGATGCAAACCCTACGGCAGGCTCCAGAGGGCCGGTAAATATTTTCCGTTCCACTTCCTTGCCGAGGGTTTTGCCGTCGGCAGCCATCAATCCAGCGCGGAGAATGACTGTGTAATTTTTGCTGGCATCGACGTACGGAAAACGAAGGCTGGAGTTGTTATCCAGTAACACCCAACTACCCTTCACGACCTGATTTTTTTCATCTTTTACGACGATGTATTTGTCGAATTCCTGGGCATTGGCAAGGGGCTGCGAAAACTGCAGCAACAAGGCCACCTGATCGTCGGTCTTGCTGCGCGTAGCCGATACCAGACCAAACCCGACCACAGTCTCCCGGACATCAATGGCGGTGCCTTTTCCCTGAAGATCGGGCACCTGATTCTTGTCACCCTGGCAGCCGGCCAAACAAAAGAGCATGAAAACAGACACAAAAAAAGCCGCGAATAGGCGGCTGAAAAAACGTTTGAATGAAGACATGCTGGGCTCCTGAAAGTGATGCGAGTATAGGCCTGTTGTACTTGCTGCCAAGAGACCTTCATAAAGGCATTTAACATCTGTTTAACTTTCGTTATTAAGTTGTTAAACACCCTCAAGAAACCCTGTACGCAATTATTTGGCGGCAGCGGCCACCGGCAATTGACTGGCCTGCTTGGTCGCATAGGCCACTTTGTCGATGGGCGTCAATTGCAGATTGGTATTGGCCATATCCAGGCCCATGGTGCTTCTGGCGGCCGACATCGCGCTCAAATTGATATCGACATAGCCCAGAGGCTTGCCACTAGTATCAAAAGCAAGGCCAGGCAATCCCTCGACAAGATACGTCAGCTTCGGTACACGGGTTTCGCCCATGATCAGGCCCGGACGCCACAGCATGACCGAACCGGACTCGTCATTGGTGCGCAGCAGGGTAAAAAACTCCATTCCCGGCTCGGGCTTTCCGCCTGCATTTAGATCGACGAAGGCAAGATTTTTCTGAGAGTTTCTGATGCGTAACCACGCAAGCCCCAATGCTGCGTCACGGGTAACCAGATCCACCGGCATCCAGTCTTCGCTATCGACCAAACGCACACGGAACTCACTCGATTTGGCCACCATCCCCGCTTCGCCTTGCTTGCCACCGGACATTGCCGAAAAATCGAAACTGACCGCACGATCGGGTACCAGCAACAAACCGTCGCTACTGACGACCACAGCCTGTGTTCGGTCTTCAATTCGTTGTTCCTTGCCTGCCGAGTTAATCGCCATTACAAACTTGACGGTAACGATGGCATTGCCGTGTTTTTCGACCATAGTTTTATACACCGGCCGGTAATCGCTGATGACCTGGGCATGCAGATTCCCGGCGAAAGCACCGACAAGGAAACCCGACAACAATATTTGCTTGAACATTATTTTGATTTCCCGATTATTTACTGAGCCAGTATGGATCTAGATATAGAACTCGATTTTCACTTCCGCGAATGACGATGATCGGAATCAAGGCATTGGATTTTGCCGCCAATTCCGCATCCAGCGCCTTGCGTAGATCTTCAACATTATTGATGGAGGTTTTGCCGAGTTTTACGATGATGTCAGAACGTTTGAGATGCGCCAGACCGGCAGGACCGCCGGACTCGACGCCGTCAAGAATCACACCCGTCTGATTAACCGACAGGTGTTCGTTCACTCGGTCATAAAATCCAAGCTCGCGAATCTCGACGCGCAACTTGCTCAAATTCAATGTTTTCAAACCTGCCGAGCTAATCGGCGAAGGCAGAAAGCTCAGCTTGAAAGTCATCGGCTTCGCGTCGCGGATCGCTTCGAATATTACCTTCGATTCCGGCACCACGTCGCGGACTGCCTGGTGAAAAGGTTCGGTGGCAGCATCATTGGCTGGCTTTAATTTTTGCCCGTCGAGACTAATCAGCAAGTCGCCAATGTTCGCACCGGCTTTTGCCAGCGGACTGTCGGGATAAAGGCGAGTAATTCGGTATCCGGCCGAACCAATTTTCATATCTTTTGCCAGCGAGCTACTGATGGCCTGAACTTCAACGCCGGACCAGGATTTGGGTAACTCGGGCAAGGGAACACGCACTTTGTCATTGGATTCTGGTAGAAGAAGTGCAATCACTTTTTCATCGTCACGTTCGATCTCGAACAAATAGTGCTTCTCGGAATTCGGCGCAATGACAATTCCGGATAAATCGGATACTTCGTTCACCGGCTGATTGTCGATTTTACGAATGATATCGCCAGCTTGAAGTTTTGGCCTGGCGATAGCGGCAGCACCGCCCGGACGGATGCCGGTAATCAGCAACCCCGAATTATCATCAAGATGTCGGCGGCGGCCCATTGGCTGGGTCAATTCAGTGACCGAAATACCAAAAGGAGAGGATGCCAAATCATCACCGCGTGCTTTTGGCTGTGCATCGGCCTTGAGTTTTACATTCAAGGTTTTATCGTTGCGTTCGACCTGTAAAACGATCTCGCTGCCAATGGGCAATTCGGCAATACGACGTTGCAAGGCGGGAACATCCACCGGCTGCAAAGCCGTCACGTTATCACCGTTCAAACTGACGATGCGATCACCGGCCAATAATCCAGCCTTGTCGGCTTGCGAGCGACGCTCGACCGCATTGATCAAAACACCACTGGTGTATCGGGTTCCCTTCAATGAACGTAAGCGAAAACCCAATGCAACCCGTTTAATCTCTCCGTTGGCAATCAAACGTTGCACGACACTGCCGGCATCGGGCCCGGGAATCGCAAATGCCAGATCACCACCAACAATCATGCCGCGCGTATTTACGCCGACGATGCGTCCACTTAAATCCACCAGAGGCCCACCGGAATTACCCGGAGCAATCGCGGCATCGTGCTGTATCCACGCATAGTAACGACCGGTCGGTTCATCCACGCCCAGACGATCTTCGTAATCGGCTTCGTCATCAAATAAAGACACCAGCAAGCGACGTGGATTATTGACCACACCGGCACTCATCGAATTCGACAGACCCCATGGAGCACCCATCGCGAGAACGGTGTCGCCGGGAGTCAGGTCATCCAGATTCTCCGCGAATTTCGCAAAAGGAAAAGTTTCTGCGGAAGGTGGAATCGCCTGCAGCACTGCCAGATCCGAAGCAGTATCCGTGCCAATTAATTTTGCCGGCAATTCACGGCCATCGTAAAAAACAACACGGAACGATTTTCCGTTTTGAGTGACGTGCGCATTGGTTGCGATATGACCTTGCGCCGAAATGACCGTTCCGCTGCCGCTGGACACAGACAGTACTGGCTCACCCTGCTGATAATCCTGGCGTACAGTCAGAATGCTCACCACGACGGGCAACACTGCATCTCTTGCGCTGGAGATGCGCCGAGCATCCGAGCTGCGTTCAACGGTTTGTGCAAACGGACTGGAGACAATGAGTGAAAACAAGGCAAAAGCGATAAAACCAAATAAGGATTTTGAAAGGAGCATAGAAACCTCGAATACGTACCCGCAGCATACGCAAACGCTGGTTAAAAAACAGCGCTTC
>JAYUWO010000181.1:0-3588 GCA_043753545.1 Arenimonas sp.
CGTTGTTGTATAAGACGATGACGGCAGCCTGGATGTCTATGTAAGGTTTTATGTAGGAGGGCCTCCTAGGCCCGGTTGTTTACAAGCAATCGGGCCTAGAAGTCCCTTCTACACATTAAATCTTCACCAACTGCTTGCCGTAATTTTTTCCGGTCAGCACACGACGCAAGGCTTCGGGAAAATTCTCCAGGCCTTCGACGATATCCAGTTTGCTTTTCATTTTTCCTTGCGCGGTCATCGTACCTAGAGCAGTAATGGCTTCATTGGCGCGATCCAGATAATCGATAATTACGAAACCTTCCATTTTGCCGCGAGCGGAAATCAGCGACAGATAATTGACCGGGCCGCGAGCATCCTTGCCGGCGTTGTATTGCGAAATGCCGCCACACAGAACAATGCGTGCCTTGAGTTTCAGTCGCTTTAAAACGGCATCAAGGGTCTCGCCGCCTACGTTGTCGAAATAGACATCGATGCCTTCCGGACAATGCGCTTTCAGGGCATCGGAAATATTATAGTTTTTATAATCGATCACTTCATCGGCACCGAGTTCGCTTTTCACGAATGCGCATTTTTCGGGACCGCCGGCAATACCAATCACGCGACAACCGAGATTCTTCGCGATTTGTACAACAGTCGAACCGACCGCGCCAGCCGCTGCAGAAACCACGACGGTTTCACCCGCCTGCGGTTTTCCGATTTCGGTCAAGCCAAACCAGGCGGTTAAACCGGTGCCGCCGAAGACACTGAGTGCCCAAGCAGGATCGGGCAGTTGTTTGGCATCGAAAACTTTCATGCCCTTGCCATCACTGACCAAACTGTTTTGCACGCCCATCATGCCGGTGACCCAGGCGCCGACGGCATATTTTTCATTCTTCGATTCCGACACCACGCCAATGGCAGACGCTCTCATCACGGCGCCCATTTCGACCGGTGGCCAATAGGATTTTTGTTCGGTCATCCAGATACGCATGGCGGGATCAATCGAAATATATCGAACATCAATTCGAATCTGGCCGTCAGCCAATGGCGCATGGTCCTGGGTGCGAAGTTCGAAGTCGCTGTCTTTCGGTTCGTTTTCCGGGCGTGCGGCCAGATGCAGCGCTTTGTGCTGATTGCTCATGAGTAATCCTGTCGTGGTGGGCGATGATTCGATTCTAAACCGGGAATGATTCAAGCAAGTTATACGTTCGTGAAAAAATTTGCGGTCGTCCCCGCGTAGGCGGGGATCCAGCGTCGTGGCTGTGATGTATAAAGTCGCTGGGCCCCCGACAAGAGCATTCGGGGGTGACAGAAGCTGCTTTAATTTTAAAACTGCCATATGTTCCGCGTTAGCGGGAAATGAAATCAACCAGTCACCATAAGCTTTATTGACTGAGCATCGAGTGCAATTCATGCGCCAGATTGTGCGCGTCACCGGGCCAGCGTGCCGATAAATAATGCCGGTCACGCAGTACGAAGCCGGACTTAAGGTTTTTATCGCTGTCACGCGTCAGAGGCATTGGGCCTTCTATAAAATCATCCGGATTAGCTAGTGCAGCCGTGACTTCGGCTTGCACGCTTTGATCATAGGTACGGTAATAATTTCCCAACCATGCGCGGGTAATCTGCCAGGCCAGCATTTCCTGTTTTTGCAGAAGGGCAGTGGACTTGAAACCGTGCAATACCGATTTCCCGTCTTCGCGATGGCTGCGTGCAGCAAGCACAACGCCGTGGCAAATGGCGGCAACGGGTTTTTGTGCAGCGAAGTGTTGGGCGATTAATCCCTGCAGTTGTGTTGATTCCAGATACGGCTTCATGCCTTGTGCATGGCCACCGGGAAGCAGGATGGCATCTAATGTTTCGATATCGATATTCCCGTAGCCGATCGGCGACAGGAATTCCTGTGATCGCGACATCTCGGCATAAGCCGAACGTCCGTTCTTGTCGGCAATAAAAAACGGCCTCAGTAAACCGAGGCCGTTTCCATCAATCATCCGTTGATCTGCCTGCGCCGGTTTGGCATCCGGGGTGGCAAAGACAAATTCATGTCCGTGTTGTTTCAAGAACCGCCATGGCACTGCACTTTCGGTCGGATCGAAATCCGTCGACGGCAGTGGCATGAGGATTCTTGCCATCGCTGTACTTAGGTACGTGGACCTTTGCGATGCGCACCCGGCTTGCCTGATTTAAACGGGCTATCACCAAACTCGCGTTTTGGCTTGAAAGACTTGCCGCCCGGGCGTTCTCCGCCGAAGCTTTTCTTGCCGCCGGATTTCTTGCCTTCGGTATCCGGCTTTTCGCTGTCTTTGGTGATGCGCAATTGCTGGCCTGCACACCAGACAGTTTTCAGATGACCCAACACATCGGCTGGCATGCCTTCCGGCAAATCCAGAATGGTGTGATCTTCGAAAATTTCGATACGGCCGATATGTTTCGCATCGAGGCCAGCTTCATTGGCGATAGCGCCAACGATATTGCCGGGCTTTACGCCGTGATCATGACCGACTTCAATACGATAGGTTTCCTTGCCGACGTCCGCATCACGGGCGACGCGTTCTTTCTTCGGCATGGCGGGACGGTCGCTGCGTTCAAAGCGTTCGCTACGCGGACGCTTTTCTTCGTGCGCGAATCGGTCTGCACGCGAAGGACGATTGCTTGGTGACACTTCCGGTTTCGGTTCGCGTTTCTGTTTTTCCATCACAAGCGGCACTTTGCCGCGTGCCATTTTTGCCAAGGCAGCGGCAATTTCGATAGCGGGAATATTTTTCTCGCGTTCGAAATCTTCAACCACCGATTGGAACAAGCTCAAACCGCCGGCAGCGATAGTTGCAGCGATCTGGTCTTTGAACTTGGTAATGCGAACCGTGTTGATGTCTTCCAGCGTCGGCAATTCCATTGGTGTAATCGGTTGCTTGGTGTGACGCTCGATATTGCGCAATAAACTTTGTTCGCGCGGTGTGATGAAGATAATGGCGTCGCCACTGCGACCTGCACGGCCGGTACGACCGATACGATGCACATAGCTTTCGGTGTCATACGGCACATCGAAATTGATAACATGGCTGACGCGTTCAACGTCCAGGCCGCGTGCTGCCACATCGGTCGCGACCAGAATATCGATCTTGCCGTCTTTCAAATTTTGAATCGTGCGTTCACGCTGGGCCTGCTGAATATCGCCATTGATGGCAGCAGCCGAGAAGCCACGCGCCAACAATTTTTCGGCCAATTCTTCGGTGCCCAATTTGGTGCGGGCGAAAATAATCATGCCGTCGAAAGTTTCGGCTTCCAGAATACGCGTCAGCGCATCGAGTTTGTGCAAACCGCTAACCATCCAGAAACGCTGCCGGATATTGTCGGCGGTGCGGGTTTTCGCTTCGACGGTAATTTCCGACGGGTTTTTCAAATACGTTTGCGCAATGCGTTTGATTGCCGACGGCATGGTGGCCGAGAACAAAGCGGTTTGACGAACGGCCGGCATTTTTTTCAGAATGCTTTCAACGTCATCAATAAAACCCATACGCAGCATTTCATCGGCTTCATCAAGTACCAAGGTTTTGATGTTTGAAAGATCCAGCGTGTTTTTGTCCAGATGGTCGATCACGCGGCCTG
>JAYUWO010000182.1:0-3583 GCA_043753545.1 Arenimonas sp.
AATTGCCAGTGTTGCGTAAGCCAATAAAGCCAGCATGGCATGCATCAATAATTGCCAGCTAAGTGTTTCCGGTTCTTGGTCGCCGAAAAAATATAAGGCGACGACAAAAATCGCTGCCAACGGAAATACCACAATCCCCAATGCCTGCAATCGCTGATTCAGTGAAACGCTGGTGGTCAAGGCCGCCATTCCGAGACTAACTAACGAGAGTGCAGCAAAAAAATGCAGCTGCAGCCCGCTGCCGTCCACTACTTCAAGAATGTGCACCAGTGCATGGCAAAGCACCGCATTGGCTGCCATGAAAAACGCAGTCTTGTTGGGCACTGCGGCGTCGGGGTCTGTGCGACTGAGCAATATGCCGGTCGCAGACAGATAAAGTAGGGCTGCAATTAATGTGAATGTCATGGCGCAAGTGTCGCATGTTCAGCTATGCCTGAGAACTTGGCGCCTGAAAAGCTGCGCTGCTGGGCTATAATTGGCCTCTTTTTGAAAGCCGGAACCATCATGTTCGAGTCACTTACCCAGCGTCTTTCCAGCACCCTGCAGAATTTGCGCGGTCGCGGCCGTTTGAGCGAAGACAACATCAAGGAATCCCTGCGCGAAGTCCGCATCGCCTTGCTGGAAGCCGATGTGGCGTTGCCGGTAGTGATGGCCCTAATCGAGAGTATCAAGACTCGTGCAATAGGTCAGGACGTCATGGCCAGCCTGACGCCGGGCCAGGCGCTGATCAAAATCGTGCATGACGAAATGGCAGCGGTGATGGGTTCGCAGGCCAGTGATTTGAATTTGAATGTACCTGCACCTGCAGTTATTTTGATGGCAGGTTTGCAAGGCGCCGGTAAAACCACCACAGTCGGCAAGCTGGCAAAATTCCTGAAAGAAAAACGCAAGAAAAAAGTGATGGTGGTCAGTTGCGACGTGTATCGTCCGGCCGCTATTCAACAATTGGAAACATTGGCAAAACAATCCGGTGCTTTATTTTTTGCATCGAACGCCAACCAAAATCCGGTCGATATTGCCCGTGCCGCCATTGATGACGCTCGCAAAAGTTATGTTGATGTTTTGATTGTTGATACCGCCGGTCGTTTGGCGATCGACGAAGCGATGATGCAGGAAATCAAAGCCCTGCATGCCGTAATTTCACCGGTCGAAACCTTGTTTGTTGTCGATGCGATGACCGGGCAGGATGCCGCCAACACCGCAAAAGCTTTTGCCGATGCATTGCCATTAACGGGCGTCGTATTGACCAAAACCGATGGTGATGCGCGTGGTGGTGCCGCCTTGTCGGTGCGCCACATTACCGGACAGCCAATCAAATTTGTCGGTGTCGGCGAAAAATTGGATGGTCTGGATATTTTTCACCCAGATCGTGCCGCCAGCCGCATTTTGGACATGGGCGATGTGCTCAGCCTGGTCGAACAGGTGCAATCGCAAGTTGATCAGCAAAAAGCCCAGAAATTTGCCGAGAAAGTCGCAAAGGGTAAAAAGTTTGATCTGAACGATATGCGTGACCAACTGGAGCAAATGGAAAATATGGGCGGTCTGTCGGGCTTGATGGATAAATTGCCTGGCATGTCGCAAGTGCCTGACCATGTGAAATCACAAATGACCGGCAAGGAAATGCCGCGCATGGTCGCCATTATTAATTCAATGACAAAAAAAGAACGCCGCAATCCGACGTTGCTGAACGGCTCGCGTCGCGCGCGGATCGCCCGAGGCTCGGGCACTACGCCGGCTGATGTGAACAAATTGCTCAAGCAGTTCCAGCAAATGGAAAGCATGATGAGCAAGCTCGCGGGTGGCGGCATGAAGGGCATGATGCGTACGATGAAAGGCATGATGGGCGGCGGTGGGTTTCCGGGTGGTGGCGGCTTTAGGCGTTAGTCGACAATGAAAGTCAGTGAAGTTCTACGTTTGCTGCAAGAAGATGGTTGGTTTCTGGTGGCGACTCGTGGAAGTCATCGACAATTCAAGCACCCTATTAAGCCCGGCCGTTTACAATTCCCGGCAAGCCAAGTGACGATCTCGCACCAGGAACGCTTAACAGTATTTTGAAACAAGCCAGCCTCAAGAGGTAATTCGAATGCGCTACGCCATCGTTATTGAGCAAGCCGAGAGTAATTATTCTGCTTATGTGCCCGATCTGCCGGGTTGCGTTGCTACTGGGCAAAATATGGAAGAAGTGGAACGTGAGATTCGCGAAGCCATCGTTTTTCATCTTGAAGGACTGCGCGAAGACGGCTTGGTGATTCCGCCATCGGTAAGTGTTGTTGAATACGTGGACGTTGCCGCCTAGGCAGCAGTTTTGGGATTTGCACTGCTGTTTTGTTTGGCTTTTTACGACCGAATTGGGATTTTAGACTTCCCCGACAGCCATTTCCCCGCTATAATCTCTGGCTCACCGGCGGCTAGACTTTAATGTTTGCCACCCATTCACCCTAGAAAGTAGAGCAAATTATCATGGTCAAGATTCGACTGGCCCGCGGTGGCGCCAAAAAGCGTCCCTTCTATCACGTTGTTGTGACCGATCAGCGCAATAAGCGCGATGGTCGTTCCATTGAGCGCGTAGGTTATTACAACCCTGTTGCCCAAGGTCAAGAAAAACGCGTAGAACTTAATCTTGAGCGTATCAAGCATTGGGTCTCGCAAGGTGCGCAATTGACCGACAAAGTCAGCGTGTTGTTTAAAGAAGCTGGTAAGGCTGCGGCCTAAGCTTTTCGCCATTGCATGATGGCGATGCCTAATGAATAACTCAGAGCGCCGCATCCTAGTTGCCAGGGTGGTCGGCGCTTTTGGCGTTCGTGGCGAAGTGAAATTGCAATCATTCACCGATCCGTTGAAGCAAGTGTTGAAATATCAACCTTGGATTCTGATTCACAACGGTCAGGAAAAAGAAATTGCCGAAGTGCGAGCCCGAGAAACCAATAAAGGCTTGACGGTTTTCTTTCCGGATATTGACGATCGTGATGCTGCCGAAGCGTTCACAGGTGCCGAAGTCTGGGTGCCACGTTCACGCTTACCCGCACCAAAAAACGGTGAATATTACTGGATCGATCTGGAAGGCATGCAAGTGCATAACCTGGAAGGCGTCGATTTCGGCAGGGTCTCGCATCTGTTCAATAACGGTGCTAATGACGTGATGTTTGTCCAAGGCGAACGCGTGCGTCTATTGCCGTTTGTAATGGACGATTACATCAAGAATATTGATTTTGATGCACAAACCATTCTTGTTGATTGGGAAGCGGATTTTTAATCGATACGGAAAAAACCATGCGTATTGATGTCATCACATTATTTCCCGACTTCATCGTGCAAAGCGCAGGTATAGGTGTGGTAGGGCGCTCGCAGGAGCGCGAGTTGCTGCAAGTCAAAGCCTGGAATCCACGCGATTACGCCACCGGTAATTATCGTCGTGTCGATGAGCGCCCGTTTGGCGGCGGCCCCGGCATGTTAATGTTGAACGAGCCGTTGAGCGCTTGTCTTGAAGCCATTCGTGGCGATTCAGATATTCCAGCTAAACTGATTTATATGAGCCCGCAAGGCCAGCCCCTAACGCAGGCGAAAGCCAAAGAATTGGCATCTT
>JAYUWO010000183.1:0-3566 GCA_043753545.1 Arenimonas sp.
TTTTTCATCAATTCCGGATCATCGGCGTTTAACACCAGTACGCCGTTTTTATCCAGTGCACGCGCAATCGTCAGCTTCACGTCGGCCAGTCCAGAAAGATCATGAATGCCGTATTCGCCGAAATGATCAGCACTGATGTTGGTTACTGCGGCGACATTTGCCGATTGGACAGCCAAACCACGTCGTAAAATTCCGCCACGCGCCGTTTCTAGAATACCGGCTTGTACTTGCTGGTTGCGCAGGATGGAACGTGCGCCCATCGGGCCGGAATAATCACCGGCTTCGTAGCAAATACCATCAAGAAACAATCCATCGGTGCAGTTGTGGCCGGCATGCCAGCCTTGTTCGCGACACATGGCATCAACCAAGCGTGTTGTCGTGGTTTTACCGTTTGAACCGGTGATCAAGGCCGTAGGAATTCGGGAAAAGCTCGCCCATTCAATTGAGGCAATCGACGGCAAGGCATCTATCGGCCAAGTCTGACTTCCTTGCCCCTCACCAATCGAGAAAAACTCATCGTCATGATACGCAGGCAACTTTTTTTCATCGGCTGCCTGGATCAACTCGATCAAGTCGGGATTACTCTCGGCATCCGCAATTTTTTCAAGTGTACGAAAAGCAGCTTCATCGTCCGTCAAGCTTGGTGCAGCCGGCGAAAAAAATTCCTGATCGCATGCAACTGCTTTCAACCACGCCCATTCATTGATTTCAGTCGCTGCGTAAAGCTGGTCAGCAGGAGCGGAGAATGCAAGACTTGCGCCCGTAAGATGTCTGCGAATAACGACGTTCGGCAAAGCCCAACGCAAATTCCCGAATGCACGCACGACATTGTTTTGCCAGACATCTAGAACCTCTTCCGAAGGTGTTTTACCACCGAGTACTTCAAGGGCCACGCCACAGCCAGACAAATACAAATTCGGACCCGTCAGGCGACGAGAATCCTCGAAGCCATGCACCGGCTCACTTTGCGATAGGGATGTCATGAACTAATACGTGCTTTCAATCATCGGATTCGCGCGAGATAAAAATGCCGCGTTCATCCCGTGTAACGCCCTCCATCATGGCGAACGTTGTATCTTCGGCCACTGTTTCAGAGACGGGTGGCGAAGCAACGACAACGCGTTCCGGTGCAGCACCTTCGGGACGGAATTTGATGATTTGTTTCCAGGAACGAACAAGTGCATCGGCAAACACCAGCAGCAAATCGCCCGGCTGGCCCATGCGCAATGCGGCATCGATCGCTTCCTGTTCGTCCGGGATAATCGAGATTGCCGAATCGGGAACACCTTTCTCTTTAAGTGCGCGCGATTGAATGCGCGGCACTTCGTCGCCATCACGGCCACGCAAGCTGTCGTCACGGCGACAGATGTAATGATCGAAACGTCCGGCAACGGCATCGGCGATAGCGACCAAATCTTCATCGCGTCGATCACCGGGGCCTGCCATTACGACAATGCGGCGGCCATTCACGTCGAGACGTTGTGCCAAATCCGCCATTACTGAAACCGCATGTGCGTTGTGGCCGTAATCGAACAAAACCTTGAATGGATGTTCATTGAAAACATTCATGCGCCCAGGCGCCTGGAAGAACGTGGTATCAAAAGTACGCAGACCTTGGCGAATCGAATCGAGCTTGATGCCGAGCGAGAACGCCATCGCAGCCGCGAACATCGCGTTTTGCACATTGTGCAAGGCACGCCCTTCCATCGTTGCCGGAATGAGATGTGTCCACAGCAACGGAATATGACTACCCTTGTCGTATAGCGTAATCATTTGCCCGTTAACGCCATCTTCCAATGCACAGGCACGGCCACCAGCACGGATATGCTCGCGTACCAGGCCGTGCGAAGGATTCATCGTGACGTAGCAAATCATTTTTGCATCGGTATAACCCGACATTTTTAAAACGTTCGGATCATCGGCATTCAATATGGCACAATCTTTTGCGATTTCCACCACGATACGTTTGACTTCGGCTAATTGCTCCAGCGTGTCGATGCCTTTAATGCCAAGATGATCAGATTGCACGTTCAGCACTGCGCCAACATTCACTTCACTTACACCCATGCCGGCACGTATCAAGCCACCGCGTGCAGTTTCTAAAATCGCAATATCAATTTGTGGATCCGATAACACCATGCGAGCAGAGACCGGACCGGTCATATCGCCTTCAACGGTCCGCTGTCCATCGATGTAAACACCATCGGTCGTTGTCAGGCCCGGTGTAAAGCCGGCCATCTTGGTGACGTGAGCCAACATGCGAGCCGTCGTGGTTTTACCATTGGTACCCGTCACTGCAGCTATTGGCACGCGTGCATTCGAGCCCTGCGGAAACAGCATGTCGATCACCGGGCCGGCGACATCGCGCGGTGTGCCTTCACTTGGTGCCACGTGCATGCGGAAACCAGGCGCGGCATTCACTTCACAAATGCCGCCGCCGATGTTGCGATAACTCTCGGCGATGTTGGTAATCAGGAAATCGACACCGCCAACATCCAGACCAATCGCACGAATCGCACGCACGGCCATGTCGCGGTTGTCGGGGTGGATAATATCGGTGACATCGGTGGCAGTGCCACCGGTTGAAAGATTCGCGGTTGATCGCAAGTACACAGTCTCGCCGTCTTTCGGAACGGAGTCCGCCGTGTAGCCGACACGAGTCATCATCATGCTCGCCTGGTTATCAAGCTCCAGACGCGTCAATACTTTTTCATGACCAACGCCGCGACGTGGATCCAGATTAACCACATCGACCAACTGTGAAATCGTATGCACGCCGTTACCGACGACATGGCCAGGTGTGCGTTTTGTCGCCGCGACAAGTTCTCCATTTACGACCAGCAAACGATGGTCGTCACCTTCCATGAAAGTTTCAACGATCACCGAACGGGAGTGTTCTTTTGCTTTTGCAAAACCTTCGGCCACTTCGTCATCAGTCATCAAACGAATTGAAATGCCCCGACCATGATTACCGTTGTAAGGTTTAGTGACCACTGGAAAACCGATGCGACGGGCGGCACGAATGGCCTGCGATTCGGTTTGCGCCATTTCCTGACGTGGCACCGGCAAGCCCAGCGACCCTAAAATTTTATTGGTCTCTTCTTTATCACTGGCCAACTCCACTGAGATATGCGGTGTTTTTCCGGTGATGGTCGCTTGAATACGTTGCTGGTATTTCCCGTGACCTAACTGCACCAAAGATTGTTCGTTCAAACGCAGCCAGGGAATATTTCTTTCTTCGGCAGCTTTCACTATCGATGCCGTCGACGGCCCTAACGCACGACGTTGGGCGAAGCGGATAAATTCATCGCGGGCACTCGGCCAGTTCCAGTCTTCAGGAAGCAATCCGCTGGTTTGCAATGCTGCCGGTAATAGCGATGTCAGTAATTTCAGTGCAAGCTCGCCGGCGGCAATGCCTTCGTCTTTTTGTGCGTATTCGTAAACGACGCTGTAAACACCGGGCTTGTCGGTACTGCGAGTTTTTCCGAAGGTGACATCTTCACCGGCCATGTTTTGCAATTCGATCGCGACATGTTCCAGCACATGGCCGAGCCAGGTGCCTTCGT
>JAYUWO010000184.1:0-10641 GCA_043753545.1 Arenimonas sp.
GGCGCACCGCATTGCATCGTTGGTGCGCCACAGGCGCACCCTATGCCAGCAACTCTTTCGCCGCCTTCGTCATCTTCCCGCGACTGATAAAGAAATCCCAATAACTGCCACCCATTTGCCGCCATAAGACGGCAGCGCGAATGGCGGCCAATAAAGAGGCTCGGATTTCACCGACGACGATCGGCTGGCTCAAGTAAGCCGGACTGCCTTGCACGATCACTTTAGGACCGAGTGGGCTGATGTGATTGGCATAAATCTCGCCACATTTACCCAATACTTCGGCATCGGTACTTCCGCGCTCGTTTCGGAGTGGGCCGAGATGTGTGAGTTGGTGTTGCACGGCACGCATCGCTTCCGGATTACGATTAAATTGCCGCTCCAGTTGCAATACGCTCATCGCCATTTTGATAATCGCGCCGTCGCGAGTCTGCCCTTCAAGCTGCTTTGAGAACTGTTGCAGGCCGGATTTCAAATGACTGACGGAACCGAAAATGTCCTCCGGTGTTTCAGCATCGAAACGAAACAGGCTGTCCATGCACACCGATAAGGGTTGTGTCTCGAAATGACCATTGTTGGCCATGCCTTGCACTTGGTGAAGCGCTTGCATCAGGCCAGCCAGGGCAATAACACGATCTCTCATTTGTCTTTGGTTTCCATTTTCGAATTGGTTGAAGCAATCACGGCGCCGCCCAGACATTCATCGTCTTGATAAAACACGACCGATTGTCCAGGGGTGACTGCACGCTGCGGTCTATCGAATATGACGTTCAATTCGCCATTTTCAAGCTGTTGCACTGAACAAGCCTCGTCCGCCTGGCGATATCGCGTCTTGGCGGTGCAGCGGAATTCACCTGATTTGGGCTTTTCGGAGACCCAATGCACAGGCTCGCTATGCAGTTCAGTCGATTGCAGCCAAAGGCTATCAATGCCCTGATCGACATAAAGAATATTTTTCTCGACATCTTTGCCGACCACGAACCATGGTGCAGCGGGGCGGCCTTTAATACCGCCGATGTGCAAGCCTTCGCGCTGGCCAAGCGTGTAATAAAAAACGCCGTTGTGCTGGCCGACCTTCAGCCCGTCAACGCTGCGAATTTCACCAGCTTTGGCCGGAATGTATTGGCCGAGAAATTCCCGAAAATCACGTTCTCCAATAAAACAGATGCCGGTCGAATCTTTTTTCTGGGCGGTCGGCAATTTGGCTTCGGCAGCCAGTTTCCTGACTTCGGACTTCGGCAGATGGCCAATCGGGAATAGCGTGGCCGCCAATTGATTTTGGCCAAGTTGATGCAGGAAATAGGTTTGATCCTTGTCCTGATCGGCACCGCGAAGCAATTTCCATTCGCCATCGCGATGTTCGACCTGCGCGTAATGGCCGGTAGCAATTTTGTCGGCGCCCAACGCTTGCGCCTCATGCAGAAAGGTTTTGAATTTGATTTCGCGGTTACATAAAACGTCCGGGTTTGGCGTGCGTCCGCGACGATATTCATCGAGAAAATACTCGAACACGCCTTTCCAATATTCCTTGGCAAAATTGCGCGAATAAAACGGGATATCCAGACGCCCACAGACGCCCAGCGCATCACGACGATCATCTTCGGCCCGGCACTCGCCGCTATCGTCCTCGTCCCAGTTCTGCATAAACAGACCGGAAACATCAAAGCCTTGCTGTTTCAACAAAAGTGCGGCGACAGAGGAATCAACGCCGCCGGAAACACCCAGCATCACTTTGCTCATAGCTGATTCAACAAACTCAAAGGGTGTCGTTGACCAGCAAGATAGTCTTCAAGCACGCGCCAAACCAAAGGGCTGCGGTGGCGTGCCTGTTCCGATGCCAATTCTTCCGGCGACAACCAAAGCGCCTGCACGATGCCTTCATCCAAATGACGTTCGGGGAAATGCATTACCGGATCTCCTGCAAAGGCCATGCGCAGGTAGTGACGCCCCGTTTCTGGTGCTTGCCATTGGTAAGCACCGATAAAAGCGGTCAGCTTCACTTCCCAGGCGGTTTCTTCCATGGTTTCCCTGACGGCGGCCTGTAAGACCGATTCGTCGGGTTCCAGATGGCCTGCTGGCTGATTAAGCACCAGACGACCATGGGCGGTTTCTTCCACCATTAGGAAACGACCATCACGGACTACAACGGTCGCAACCGTGACGTCGGGTTGCCAAAATTGTCCTTTGTGATAATTCAAACGATTACAAATCCTGTGTTTTGAGCGGCATTTCCACCAGCCAAGCCCCCCATTGTGTCGGATACCCCGTGCCTTAGTCCATGCACTTGTTAATTTTCATTAAGGCCACACCTTTAACGGTCTGTTGACGCCTTATAATCGAGACATGGCAAAACCTAACGAACCCGAAGAATTACATGAGCGTGGCCTGGCACTTGAAACCGCCAAGCCTGAAGTCACACGTCCGCCACTTTATCAAGTCATGGTTTTGAATGACGATTTCACTCCAATGGATTTCGTGGTCGAAGTGCTGGAGTTTTTCTTCGCAATGAACCGCGAAAAAGCGACGCAGGTCATGCTTCACGTGCATACCCGAGGTAGAGGCGTGTGCGGCGTCTTCACGCGAGATGTGGCTGAATCCAAGGTAACGCAAGTCAATGAATTCTCTAGAAGTCATCAACACCCCTTGTTATGCGTTATGGAAAAAGCATAGGCTGCCAATGCGGCATTTGAATTACGCAGGAAGCACCCCATATTGATGTCATCGTAAGGAGACATTTATGTTTAGCAAAGACTTGGAATTTTCGATCGGCCAGTGCTACAAGCAAGCGCGTGAGTCACGTCATGAATTCATGACCGTCGAACACCTGCTGCTTGCATTGCTGGAAAATCCTTCTGCGATGACCGTGCTGAATGCCTGTGGTGTTGATCAAAACAAACTACTCGAAGGCCTGAAGCAAGTCATTGTCGACAGCGTGCCGGTATTGCCGACGGAAGACGCTCGCGATACGCAACCCACGCTGGGCTTCCAGCGAGTCCTGCAGCGCGCGGTTTACCATGTTCAATCTTCCGGAAAGAAAGAAGTGACCGGTGCCAATGTATTGGTCGCCATTTTTGGCGAAAAAGATTCTCATGCTGTTTACTTGCTGCAGCAGCAAGACATTACCCGTCTTGATATCGTGAATTTCCTGTCGCATGGCATATCCAAAATCCAGGATTCGAATGAGGACAAAAATGCCTCCGACGCGAAGAACGAAGGTGAGCCAGGCGAAGAGCCGAAAGGCAATCCGCTTCAGGAATTCGCGAGCAACCTGAATGATCTTGCCCGTGAGGGAAAAATTGACCCTTTGATCGGTCGTGAAGACGAAGTCGAACGTACTATTCAGGTACTGTGCCGTCGCCGAAAAAACAATCCGCTGTATGTCGGTGAATCCGGCGTAGGTAAAACGGCGTTGGCCGAAGGTTTGGCCTGGCGCATTGTCGAAGGCAACGTTCCCGAAGTGCTGCATGACGCGATTATCTATTCGCTAGATCTCGGCGCGTTGGTTGCCGGTACAAAATACCGTGGTGATTTCGAGAAGCGTTTGAAAGGCGTTTTGGCGCAATTGAAGAAAGAACCGCGTGCGATTTTGTTTATTGATGAAATCCATACCATCATCGGCGCCGGTTCGGCCTCCGGTGGCACCATGGATGCCTCTAACCTGATCAAGCCTGTTTTACAGAATGGCGAACTACGCTGTATCGGTTCGACAACCTTCCAGGAATACCGCGGTGTGTTTGAAAAAGACCGTGCCCTGGCACGTCGTTTCCAGAAAATCGATGTCGTTGAACCGTCCGTTGCTGAATCGGTTGCGATTTTGCACGGCTTGAAATCACGCTTCGAAAAACATCACGAAGTGCAGTACACCTCCGAAGCCATTCAAGCCGCCGTGGACCTATCTGTTAAGCACATCGCGGATCGTTTACTACCGGATAAAGCCATCGACGTGATCGATGAAGCCGGTGCCCGCCAGCGATTGCGGACACCTGACCAGCGTAAAAATATTATCGACGTGGAAGAAGTCGAGTTGATTGTCGCCAAGATGGCACGTATTCCAACCAAGCAGGTGTCGGCTTCTGATAAAGATGTCCTGCGTAATCTGGAACGCAACTTGAAAATGGTGATATTCGGCCAAGACCCGGCGATTGAAACTCTCGTATCGGCCATCAAGATGGCGCGTTCCGGATTGGCAAGCCCCGACAAACCGATCGGTAATTTCCTGTTTGCAGGTCCTACCGGTGTCGGTAAAACCGAAGTCACCAAGCAATTGGCGATGCAATTGGGCATCGAGCTGGTGCGTTTTGACATGTCGGAATACATGGAAGCCCATTCCGTGAGCCGCTTGATGGGTGCACCTCCGGGCTATGTCGGTTTCGACCAAGGCGGTTTGTTGACCGAAAAAATCGTCAAGACGCCGCATTGCGTGCTGTTGCTGGATGAAATCGAAAAAGCCCATCCGGATGTCTACAACGTATTACTGCAAATCATGGATCGCGGTGTGTTGACCGACAGTAATGGTCGTGAAGCCAACTTCAAGAACGTGATTGTCGTGATGACCACGAATGCCGGTGCTGCGCTTGCGGCGCGTCGCACGATGGGTTTTGTCGAACAAAACCATGCCACCGATGCGATGGAAACCATCCGTAAAGCCTTTACGCCGGAATTCCGCAATCGTCTCGATGCGATCGTGCAGTTCCAGGGCCTCGGCTTTGATCATGTGCTGAGAGTGGTAGACAAGTTCCTGATTGAACTCGAAGCGCAATTGCACGACAAGCACGTCACGATTTCGGCGACACCGGAAGCGCGTCAGTGGTTGGCCGAGAATGGTTTCGATGCCCAAATGGGTGCACGTCCTATGTCACGCCTGCTTCAAGACAAGATCAAGCGTCCATTGGCCGATGAGCTACTGTTCGGCAAGCTGGTGAGTGGTGGTCGCGTTGCGGTGATGGTTGAAAACGGCGAGTTAAAGATTGATGCGCAGGCCGAGCCGGAGAAATTATTGCCGGCAACTGTGGATTGAGATCGTAGGGGCAATTCATGAATTGCCCCTACGAAAATGACCCAAACAAAACGGCAGCCTAGGCTGCCGTTTCTTTATCTGGTCGTCTGAAACAACTTACTTCATACGATAGGTAATTCGGCCCTTGGTCAAATCGTATGGCGTCATCTCAACTTTCACTTTGTCGCCGGTAAGAATACGAATGTAGTTCTTGCGCATGCGGCCGGAAATATGGGCGGTGATGGTGTGGCCATTCTCGAGTTTTACCCGGAAAGTGGTGTTGGGCAGGGTATCCATCACCGTGCCTTCAAATTCTATGGAATCGTCTTTGGACATGCTTTAAATATCAGGGGCGGGAGTGCCACGAAAGTCGCGAATGATGCCACGGATGAGACATTCTTGCAAAGAAAGCGTTAAGGAAGGCATTCAGTAGCGGCAAATGGCGCTATCCGGCCACTCCAAACTCCCGGGACCTCGGCCTGGCTACATAAACGCGCAACTTCCGGGAGGAATTTTTCTCGAGACATGAACTCGGCACCCATGAACTGGAGGTGTGGATTTTCTACCTGTGCATCCAGTAATGGCCATCCCCAACCCTGCAAAATCTTGCCGAGTGCGGCAAGCGCAACTTTGGAGGCACCGCTCTCCAGGCTGAACATACTTTCGCCGAAAAACATTCTTCCAGTGGCAACTCCGTAAATGCCGCCGATCAACTTTCCATCGGAGAATATTTCCACGCTATGGGCGTGACCCTGATGATGAAGATGGCAATAAGCATCGATCATGTCAGGATGAATCCAGGTGCCGCGCTGGCCATTTCGTGGAACGGTCGCGCAATGCCGGATCACTTCTTCAAAAGCAGTATCAACCCGGATTTGCCATGTCGATTGACGTAACTGCCGTTTGAATTTTTGCGCTAAGCGAATGCCATCGGTTCGGAAGACCATCCGTGGATTCGGGCTCCACCATAAAATCGGTTGGCCGTCCGAGAACCACGGAAAAATTCCGTGCCGGTAAGCATTCAATAAACGGATTTCCGAAAGGTCTCCGCCGGCCGCCAGTAATCCATCCGGCTCATCCAGCGCCTGTCGCACATCTGGAAAGGGGGCGTTTCCATCTTTGCCGAGCCAGTACAGTTCAATCGACATGTCGGTAGGGGCTATTTTCGAGAATCTGATCGCGATAAAGAAGGATATGCTGCAGCTCTTCTTCGCACCATGGTTTTAAGGCATCGGCAAAGGCTTTCTCGGTCATGAAATGGCGGCTATGCGTTAACACGGGCATAAAGCCGCGTGCGATTTTGTGTTCGCCCTGTGCCCCGGGCTCAAAGCTGGTCAAGCCTTCGCGAAGGCAATATTCGATGCCCTGGTAGTAACAGGCTTCAAAGTGCAGGCCCGGCACGTTTTCCAACGAGCCCCAATAGCGGCCATACAAGGTCGTATCACTTCGCAGGCAATAGGCTCCCGCAATAGGCTGTCCATTCTTTTCGGCAAGAAAAATCACCACGCTTTCCGGCATCTCACGGTTCAGGTGTCGAAAAAATTCCAGAGTAAGGGCAGGGTGGTTGCCTTTCTCAAGCTGGGTGGAACAATAAAAGCCGTACATCGCACTGATATCGTCATCGCTGGCTTCATGGCCGGAAATACAACGCAATCCCACTCCGGCGTTTAAGACCTGATTACGTTCCTGCTGGATATTTTTTCTTTTCTTTCGATTTAACGCGGCCAGAAAATCATCAAAACTTTGCCAGCCGGCATTATTTTGCCAATGAAACTGTACGTCGCAGCGTTTCAGCCAATGATCAGGCACCTGCAAGGCTTCCGATTCCGGCAGGAAATTGATATGTACAGATGAGAGCTTCTCTTCGAGCGTTTTTTGTTCAAGCTGATCAATCAGCTTTTGGCGAGCCGCATCGTCTGTCGCCAATAAGCGTGGCCCGGTGACAGGGGTGTAAGGCGTTGCCACAATTAATTTCGGATAATAATCTCGGCCCGTTCTGGCATAGGCATGCGCCCAGGCATGATCAAAGACGAACTCGCCATGGGAATTGGTCTTGATGTAGGCCGGTGCGGCGGCGATCAGCTTATCGTCTTCGAACAGAGTGACGGGCGAGGATTCCCAGCCCCAGCGTTCACGCAAGCATTGGTGCTTTTCCATTCCTGATAAAAAAGTGTGCGATAAAAATGGATGTTGACTACCGTGCAATGCGTTCCAGCTTGCAGGGAAAATATCGGAAACCGCTTTCCGCTTTTGTGAATAAGGCATTTCTGAAGTTTAACGTACCCAGCTGCTGTGGGAGCTATTTAAGCGGCGATAAGATGCATCACTCTTCGACCCACACACAGTCGCAGCGTGTAGATCCAATCGCTGCTTAAGCAGCTCCCACAAAATCAGCTCCCACAGTGTTTCTTCAGTGTTCTTTATCGAGAAACTTCTCGGCATCCAATGCCGCCATGCAACCAAAACCTGCCGAAGTAATCGCCTGGCGATACACCTGATCGGCAACATCGCCCGCAGCAAACACACCAGGAACACTGGTTGCGGTTGAACCGCCTTCAAGCCCGGATTTGATCGTGATGTAGCCGTTACGCATGGCGAGCTGTTGTTCGAACAGACTGGTATTCGGGGTATGGCCAATCGCGACGAAGAAACCCTGTACATCAATTTCGCGGGTGCTTTCGTCTTTCACGCTGCGGATACGCATACCGGTAACGCCGGTGTCGTCACCCAGCACTTCATCGACGCTGTGATCCCAGATGATTTCAATTTTACCGGCCTGTGCTTTTGCGAATAATTTGTCCTGCAATATTTTTTCCGAGCGCAGTTTGTCTCGGCGATGTACCAAATAGACCTTGCGGGCGATATTCGATAAATACAGCGCTTCTTCAACCGCGGTATTGCCGCCACCGATTACCGCGACATCCTGATCACGGAAGAAGAAACCGTCGCAGGTGGCGCAGGCAGAAACACCTTTTCCCATGAATTTCTGTTCGGATTCGATGCCTAGATATTTTGCGCTCGCGCCGGTAGTGATAATCAGCGCATCGGCGGTGTATTCACCGCTATCGCCCTTCAGGCGAAACGGACGATTCGATAAATCGGCGGTATGGATATGATCAAAAATGACTTCGGTCTCAAAGCGTTCGGCATGCGCCTGCATACGTTCCATCAGGGCCGGCCCCATCAAGCCATGAGCATCACCGGGCCAGTTGTCGACCTCGGTGGTTGTCATTAATTGCCCACCTTGCTGCAATCCGGTGATCAGCACGGGCTTGAGATTGGCACGAGCGGCGTAGACAGCGGCAGTCCAGCCGGCCGGGCCGGAGCCGAGAATCAACAGAGGGCAGTGCTTGGTGGTGGTCATAAGGAATATTCGGTCCAAAAGTGAAATGATGAGATGGGAACGTTACAGTGGAAATTCAACTTAAATTTATTGGGATAATTATCTCTCATTTGAACCCGATTCGTCCCCGCTCTGGGCGGGAGAGGGTGATTTAAGGTATAAATCACATCTGAAATACTGGAATTCAGGAAGTCCAAAACGGTGGCACGAAGCTCGGAATCACTCAAGGCAAGCAAGGAACAGCGCCTATCCACAATGAAGCGGGAAATCGCTCTCATCATTCTGGCCCCCGTCCTGTTTTATTTGCTGGTCAGTCTGGTCAGCTACTCCACCGATGACCCGGGTTGGTCACGCACTGCCAGTGTCACTGGCGCCATGCACAATTACGGTGGCCTGCTTGGGGCTTATTTGGCCGATCTCGCCTTTATGCTGCTCGGTTATATCGCTTATTTTCTGCCGATCGTACTCGGCGGCATTGCCTGGATTGCCTTGTTTGGACTTGATAGCGACGGTGATGGCCGCGTGGATTTCGGCCCCGCATTACGTTTGATTGGCATCGTAGGATTTCTTATCGCAGCTACCGGCTTATTCCACGCATTGGGCGGAGCCGCTCCCGATTTACCTGAAGGTTCGGGTGGAGTTCTCGGAAAACTGGTCGGCAATAGCAGCTACAGCATTTTCGGAAGCATGGGCGGCAACCTGTTGCTTACCGTCATCCTATTATTGTCGGTGACGCTTGCGACTGGATTGAGCTGGTTTGCCTTGATGGATTTCATCGGCGGCATCGTACTGAAATTGTTTGAACGTCTCGGCAAGAAAAAAGACGAAGCTGCGGAATGGCACCGCACAAAAACCTTGCGTGAAGAACGCGAAGAAGTCCGAAAACTCGACACCGAAAAACGCGCCAAGCGCGAGCCGGTCAAAATTGAACCGCCGGCAAAAGCCGTTATCGAAAAAAGTGAACGCGCACAGCGTGAGCAACAAATTCCGCTGTTCAACGCCGGTGGCGATAACAGCCTGCCACCGCTTTCCCTGCTGGACGATCCAAAGCCGCAACCCAATGGTTATTCTGAAGAAACATTAGAAACCCTGTCTCGTCAAATCGAATTTAAGCTGAAAGATTTCCGCATCGAAGCGCAAGTAGTGGGTGCCTATCCGGGACCGGTAATTACCCGATTCGAGATGGAACCAGCACCAGGCGTGAAGGGTAGCCAGATTTCATCGCTCGACAAGGACATAGCACGCGGCTTGTCGGTCAAATCGGTGCGTGTCGTCGATGTGATTCCTGGAAAATCAGTAGTTGGCTTGGAAATTCCAAACACGCAACGCGAAATGATTTACTTAAGCGAATTGCTACGCTCGAAAGAATATGACAAGTCAACGAGCCCGCTGACCATTGCACTGGGCAAGGATATCGGCGGTCGCCCGGTCGTTGCCGATCTAGCTCGCATGCCGCATTTGCTGGTTGCCGGCACCACCGGTTCCGGTAAATCGGTTGGCGTGAATGCGATGGTACTCAGCCTGCTTTACAAGGCGAGTGCGAAAGAAGTCCGCATGTTGATGATCGATCCGAAGATGCTGGAGTTATCGGTCTATCAAGGCATCCCGCATTTGCTTGCGCCTGTCGTCACCGACATGAAAGAAGCCGCCAACGGTCTGCGTTGGTGTGTTGCCGAGATGGAACGCCGCTATAAATTAATGTCGGCCGTGGGCGTGCGAAATCTGGCCGGCTTCAATCGCAAAGTGCTCGACGCCCAAGCGGCTGGTCAGCCTTTGATGGATCCGCTGTTTAAGCCGAATCCTGAATTGAACGAAGCCCCGCGTCCACTGGAAACCCTGCCTTTCATCGTCGTATTTATCGACGAATTCGCCGACATGATGATGATCGTCGGCAAGAAAGTGGAAGAACTAATCGCACGTCTGGCACAGAAAGCCCGTGCTGCCGGTATCCATTTGATTCTCGCCACGCAACGGCCATCGGTTGACGTGATTACCGGCTTGATCAAGGCGAATATTCCCACCCGAATTGCGTTTCAGGTATCGAGCAAAATCGATTCACGTACGATTCTCGATCAAAGCGGTGCCGAAACTTTGCTTGGTCACGGTGATATGTTGTATTTGCCGCCTGGCACGGCCATGCCGGAACGTATCCACGGTGCCTTCGTCAGTGATGAAGAAGTCCATCGTGTGGTCGAACATCTGAAACAGCATGGCGGTGGCATCGATTACATCTCCGGCGTGCTGGACGAACTGCAGATGATGGGCGATGGCGTTGTCGTTGGAGCAGGTGGCCTGCCGGAATCGG
>JAYUWO010000185.1:0-3496 GCA_043753545.1 Arenimonas sp.
GCCTTGCCAGTCACTTTTCCGGCCAGCCACATCACCTTGATTCCCAATGGCTCGAACCAGGCACGGAAATTGGCGAGATGTTGTTCGGCCAACAATTCGGTCGGTGCCATCAAGGCCACTTGTTTGCCGGCTTCGATTGCCCGCAAGGCAGACAGTGCCGCGACCACGGTTTTCCCGCTGCCGACATCGCCCTGCACCAGTCGCAACATCGGCACCGGTTCGTGCATGTCTCGACTGACTTCTTCAAACACGCGCTGTTGTGCATTGGTCAATTTATAAGGCAATGCGGCAAGTAATTTCTTCTGGAAGACACCCTTGCCCTTGATGGCCAAGGCACCGTGCGAGCGCAAGGCGATACGCTGCCTTTGCAAACTCAGGTGATGCGCCAGCATTTCTTCCAGGGCCAAACGACGAATCGCCGGATGCTGCCCGGAGCGCAAATGATCAATCGTGGTTTCGGTGGGGGGTCGATGTGCCGTGATCAATGCTTCACGCAAAGTCGGCAATTCCAAATCGTCACATATTTTTTTCGGCAGTAATTCAAGTTCTGCCGCGGGTGGCAACCGCCTTAGAGACTCATCCACCAGTTTGCGAGTCGTTTGAGGACCCAGTCCTTCGATGGCCGGATACACCGGATCGAGCCGGTCGTGCAGTGGAGCTTCGTCGCTATCGAGCAAAAAACGATAGCTCGGATGCACCATCTCCAGCCCGTGTGCTCCCGGTCTGGCTTCGCCGAAACAGCGAATACGACGACCGACAATGAATTGATGCGCCTGCGCGCCACTGAAATGAAAGAAACGAATCGTCAGTGTCGACCGTGAATCATCGCCAATCGCCACCCGCAAGATCGGGCGATAACGAAAACCACGTTCGACTGCTTCAACCCGACCTTCAATTTGTGCCGGTTCGCCGGGAATCAGATCATGGATGGCAGTAATTTGCGTGCGGTCTTCGTAACGCAAGGGCAGATGCAGCCACAAGTCCTGCAAGGTGACCAAGCCGCGTGACGTGAGCTTTTCGGCAATTTTCGGGCCCACGCCGGACAGCGTAGACAATCGCACTTCACCGGCAGGCGTTAAGTTGGTTTCAGTGCTGGAAGACTTTCGCGCCAAGTGAGCCTTAGCTCAAAACCATCACGGCATCGATTTCCACTTGTGCACCGCGTGGCAAACCTTTCACTTCGATGGTGGAACGGGCCGGATACGGCGCGGTGAAATATTCTGCCATCACCGAATTTACTTCGGCAAAATCCTTCAAATCAATCAGATAAATACCGACCCGGGCGATATCGTCGAAACTGCCTCCGGCTGCCAGGCAGACGGCTTTCAGGTTATCGAATACGCGGCGGGTCTGGGTTGCAATATCGCCTTGCACCAATTCGCCTTTTGCTGGATCCAATGGCACCTGTCCGGAAAAATATACCGTGTTGCCCATGCGAACCGCTTGCGAATACGGGCCGATGGCGGCAGGAGCTTGATCGGAATGAATGGCGATGCGTGACATAGGATTTCAACTCTTTTTGGTGATGAATGATTTTACTTTTTTGCCGTCGAGGCAACCAAGGGGAACGCCGAAGGATTGCGAATTGACTCAAGTGCAAGATCAACATCGAGTCTTGGCCAATACAGATGATTCTCGCTTGGCCGATCTACTTCACTAATCTGCTCGATAGTCGCGGTTTTAAACCAAGGAAAATCTTCAAATGACAAGAATAGTTCTTCATCAGCCAATAACAGCCATAAACCATGTTTGCTGATATTGGTGATTTCAACCAGGGAAGTGGCTATGCCAGGCATACTCTATCTCCTCCAAATGATCCAACACTAATCGCTCTGCTTCACGTAATTGTTTTTCCGACATTCCGACACTCGTAGCCAGAATGACTGGATTCAGCCAGAACTTTGCTTCACCGTCCGGATGCGATACATGCACATGAATTCTTGATTCTTCTCGCGAAAAGAAAAAGAAGCGAAAACTACCTGAACGGAATATTGTCGGTGCCATGCCGGATTATAACGCTACAAACTGGCTAGAGACGTAAGACGAATAAGCCGATAATCGTAAGAAATACCCTACCCGCCCCGCTCATCCCGCACGATGGCATCCACGGCCGCGATCGCCGTCATATTCACGACACGACGCACTGTTGCAGATGCCGTCAGTACGTGCGCCGGCTTCGCCAGCCCCATCAGAATCGGACCGACACCAACACCATCCGACATCACCCGCAATAAATTGTAGGCGGCGTTGGCGGCGTCGAGGTTCGGCATCACCAATAGATTGGCGCGACCGGACAAACGCGAATTCGGGAAAATGCGCTGGCGCATTTCTTCCATCAGGGCGACATCCATATGCATCTCGCCTTCCACTTCGAGCTTGGGTGCTTTTTGATGCAGAATCGCCAACGCATCACGCATTTTCTGTGCACTTGGCGTATCGCTGGAGCCGAAATTGGAATGGCTGATCAAGGCGGCTTTCGGTTTGATGCCGAATAAATTCAGACGGTAAGCCGCCTGCATCACTGATTCGGCAATTTGCTCGGCATTCGGATCGGCTTGCACATGGGTGTCGACGAAAAAGAATACGCCCTTGTCGTTCATCACCGCCGACATCGCCGACAGGCCATTGACCCCAGGTTCGACACCCAGAATTTCTTTCACGTATTTCAATTTGCGGACGTAACGACCCACCACGCCGCACAACATGGCATCGGCTTCGCCACGTTTGACCATGAGCGCAGCAATCACGGTATCACGTGCGCGCACCACCGCTTTTGCGGCGGCAGGCGTAATGCCTTTGCGTTCCATCAATTGATGATACAGCTGCCAATATTCGTTAAATCGCGGGTCATCATCAATATTGGTAATTTGAATATCAACGCCATTGCGAATACGTAAACCCAGACGTGCGATACGACGTTCGATAACCGATGGTCGGCCCACCAGAATAGGGAAAGCCAGCCCTTCATCGACCACGGTTTGCACGGCGCGTAATACGGTTTCTTCTTCGCCTTCGGCATAGGCCACACGCTTTTTATGCGCGCGCGCCTTGTCGAATACCGGCTTCATCAACAAGCCGCTGCGGAAAACCCACTGGCTCAATTGATCGCGATACGCGTTCATGTCGGGTATCGGTCGCGTAGCAACGCCGGAGTCCATGGCAGCTTTTGCTACCGCCGGCGTCAGCGACACCAGCAAGCGGGGATCGAACGGACGCGGAATCAGGTAATCAGGGCCGAAACACGGCGTTTCGCCACTGTAGGCGCTACCTAGATCGGTCGCTTCCTTGCGTGCCAGTTCGGCAATGGCATATACACAGGCGCGTTTCATTTCTTCGTTGATCGTGGTGGCACCAACATCTAAAGCGCCGCGGAAAATATACGGGAAACACAAGGCGTTATTGACCTGATTCGGATAATCCGAACGGCCGGTTGCGATAATGGCATCGGGACGTACGGCCTTCGCGTCGTCGGGATTGATTTCGGGATTCGGGTTGG
>JAYUWO010000186.1:0-31000 GCA_043753545.1 Arenimonas sp.
GAAGTGACGGAAATACCGCGTTCTTTTTCCAGTGCCATCCAGTCCGAGGTAGCGTGACGTGCCGCTTTACGCGATTTCACACTGCCGGCCATCTGAATCGCGCCCCCGAATAACAGTAATTTTTCAGTCAGCGTAGTTTTGCCTGCATCGGGATGCGAGACGATCGCGAACGTGCGGCGTCGATGGGTTTCTTTCAAATGTTCGGACATGGGAATTGGCCGCTGAGGGCTTGAAGACAATGGCGGCATTATATCGCAAGCCTAGGCGCAGCACGGTCCTGTGGCGCTTGGATAATCTGGTGGGCCTACACCAAGCTACTAAACAAAATGTTCTCAGGAGGTAGCTTGCAGGCGATCTGGTTCCATCGCGCCCAAGGCCTTGCTACTGGGACAAGGGCAGAATCCCGTGTGGCCCCACCATGCGAAAGGGGATCGAAACCAGCCGCATGCCGGTATTGATCTGCAGCACGAAATGGAGATGCGGGCCACTGGAGAAACCCGTGTTGCCGGAATATCCGATGACATCGCCTAGGCCAACCCGCTCACCGGGCGACACCAGCACACCGTTTTCCTTGAGGTGTGCATACAGCGCCATGCTGCCGTCGTCGTGCAGGATGCGAATAAAGTTGGCACGGGCGGCATATACCTTCGCGTTTTGACCGCCACGATCGTAGCTGCCGATGGTTTCCATTACCGTGCCCGAACGGGCGGCTAAAACAGGTGTTCCTACCGGGACGATGAAATCCACCGCGTAACGGTTTTGCTCGTCATTATGGGAATATTCGCCGTTGAATTCCTGTCCCAGCTCCCATCGACTGTTTTCATCAACCGGTAAGGAATACGCCAGATCTTCCGGGATCGCATGCGGGTCACCCGGTATTCCGAGACTTTGCAAATCGCGAATCATCGGGGCGCCGGCATCAATGGCCTGTAATCGAGTCACCAACTTGCGTTGTTTGGGTTCGAGTAAATAGGTGACCGGCAAAGCGGGTTGCGCTTCGATGTTTCGCGTTCCGCGGCCGGCGCTCAATTGCACCTGCATCGGGCCCGACAAGCGATTGTTGATGTAAACGAAAACGACACCGTCACTGGTTTCGAATTCGACTTCGTTACCGAATGAAAACGGCGAAGCCTGGCCTGCGGCTTTGACACGGATGCCTTCTATATTTGCGGCGTCGGGCGTCTTTTTTACACTAATCGATGGCGTGCTCTTGAAAAAGACGGGGCTGGTCCATGTGACTGCCACCAGCAAACCGAAAAAAAACACCGCGAAAATGGAAAGATACCGAATCTTCATTCAGCGATTTTAGTTGCATTCGTCGAAAAATACTCGTCAATGGGTTCGGGTTTGTGAATGCCGAAGCCCTGCACATAATCTACGTTCAGCTTGAGCAAAATATCCGCCAGTTCCTTGTTTTCGCAATGCTCGGCTGTCGTTTTCTTGTTGAGCACCTGGGCGATGTCGGTGATGGATTTTATGACGGCCATCGACAGTGCCGAGCTTTGCAGGTCGCGTACAAAACTGCCGTCGATCTTGAAATAATCCACATCGAGATTCCGCAAATAATTAAACGAACAAAAACCGGTGCCGAAATCATCGAGGGCAAAACGGCAGCCCAGCGTTCGCATATCGTTGATCAGGTTCTGCGCCCGTGACAAATCGCGTACGGCGCTGGTTTCGGTAATTTCGAAAATCAGTTTACGTGCTGAAAAACTCGAAGTCAGAATGCGCGTTTTAAGAAACTGTGAAAAACTTTCATCGACCATCGAGGCTGCGCTCAGGTTGATCGAACAGCCGCTGACGGTTTGTGCGGCTTCGGGATGTTTTTCCATCCAGTCGAGCACAAGCTCGACGACATGACGATCTATCTGGGTGCCGAGATGAAAGCGTTCGGCAGCAGGTATGAAATAGCCGGGCAGTAGGCGTTGCTGCGTCTTTGGATCACGCATGCGAAGCAGTACTTCGAAGTAGCGCCCCTGATCGTTCGGATTTTTGAGCGAGGCAATGCTTTGGCAATCGATTTCGAACAGGTTTTGGTTCAGCGCTTCGCGAATGCGAACCGCCCAGCGCATAGCTTCGGTGCGGTCCTGCGATTCGGGGGCTTCCTGGCTGGAAACAAATACCCGATTGCCACCGAGTTCCTTGGCAGTGAAACAGGCGGCATCGGCTTGCGAGAGCAGTACGGCAAATTCGCTCTGTCCCGGGCGCAAGGTGACCATGCCGATACTGGCCGTGGTGGAAATGACGTTCGATGCCCAGCCGATTCTAAAGGCTTCTATCGCCTGCAGAATACGCTGGCAACGCAGTTCGGCCTCTTTGCCTTCGCATAACAATAACAAGGCAAACTCATCGCCGCCGATGCGAAACAACCTGTCGCCCGCATGCAGTTTCGTGACGAGTAGCGATGCAATGCCCTGAATCAGTTCGTCACCTGCGGCGTGGCTCGCGGTGTCATTCACCAGGGTGAAATGATCAAGATCCAGATAGGCGAGCGTTTGCGGCAAGCCACTGCGATTGAGTACTTCGCGAGTCGCTTCTTCGAATGCAGTGCGATTGGGCAGCCCGGTCGCACTGTCAGTGGTGGCACGGCGAATCATTTTTCGCGTGGCGATGCGGTTTTCGTGATTGGCGGCGACGAGGACGAGTGGAATGATGGAAATTAAACACAAAAAGCTGAGCAGCAAGGCAGCATCCAGCAACTCATCGGGTGGCTTGAATCCTGCCATGCCGAAGCCCGTCATGGAGGTCAGAATTAATATCGTTATCGTGATGCCCGCCGCCGTCCAAACCGGTTGAAAACGGATGGCACTCCAGATGATGAGTGTTATCGGTAAGGCAGTCAGTCCAAGTGCATAATTACTGCCACTGGATCCGCCCAGAAAAACAAGGGCGTAAGTCGAAAACAATAAAATCGACCAGACAATTTTTTCGCGAAAACTGGCGTAATCACTATTCAGGGGCTGGTCGGGATTGGTGGAGCGGCCGGCCGTCAGCAAAAAAACCGTTGGCGCCACACAAATGATGCCAAGCAAGTCACCCATGGACCATTTTGCCAAGGCTGGCCACAGGGCTCCCGCCTCCACCATGCCGGAAATATACAAGCCGCTGGTTCCGATCAGGGCACTGATGCCCGCCATGATCATGCTGCCGCGGAGTAGGGCGAAACCGCTTTTGACCGACATGAAAGTGTGAAGGTTTTTTTGGCGAACGTAGTAGGCGCCGAGCAGTCCACCGATGGCATTGCTTAAAATCGAAAACGGCAGAAATGAATTGGGTACCGGGCTGATCAGGACGTGCACCAGCAAGTTGGCAATTATCAGCGGTACGACCCAGTGCAGGCCGTAGCGAACCAAAAAACCGATTGCCAGGCCAGACGCCGGCCAGAAGAGGGCAACTTGCCCGGGTGCATGAATGAATTGATCGGCGAGGTAGGCGCCGAGTAGGTAGAGCACGATAAAAAGAATCACACGCGCCATGCGTTATCCTTCCGCAAGTACAACGGACTTGTGCGCTGCTGCCTGAAAGAAATCAAGTGGTCCATGCCGCCTTTATATCAGCATTCGATGACGTTGACTGCCAGTCCGCCGCGTGAAGTCTCTTTATATTTTTCAGCCATGTCACGTCCTGTGTCACGCATGGTCTTGATCACCTTGTCCAGCGATACGCGATGCTTGCCATCGCCTCGCAATGCTATGCGACTGGCATTGATCGCTTTCACCGCACCCATGGCATTACGTTCTATGCAAGGAATCTGGACGAGGCCGCCGATAGGGTCGCAAGTCAGGCCGAGATTATGTTCCATACCGATTTCCGCCGCATTCTCCACCTGGCCAAGACTGCCGCCGAGCACAGCCGTCAAGCCACCTGCCGCCATGGAACATGCCACACCGACTTCGCCCTGACAGCCCACTTCGGCTCCCGAGATCGAAGCGTTTTCCTTGTAGAGAATGCCGATGGCGGAGGCCGTAAGCAGAAAATCGTATACGCCTTGTTCGCTACCGTTGGGACAAAAGCGGTAAAAATAATGAAGAACCGATGGAATGATGCCGGCCGCGCCATTGGTCGGCGCCGTGACAACACGCCCACCGGCGGCATTTTCTTCATTCACTGCCAATGCGTACAGGTTTACCCAGTCGAGCACGGTGAGTGGATCTTTCATTGCCGCTTCTGGTCGCATCAACAGATCGTTGTGCATGGCGGGCGCACGGCGAACAACTTTCAGGCCGCCGGGCAGAATGCCCTCTTGACGCATGCCGCGCATCACGCAATCTTGCATGGCTGTCCAGATTTCTTGAAGTCCTTCCAGTATCTCGGCTTCACTCCGCCAGGCTTTCTCGTTTTCAAACATTAATTGCGCAATCGTCAAATTATGTTTTTCACACAGCGCCAGCAATTCGTCGCCGCTGTGAAACGGATATTTCAGCGGCGTAGTATCGGCCACGATGCGGTTTTCCGCAGCCTCATCCTGATTGACCACGAAACCGCCGCCGACCGAATAATAATCGCGGGTCGCCAGTTCGTTTGCTTCTGCGTCGTAGGCCGTGAAGCGCATACCGTTGGAATGAAACGGAAGCTTTTGCCGTTTGTTGAAGACAAGATCGGTTTTTTCATCGAATACGATTTCGTGCTCGTCCAGCACGCGTAGTTTTTTATTCTTGCGAATGCGCTCCAGTGCTTCCGGAATCAGGTCGGGACTAATCTTGTTGGGCCAATGACCTTCAAGCCCCATCAATATCGCCTTGTCGGTGCCGTGGCCGCGACCGGTCAGTGCAAGCGAACCGAAAAGTTCGACACGGATACGTGTCGTGCGCGACATTAGCTTGCCATCGCGCAGCCAGCGTTGAGCAAAACGAACGGCGGCACGCATGGGTCCGACGGTATGCGATGAAGAGGGGCCGATGCCGATCTTGAATAAATCGAAGGTACTAACCGCCATGATGAGCTTCCGTTTGCGATGGCGTATTGTATGCTCTTCGGCCAAAGCACGACACGTAAAGACATGGCAGAGTTAATTCTATTCCAGCGTGATCATTGCCATCTCTGCGAACTGGCCTGGGAAGTGTTGTCGCAGGCACGCGTGCCGGACTTCGAATCGGTCTGGATCGAAGGCCACGATGATCTGGAAAAACAATATGGGTTGCGTGTGCCGGTACTCAAGCACACACGCAGCAGTATGGAACTTGATTGGCCATTCACCGCCGATCAGGTTCGTTTGCTTATGGCTTCGGAATAGCAGCTTTTTTCTTTGCTGAAGGCAGTGCGACAGGAGCAAGCAACAGCTTGGTGTTGATGGTGACGGTATTGGGAATTAATTCCAGATCATCCCAGTCGCCAATACCGACTTTGAAATCAAGACGCTGTAGTTTTGCAGAGCCCAGCAATTGCGGTTTTACTCCGGGCACCCAGGTAAAAGTCAAAGGCACGGCTTTTGAAGTGCCCCGTAGAGTCAGCACGCCATCGGCAACAAAACGATTATTGCCCAGAGCGCGGAATTTAGTTGCGAGGTAACGCGCCTCGGGTTGTGCCGTTGCGTTGAAAAACTCCGACCCTAGCAACGTCTCGTCACGCTCGGCATTTTTCGTGTTAGCGCTGGTCAAGGTGATGCGCACATCGAAACGGCTTTGCGCCAGCTTGACTGGATCAAAGCGGATGCTGGAACTGAATTTCGAGAAACTGCCAAAGAAGGCTTCGCCCTGATAGCTTCCTGAAAAACCCAGACTCGAGCCCGGCTGCTGGGCATAATCAGCGGAAAAAACATTGCCGCTAAAAAGTGCGGCCAACAAAAATAATACGCGCATGTCCATCCTCATGATTTGTTCGCAAGCCAGGGAAGCATGCGTGTCAGGGTGCTGTCTTTATCGAGATAGTGATGTTTCAGTGCGGCGCCGGCATGCATCAACATCAAGATCGCAAGAATGTAGAAAAATGTTTCATGGGCATCGCCGGCCAATGCTTTCAGATCGGGATTGTAAGCACTCAATTTGGGCAATGAAAAAAGCCCGAAATATTTAAGCGGAAAACCGGCAGCCGAGTTGTAAAGCCAGCCACTAATCGGCATCGCGAATAGCAGGGTGTAAAGCGCGCCGTGGACAATTTTTGCGATCCATTCCTGCCATTTCGGCGTGCCAGAAATTGGCTCCGGCGTCACCGAGAACAAACGCCAGGATAATCGGATCACGGTCAAGGCAAGCACGGTCAAGCCAAAACTTTTATGCAGGGCGTAGACCTGGATTTTCTGAGGGCCGTTGGCCATGTTGTCCATGTTCATGCCGACGGCGGCCAGACTCAAAATCATGATGAGTGTCAGCCAATGTAAGCCAATGCTCAGGTTGCCCCAGGCTTGTGCATTATTTCTTAGCGTCATTCGCAGGGTCCTGTTTGGTTGAAGACTTGGCTTTTGCCGCTTCAAGTTCAATCATGATTTTTACCTCATCGCCGATAAGCGTTGACCATGCGTCCATGCCAAAAGCCTTTCGACTTATTTTGGCGGTGGCTGAAAACCCAATCGTTCTTTTAAAGTTTAGCGGGTGACGTTTCAGGGAATTCAAACTGAAATCCAGACTGACCGGCTGACTGATGTTTCGAATGGTCAGTATGCCGTGGGCAATGCCGTTCGTATCGGATTTTTTTTCAATACGCTGCGAAACGAAACTGGCTTTGGCATATTTATCGACATCGAAGAATGTGCCGTCGAGCATTTTTTTCTGCCAGTCGTCATCGCCCAGATTCAGGCTCGCGACGGGAATGCTGACCGTGATGGAGGACTGGTTCCAGTCATTTTCATCAAACTGCAATTGGCCAGTGCTGCCGGAAAAGGTGCCGATGGCATTCGAAAATCCCGCATGCGACACCAGGAAGGCAACCCGTGTGTGCACGGGGTCGACGTCAAAGGTTTCAGTCTCTGCACGGGCATTACCGGCGAGCAGAAAAAAAACGGTGGCGAATAATTTCAATTTCATAATGTTCTCCTGTCTGCATTCTAGACCCATGTTGCCCCCGGGTTGGCCGGATCGATGAAACGGGTTGTTGCAGTGTGGAAACATCTGGATGCCTGTTTGCTGAAGCTCTTGCCCAAATACCCAATGTTTGAAAGGATGGTGCGGGGAATTCCGGGGAACACAATGCGTTTAAGTCTATTGTTTGGGCTGCTGTTGTTTTGCCCGATGGTTTTTGCCTCACTTCCGGAAACACCACAATTTCGCCAACTAAGCGTTGCTGACGGCTTGCCTTCCAGCACGCTATACGCCATTACCCAGGATCGGAAAGGCTATTTGTGGATCGCCAGCAAGGATGGCCTGGCACGCTATGACGGTGTCGGTTACAAGACATTTCGCTATGCCCCGGGTGACGAAAATGCACTGCCGGGGAATGTCGTGCAGGCCCTGCATGTGGATAGCCGGGATCAGCTCTGGCTGACCATCGAAGGGCATGGCATTAGTCGCTTGAATGCCGAGCGAAATGATTTTTCGCATTTTCGAAAAAGCACGCATCCTGCCATGGGTAGCGACGACATCTGGGCAATCACGTCCACCCGGGATGGCAATATCTGGTTCGGAGGTTTTGGCGGTGGGTTGCACCGCATGGATGGCAATGGCCAGATCACACGATTTATGCCCGAAAAGAACGACCCGCATTCCCTGCCTGGCGACACGGTGTTGTCGCTCACGGTGGATGCCAACAATAGGCTCTGGATCGGCACGACGAAAGGCCTGTGTTACTTGAGCGGAAACAAGTTCGTCAAGGTTCTTGCCGGCAACATTCTGGATGGCTACATCATGCAGTTGATTGGCGATGCCGACGGCAGCCTTTGGGCAGGCACCACTCGCGGGCTGGTACATCTGTCGGCGGCCGGTTTGCAGATCGGCGAAGTGTTGTTGCCGGGCAAGCGAATTACCGGGCTATGGCAAGACAAGCAGGGCGCCATCTGGTTCAGTGATGGCCCGACGGTCTATCAATGGCGCGATCGGCAGCTATTGAGCTATGTGCCGGATTCGCAAACACGGGCAAAAATTTACGGCGTGTTTGAAGATCATGAGGGCGGCATTTGGTTTCCCACACAGGACCGAGGACTTCTGCGTTTACCTGCAGGTTGGCGAAATTTTTCGGTATTCCGGCATCAGCCGAACAGGGCTAATTCACTGTCGGGAGTCGTTGTTCATGCGGCTTCACAAATCGATTCCGATAGCGCCTGGCTCGTCAACGATGCCGGTGGTCTGGATAAAATGAATCTGTCGACCGGCCGCATCGAAAGATTCCTCGGTAAGAAGGAAACCTCGGTGCCTTTGTTGTGGTCCGTATTGCAAGCCAAAGAGGGTGCGGTATGGATGGGCCATAGCAGCGGCTTGATCAGGTTTGATCCTGAAACCAGAGTGCTAAAACATTTTCCGGCTGGCGATGGCCCCCAAGACACCTTGCCAGGCGCAGTAAGATTATTGATCCAGACAAACGACGGTTTGCTATGGTCGGCCTCCTACGGAAGCGGCATACAGGCGCGTGATGAAACCGGGAAAATCATCCACCAGATCCTTGCCGATGAAAGCAAAGGTTTGTTTCTTGCCGACCCCGATCAATTTGCCTTGAGTCCCGACGGACAATTGTGGCTGGCGACGGCAAAAGGATTGCTACGCTGGGATGACGACACAGAAAAATTCGTTGGCATTGATGGTAGCCCGAAAGAACGCGTCGACGCTTTCAGCTTTCTGGCGGCCGATACCCTCTGGGTGCATCGCATGGGTGTACTTGAAGCATTTCAGTGGGATGGAAAGTCACTTGCAAGCATCAAAAAAGTAAGCGGTGATGAAGGCCTGCCGCCGGTTGAAGTTGGCTCCATGTTGCCGGACCGAAGCGGAAACTTGTGGCTCACTACAACGCGTGGCTTGCTTCGCTACAGCGCATTGACACAGCAGTTCCGGATGTTCGGCGAGCGTGATGGATTGCCGAGCCAGGAATTCGACATGCAGCCGGCCTTGATGACGCAGCAAGGCATTGCCCTTGTCAGTACCAGCAATGGTCTTGTCGTATTGGATGCTACCCGCATTCGCAATCAAACACTCTTGTCGCCCCTGAATGTAGACGGCCTGTCGGTAAGGCGCGGAGACGATGTTGTCGGTTTTGCTTCCGCAGCTTCCGCTCTGCAATTATTGGCAGGTGATCGGGATTTGAATGTCAGTTTGCGTTTGCTTTCATTTGCCGATACTACCGCCCATCGCTACCGCTTTCTGCTGAAAAACTACGATAGCGACTGGGTGGATGTCGGGGCCTCCGGTGAACGCATGTTTTCAAGTTTACCGCCAGGAAAATATCAGTTGGAAGCCAAGGCTGCCGATGCCGATGGAAGGTGGTCTGAGCCACTTTTGTTGAAGCTGGTCGTGTTGCCGCCATGGTGGCAAACAAGATGGGCGTTGATCACGTGGGGACTGATTGCCGCGATACTTTTCCTGGCATCTGCCTGGCTTTATCAGCGCCGGGTCCAGCTCTTTCAAGCGCAACGCATGCGAGAACACGAGCGTGAGCTGGTCGAGCGTAACTCGACGGCCAAATCCCTTTTTCTCGCAACACTCGGGCATGAAATTCGAACGCCGATGACCGGTGTGCTGGGCATGGCCGAACTGCTGCAGGCGAGTGATTTGAATCCACAGCAGCGGCATCGCGTGAACTCGATTCAGAGTGCCGGAAACCATTTGCTACATCTGGTAAACGATGTGCTGGATTTGGCGCAAATTGAAGCGGGTAAATTACGATTGCACAACGATGCATTCGACGTTAAAGCGCTGGTGCAGGATGTGTCGGAGTTTCTGAAGCCGCTGGCGGAAACCAAGGGTCTGCTTTTCAATGCGGTCATCGATAAAAACACGCCTGATTTCTGCCGTGGTGATGCCGGGCGCGTCCGGCAGATTCTATTGAATCTCGGAACTAACGCGATCAAGTTCACCGAGCAGGGGCAGATAGTGCTGCGTTGCTCGGGTATGTCGGCGGACGGCATTCAATTACAGGTTTCCGATACCGGGCCCGGCATGAGCCAGGAACAGCAAGCACGCCTGTTCCAGCGCTACGAACAAGCCGAAGGCAATCGCACCAACCAGCTTTATGGAGGCAGTGGATTGGGCTTGGCAATATGCCGGGAATTGGCGACGGTAATGAACGGAAGCATCGAGATAAAAAGCAGTCTAGGTCAGGGGGCAACGTTTGTTGTCGCTCTTCCATTACCAGTGGTCGAGAATCTTTCGTCGAATGTCAGCGCAGCTTCCGTCACGATGCAAAATCGTGACGTCGCGATGAAAATATTATTGGTGGAAGACGAACCGGTGGTGGCTGAAGTTCTGGTGGGTTTGTTGCAAGCCATGGGTCATCACGTCCACCACGCGCAACATGGCTTGCAGGCACTCTCGATGCTTGCCCTGGAGGGTTTCGACCTTGCATTGCTGGATCTCGACTTGCCGGGAGTCGATGGATTGGAACTTGCGCGATTGATTGCCGTGCAGGGCTACAAAATTCCCTTGGCGGCGATAACGGCACGTGCGGATGCTGCAGCGGAACCCGCTGCAATGGCGGCGGGGATGACGGGGTTTATTCGCAAGCCGGTCAATACATCAGACCTGGCGGCCTTGTTTCAAACTATGCGGGCGACTGCTGGTGTGGAATGACAAGCCACAACACCAGATACACCAGAATGCCGGGAAATGCCGCCGACAAAATCGAACCGACAACGTAAACCACACGCAGTAAATTCGAGTCCAGGCCAAAATGCTGTGCAATGCCGCCCATTACCCCGGCAATCATTTTGTCCTGGCTGGTGCGACGAAGCAAACGAGTGTTTTCCACGAAGTTCTCCTGTTATGTATTGGCAATTTAAACTTTGCGTATTGCCAATGCATGTGCAGGAAGTGCGGGTTACCAAAGAAGTACATCGCCCCTGCTGGCAGGAGCGAAAAGATAATGCGGTGTTAAAAAATATCTTCGAAGTTGGTTTTTTCGCCGCCAGGAACTTCCCAGTTATAACCACTGGAGATAAGACGATCGTAGTCTTCCTGCTTGAAGTATTCGGTCATTCCGCCGGCACCTTCGGGCAACAAATTGCCGCTGGCGCTGATATTTGCAGTCACGATTCCAGCAGGCGGTGTTAAATCATTTTCAGGAATGTCCTTTAGCGTCGCTGTCATGTAGCTGATCCAGATAGGCAGCGCGGCACGGCCGCCATATTCGCCGTAGCCGAGCGGTTTGAAATTATCCTTGCCCACCCAGACTGTCGTGACGAGATTGCCACCGAAGCCACTAAACCAGGCATCGCGATGGTCATTGGTCGAACCGGTTTTGCCGCCGATATCTTCGCGCTTGATAACTTTGGCTGCCGTCGCGGTCCCACGTTTCACGACATCCCGCATCATCGAGCTCACCAGATAAGCCGTACGCTCATCAATCGCGCGAGGTGCCAGCGACACTTCCTGGGGACCGACAAAATTGGGATCGTCCGTTTTTGCTTGCTTGGCAATGACTTCCTTCTTCGGGCCGCCGGCACTGAAATCAAAGCCATCGACAATCGTGGCCGTGCGCAGGTCAACGGAAGTACGCTGCTGGCATGCGCGACAGGCACTCAATGGCCGCGTCAATCCAATCGCGTTGCCGTCGCGGTCAATGATTTTTTCGATGAAATAAGGCGTGACCAGAAAACCACCGTTGGCAAAAACGGTGTAGCCGCGCGCGATTGACATTGGGGTCAGGGATGCCGTGCCGAGCGACATCGAGAGATTTGGCGGCAGTTGGTCTTTGTTGAAACCGAATTGCGTGATGTAGGTTCTGGCGAAATCAGTGCCGATCGCGGAAAGCAGGCGAACCGAAACCAGATTGCGTGATTGCACAAGGGCTTCACGGACACGAATCGGGCCGGCAAATCGACCGCCGTCATTCTGCGGGCGCCAAACCTTGCCATTGCCGTATTTGAATTCGACGGGTGCGTCATTCACGATGCTGGCGGGCGTGTAGCCGCGCTCGAATGCAGCTGCATAGACGAACGGTTTGAAGCTGGAGCCAGGCTGGCGCGTGGCCTGGGTGGCGCGATTAAAACTATTTTGGTTAAAACTGAAGCCACCAACTATTGCCCGCAAGGCGCCATCTTCTGGTTGCAGCGAGACCAATGCGGCTTGTGCGGCGGGCAATTGCGCCAAGATATAGCCCTTGGTTTTTTCGTCAGGCAGCAGACGTACGATGTCGCCGCGTTTCAATAAGCTGGCGGGCGATCGATTCGTCCATTTGCTTGCGGCAGTGGTCAATTGGTATTCGCTACCGTTGAACAGAGTTAGCTTGGCATCCTTGCCGACAATGCTCGTCACAATCGCCGCAGGGAAGTCGGAGATAACCGGTACCGTGCGTGCCTTTTCCATGTACAGCGCCGTATCGGCGTCGGCCGGCAGGTCGACATGGCTCTCGACACCGCGCCAGCCGTGGCGGCGGTCATACTCAAGCAGGCCCCCGCGAACGGCCTTCTCGGCATGGATCTGATCAATACTGGTCACCGTGGTGTAGACCTTGAAGCCGCTAACAAGCGCTTCATCGCCGTATCTGTCCTGCATCTCACGACGCACCATTTCAGCCAGATACGGTGCGTTCATTTCAACTTTGGGTTCGTGGCGTTCAGCCGTGTTGGGCGCCGCAATGGCGACATCGAGCTGAGCTTGCGTGATATAGCCTTCTTCCCGCATTTGCCTTAAGACATAGCCACGACGCTCCATGGCGCGCTTTGGATTAACGATAGGGTTGCCCGACGACGGAAATTTGGGCAATGAAGCTAATGTGGCGGTTTCTGCCAGGCTCAGTTCACTCAGTTTTTTCCCGTAGTAGAACTCTGCGGCAGCCGCAATGCCGTAGGAGCGATGACCGAAAAAGATCTTGTTTAGATAAAGGCCAAGGATTTCATCCTTGCTGAGCTCGCGCTCCATTTTCAGCGCCAGCAGCATTTCCTTGAGTTTGCGGCTGTAATCTACGTCACGATTAAGCTCGAAATAGTTTCGCGCCACCTGCTGGGTAATCGTGCTGCCGCCGGGTACGCGCTTGTCCGAAGTGGTCAAGGTCAGCCAGATGGCACGGCTGATGCCTTTGTAATCCAGTCCTTCGTGTTCGTAAAAACGGGCGTCTTCACTGGCAATAAAGGCTTGTTTGACCTGCAGTGGCACGCCTTTGATGTCAACAGGATAACGCCGGGTTTCGCCGAACTGGGCAATGAGCTTGAGGTCCTTGGTGTAGACGCTCAGGGGCACTTGCAACTTGATGTCCCTGAGCTCTTGCACGTCCGGCAGCTTGGGTACTAAATAAAAGTAGGTGCCGATTGCTACGGCCACTCCAATTACAGCAAAAATCAACCCGATAAGGAAAAGTTTGCGCAATAGTCGAAAAAAAACGGCCATCCTGGGCCTCTCCTGAAGATTTACATATTTTGAGAGACGGAGTATAGAACGTGCTGAGGTTCACAGTAAAAAACCCGTTATTTGGGGCTTTCAGTGGCCGGTTAGGCCAAGAAACTGCGTCAAACAGGGTAGTGGGAAGGGGGCATTGGTAGCGAATTTAAAGAAATATTGGCTGGGGGCATTGCCAATTCGAAAAAATTTGTTATTTAATGTAACTACACACGAGTTGCGTGTAAGCGCCTGTCGCTAGGGGAGAAATCGTGGGTCTTCTTGGAAATACTAAGACACCGTTGGTTGGAGTTGACATCAGCTCAACCGCGGTAAAGTTACTACAGCTCAGCGAGACTGGCGGACGCTATCGCGTTGAGCACTATGCCGTTGAACCACTTCCACCCAATGCGGTGGTTGAAAAGAATATCGTCGAGGTTGAGGCGGTAGGTGAGGCTATCAAGCGCGCTGTAGCTCGCTCGGGCACCAAGCTCAAGCATGGAGCCGCGGCCGTATCTGGCTCAGCCGTCATCACCAAAATCATCCCGATGCAGGGGGATCTGGAAGAAGACGAGCTTGAAGATCAGGTTCAGGTTGAGGCTTCGAACTACATTCCGTACCCAATTGACGAAGTTAGTCTTGATTTCGAGGTTCTGGGGCCCGTACCCAACAACCCTGAAATGATTCAGATTTTGCTGGCTGCGTCGCGGACGGAAAATGTCGAAGTTCGTCAAATGGCGCTAGAGCTCGGCGGATTAACCGCGAAAGTGGTTGATGTCGAAGCTTTTGCTATGGAAAACGCCTTCAAGTTGGTTTCAGATCAGCTATCTGTGCCGAGGGATGCGGTAGTCGCCCTAGTAGACGTTGGCGCTACGATGACCACGTTGAACGTGCTCCGTAACCAGCGCAGCATCTACACTCGCGAACAAATATTTGGCGGCAAACAGCTAACTGACGAAGTCATGCGTCGATACGGCCTTAGCTACGACGAGGCAGGCCAGGCTAAACGCCAGGGTGGTTTGCCCGAGAGTTACGAGATCGAAGTATTGGAGCCTTTCAAGGAAGCAATGGTTCAACAAGTTAGCCGTCTGCTCCAGTTCTTCTATGCCGGCAGTGATTTCAATCGCGTCGATCAAATTGTATTGGCAGGCGGTTGTGCTTCGATTAACGGAATTGCACAGTTAGTTGAAGAGCAGATCGGAGTTCCAACAGTGATGGCAAATCCACTAGCCAACATGTCGCTTGGTCCTAGAGTTCAAGCGCACGCACTGGCACAGGATGCTCCTGCCCTGATGATTGCTTGCGGGCTTGCGCTGAGGAGCTTTGACTAATGGCTAAAATTAATTTACTACCGTGGCGAGCCGAGCGCCGCAAGCTAAAGCAGAAAGAATTTGGGACGATGCTGGGATTGGCAGCAGTGATTGCCGTTGGACTGAGCTTCTTGATAGTCATGTATTACAACGGTCAGATACGCGGCCAGGAAAATCGTAATAGCTATCTCACCGCTGAAATCGCCACAATCGATAAGCAATTAGTTGAGATCGATGGTTTGGACAAGAAAAAGGCGGATCTGCTTTCCAGAAAGCAAGCCATTGAATGTTTGCAAGGCCAACGATCGTTGATGGTGCACTTGTTTGACGACCTGGTTAGAACAATTCCTGATGGGGTAAAACTCAATGGTATTGAGCAGCAAGGCAACAAGCTCACTCTTAACGGCAGCTCGCAGTCCAATGCCCGAGTCAGCGCATACATGAGAAATTTGCAGGTGTCAGGCTGGATGGGGCAACCTGAACTGACAATCATCGAGGAACGCGGTGGTGATAAAGGCCTGCCTTATCAATTCACACTTGTAGCAACCATTCGTAATCCAAATACGGCTAATGAAAATGCTGATGTAGACGTTGTAGCTGGAGCAACACCGCCAACCACGCCGCCAACAGCAGCTGCCGGCGCAACTCCGACGGTGGCCTCCGCGCCATCTACAGACGATAGCGCCGCAGACAATTGCCAAGTAGAAACGAGCACCAGCGGGGAGGGCGCATAATGAGTAAGAAGAAATTTGAACTCAGTTCGCTGGACGTCAATAACATTGGGGCTTGGCCATTCCCGGCGAAGATTGCTGCCTGTGTGTTTATTGGTTTGATAATCATATTCCTCGCTTGGTATACGATGATCAGCTCTCGCCAGGAGCAACTGAAGACGCTTGAAGCCACTCAGGAAACACTGAAAGCCACGCTTCAAGAAAAGCAGGGTAGAGCAGCCAACCTGGAGCCACTTAAATTGCAATTGGTCCAGATGGAGCAAATGCTGAAACAAATGCTGCGTCAATTACCCAGCAAGAACGAAATGCCGGATCTCATTGTTGATATTTCGCAAACCGCGCTGGCAACAGGCATAAACAATGAACTATTCGAGCCAATGGCGGAAACAAAGAAAGAGTTCTACGCCGAGAAGCCGATTAAGCTGAGAATGGTGGGCAACTACCATCAGTTTGGCGCATTTGTCAGCGGCGTTGCTTCTTTGCCTCGTGTCGTCATCATGACAATGCACGATATTTCGCTTAAACCGAAAAGTGCGACCGATCCATCGCTGGAGCTTAAAGGTACAGTGAAGACATACCGCTATCTATCCGAGGAGGATGAAGCAGGCGATGCTGCTGCGACTACCCCTCCAGCTACGGGAGCGGCTAAATGAAGAATATGAAATCCATCTCTAGATTCCTTCTGGCTTGCTGCTTTGTTTTAACCGTTACAGCTTGTACGCGCGGTGATTCGGATTTGAGAACGTGGGTAGCAAAAGTCAGGGCAGAGCCGGCCCCGCCGCTTGAGCCGTTGCCTGTTATGAAGCAGTTTGAGTCATTTGAATATGCGGCTCAGGACTTGCGTGATCCCTTTTCAGCGCCTGTGCCGGACAGAAACAACTCAGGTAGCGGTCCAAGACCCGACCCTGATCGTCGCAAGGAAGTTCTTGAAGCATTCCCGCTAGACAGTCTTGATATGGCAGGAACCCTTGGCTCTAGCAAGTCTCTTGTTGGATTGCTGATGGCTCCTGATAAGGTTACCTATCGCGTTAGACCTGGTAACTATCTGGGACAAAATGACGGTCGAGTAACTGCAATTTACGAAGATCGGATTGAACTAGTAGAACTCGTTCCAGACGGGGCCGGCGGATGGTTAGAACGCCAAGCCAAAATAGCCCTAGAAGACAATTGATTGGGGGATAGCATAATGACCACAAAGACAAATAACGGAGTGAGCATGAATACGCCACGTACATGGATGAACACGGTGGCACTACTGGCCTTAGGCCTGATAGCTGCCATGCCCGCGATGGCCGCGAATGTCCTCCAAGATGTTCGATACGCTGCTGCGCCTGGCGGCAAGGTAGACATTACTTTGCAGTTCGCCGAGCCGGTAGGTGAAGTTCAGGCCTTTACAACGGATAGTCCCCCAAGAATTGCTATCGACTTGCCAGGCACCATTAATGGTCTTAGTGCACGTCGAGTCGCAGTTGGATCAGGTGCCACTTCGGCCGTTTCAGCAGCAGAAGCTGGTGGTAGAACACGCGTTGTAGTGGATCTTTTAAGGCCTGCCGGATACACCACGCGCAGCAGCGGGAATTTGCTGGTGGTCACTGTAGACGCAGGTACAGTTGGCGGCGCCTCTGCGGCGATGGCTGCAGGTAGTGATCCAACTAAGCGGTCAGCATCTACTGTTTCCGTATCGAATATCGATTTTCGTCGCGGTGAAAACGGTGCCGGCCGCGTAATCCTGAAGTTCGATGGTGATTCTGCCAATGCCGATATGCGAAATGAAGGCAACCGGATCGTGGTGGACGTCAGTAATGCCCAGATTCCTGAAAAGCTTCGTCGTAAGCTTGATGTTGCAGACTTCGCTACGCCTGTATCAAGTCTGGAGCCGAATACAAATGCCGGTGGGACACGTTTGGTCATCAATACGGCCGGCACCAATGACACGATGGCTTATCAGACTGGCAATGAGTACATCATCGAGGTCACACCTAAGCGCACGGTGCAGATGGCTGCAAACAAATCGACCCAGTCGCGATCCGCGTCAGGTGCTGTATCAAGTACATCAGCTCAGCGTTATTCCGGTAAATCGGTAACTTTCAACTTCCAGGATATCCCGGTTCGCACCGTGCTGCAGCTAATCGCAGAAGAGTCCAATTTGAACATTGTTGCTTCTGACAGCGTATCGGGAAATTTAACCCTCCGCTTGGTTAACGTGCCATGGGATCAGGCACTAGACATCGTTTTGCGGGCAAAATCTTTGGATAAGCGCCGTGATGGCAATGTGGTATGGGTTGGCCCTCAAGCCGAACTTGCGAGTTATGAACAGGCTCGTGAAGATGCTCGCATTGCAATTGAAACCCGTGCCGAGACGATTACCGAATACATTGCGATTAACTACGGCAAGGCCGAAGACATCGCAAAATTGCTGACGGAAGATGCCAAGTCAGGCGGTGGTGGTGGTGGTGGTGGCGGTGGTGCAGGTGGTGCTAGTCAGCAGCAGAGGGGTATTCTGTCTTCTCGCGGCAGTGTGAGTTTCGACAATCGTACCAATACACTTTTGTTGGTGGACATTCCTAAGAAAGTTCAGGAAGTAAAAGAACTGCTTCTTATTATTGATCGCCCAGTGGATCAAGTACTGATTGAAGCGCGCATTGTTATCGCGGATGAAAGTTTTGCAAGGGAATTGGGCTCGAAATTCAGCGTCACTGGTCAGCCAACCAGCCCAACGAATACTGTTGACGGCTTCGCCGACACGGTTGCCTTTGGCTTGAGTGGCGCGCCGAAGCTGGGCTTCTCGATTTTGTCCGGAAGCCACTCTATCAATCTCGAATTAAGTGCGCTGGAGTCCACTGGCCGTGGTGAAATTATCTCTAACCCACGAGTGATTACCAGCAATCAACAAGAAGCTATTATTCGTCAGGGCCAGGAAATTGGTTACACCACATCCACACCAAGCGCGTCAGCGGACCCTGGAGGTGCTACGCCAGGCGGTAGTGGTGTAAATGCTCCCTCGACAGTTGCATTCAAAGATGTGCTGATGGAATTGAAAGTAACACCGACCATTACCCAGGACGGCCGTGTTTTTCTTTCGATTGCCTTGAAGAAAGACGATATTAGTGGGTTCACAGATACATCTGCTGGCCGGATTCCACAAATAGCGAAACGTGAAATTAATACGGCGGTATTGGTGGAAAATGGCCAAACAGTCGTCGTCGGTGGTGTTTATGAAATTAGAAGCACTGACGATATCAGCAAAGTGCCATTCCTCGGAGACATCCCGTTCCTGGGCAACTTCTTCAAGAAAAAGGGCAAGTCGAAGGGTAAAGCAGAACTGCTGATTTTCATCACGCCTACGGTCCTGATGACTTCGCGTGCGCAGCCTCAGGTTTCGACTCCGCGTGAATACCGTAATTGATTGGTTTCTGTACATAACAAATAGGGCCGCATCTGCGGCCCTATTTGTTTGTATGATAGGCAAAGCAAACATTGTCAATAATCAGGTCATCTTATGGAACGCGTAAATCTATCCGTTAACGAAATCCTGTTTAAAGAAGGTGATCCACCAACGGTGGCCTTCCTGATTGAGTCGGGTGAAATCGAGATATCGACAACGCAGGACGGGGAGATCCTGATTTTAAGCAGATTATTTGCAGGAGATTTATTGGGCGAAATGGCGGTCATCGACGATGCGCCTCGCACCGCTACTGCCCGTGCAATAACTGACTGCGTCTTGTTTCAAATTGATCGCACGCAAATTTCAGAGCGATTGGCCAGTACGGATCCGATTATTCGTGCCTTGCTTGAAGGTCAGCTGAAGAGATATCGCGGCGCCCTTGCGGCAATGCAAGGAAAAGAGATATTAAGCCAAGATGATGGTGTCACGGCTTCCGAAGCTTTGGGCGTTGGAAAAATTCGTCTCGAATCACAATTACGTGAGGCCCTGAAGACCGGCGGCCTCGATGTTCGATATCAGCCCTTGCTACATGTACAAACTAACAAGATTGCGGGCTACGAGGCGCTTGTCCGATGGAATCACCCCGAACGCGGACAAATTTCACCGGTTGAATTCGTCGCGCTGGCTGAAGAAACTTCGCTCATCGTGCCGGTCGGCGAATACGTATTTGATACAGCCTGTGCGGCTGTCAAAACCTTTATCGAGCGCGGTGCGGATCCAAAGCCATTTATCGCAGTCAATGTTTCGGCAAGGCAACTTTCACACCCTGGCTTGATCGAGAGAATTGTTGCAAGGGTCGATGCAGCCGGACTTCCGAAAGGAAGTCTCAAGGTAGAAATCACGGAAAGCCAGGCATTGAACTACGACATGGTCGAGAAGGTCATCTCGTTATGTCATGACCACGGTATCAAGGTGGCTCTTGATGATTTTGGTACCGGTCACTCGCACCTGACCCATCTGCATAAACTGGAATTCGACACCATGAAAGTGGATCAAGCGTTTTCACGCAGCATGCTGGAACATCCGCGCTCGATGGCGATCGTGAAAGCCATCGTAGCAATGGGCAAAGCCATTGACGCCGATATCGTGGTCGAAGGAATCGAGACCGAAGAAATGCTGCAAGCACTGCGTGAATTAGACTGTGATTATGCGCAGGGATATTTGATCGGCAAGCCGCAGACACTGGAAGAATTGTTGGCGCGCTGAGCTAACAGGCCTATTTAACGGGTTTTCGCTGTGCTTCTATAGTGTAAGCTTGCACCCTAACCATCTTTTGCACCGGGGAAACAGATGAAGTCATTCACCATGCGGGTTGTTGCCATGCTCGCGTTTTTTCTTCCATCCTTTGTCAGTGCTGCTGCACCTTCGAAAGGTATCGATCATGCCATCGAATCCTTCGTATTGCCGATCACCGATGGAATCGCAAAAGCGGTTTTTAGTGCGGTTTCGATTGGCGGCGTAGAAGTCCCGTTGATTTTAGGCTGGTTAATCGCCATTGCCTTGTTCTGCACGTTCTATTTCAATTTCATCAATTTCCGTGGATTTTTAATCGGATTCCGCCTGATCCGAGGTGACTATAGCGATGGCAAATCCGAAGGTGAAACCAGTCACTTTCAGGCTTTAGCTACGGCACTTTCCGGGACCGTGGGTTTAGGAAATATTGCCGGCGTCGCATTGGCAATTTATCTCGGCGGCCCAGGTGCTGCGTTTTGGATGATTGTCGCGGGCATTCTGGGCATGGCGTCGAAGTTCTGCGAATGTACGCTAGGTGTTAAGTACCGTCAGGTTAATGCGGATGGCACCATTTCTGGTGGCCCAATGTATTACCTATCACGCGGCATCACCGAAGAGTATCCAAAGCTTGCACCTCTCGGTAAAGCATTAGGCTTCCTGTTTGCCCTGTTCTGCATCGGCGGCGCCATCGGTGCCGGTAATCTGTTCCAGTCTAACGGCATGATGCAGGCTTTGATGTTGATTACTGGTGGTGAAGAAGCCAGCCCCTTGAGAGATTATGGCTGGTTGTTCGGCGTGGTTCTCGCGCTACTCGTTGGCGTTGTTATCGTGGGTGGCATGAAAAAAATTGCCAGCGTCACCGACAAGTTGGTGCCTCTGATGGCGGCGATTTATTTGCTCGGCGGCATGGTGGTGATTATCGCAAATATCGAACATTTGCCTGATGCCATCATGACTATTTTTAATGGCGCATTTACCCCGCAAGGTGTTGCGGGTGGTGCAGTAGGTGTGTTGTTGATTGGCTTTCGTCGCGCGGCATTTTCCAATGAAGCCGGCATTGGTACCGCCGCGATTGCCCACTCAACAGTGAAGACGAAATACCCTGTGACCGAGGGACTCGTTGCGACTTGGGAACCCTTCATTGATACCGTCATTATTTGTACGATGAGTGCCTTGGTTATCGTAATTTCAGGCGTAGCCACGGTTCCTGGTGCCGGCCCTAATGGCGTGGCACTAACTGCTGCGGCCTTCGGTAGCGTAGTCAGCTGGTTCCCATACGTCCTTGCTATCGCTGTTTTCCTGTTCGGCTATTCAACGATGATTTCATACGCCTACTACGGCGAGCGCGCGGCCATGTATTTGTTCGGAAACAACAAGACGGTCTCGACAATTTATAAATTCATCTTTATTGGCGCGACACCGATTGGCACGGTGGTCAGTTTTTCCCGTTTGGCGGATTTCTCCGATGCCATCTATTTCCTGATGGCGATTCCAAACGTGATCGGCATGTATTTGTTGGCGCCAGTAGTGAAGCGCGAATTGGCCGAGTTTATGCAGAAACTGAAATCGGGTGAAATCAAAAACGTACGTGAAAATCCAAACACTCTGATGGGCTCACCCTGAGTTATCACCATGCAATCATCAGTAATTTCAGATAACAAAAAAACGCCGTTGCATATCAAGATGCTTATCGGCTTTGCGGTCGGCATTGTTGCCGGCGTACTGGCGCATATGTACGCTTTCGAGCAGCCATGGTTAACGACGTTTATTGAATGGGTAACACGACCGGCCGGTGACATCTTTCTTCGCCTCTTATTCATGCTGGTCATTCCCCTTTTATTTTCAGCGCTGGTTTTAGGGGTTGCCGAACTGGGCGATTTGCGGAAATTGGGACGTATCGGTTGGCGTACATTGGGATACACGGTGGTGGTGTCCTCCTTGGCAGTTTTGATCGGCGTAGGTTTGGTCAATGTCATACGCCCCGGCGATGGAATAGACGCAGCGACGCGCACAGAATTGCTTTCTGGAGCAGCCGAGCGTGCTGCCACTGTGACTGGCAATGCAGCAGCTGCGCCAGCAACTGGTATGCAACTACTCGTTAATATTGTGCCTAAAAATATCGTGGAAGCCGCATCAAAAAATGACATTCTGGGTGTCATGTTTTTTGCACTGATGTTCGGTATTGCATTGTGCGTAGTTCGAACTCCCGGCGCGCAGGCATTCCAGCAAACGGTGCAAGGTGTCTACGATGTAGCGATGTGGTTAATCGACAAAGTTATTCGACTGGCACCCTATGCTGTTGCGTGTCTAATGTTTAATCTCACTGCCGAGTTGGGTTACAGCGTACTCAAGCAATTGGCTGCCTTCGTCGGCACAGCGGTATTGGCGATGCTGATTCATCAGTTTGTCGTGTATTCGCTGGTGCTAAAGTTTGGCGCCGGCGTATCGCCGATAGCATTTTTCCGGAATATCCAGGAAGCCATGTTGACGGCATTTTCGACCGCTTCGAGCAATGCGACTTTGCCAACCTCGCTGAAAGTTGCCGAAGAGCGTTTGCATCTGCCAAGTCAAGTCAGTCGTTTTGTCCTCACCGTCGGTGCTACTGCAAATCAGAACGGTACAGCCTTGTTTGAAGGTGTGGCGGTTTTGTTTCTAGCGCAATTTTTCGGTATCGATTTAACATTGGCCCAGCAATTCACCGTCGTGATGATTTGCATCCTGGGCGGCATTGGTACGGCAGGCGTACCCGCAGGTTCCATTCCGGTCGTGGCCCTGATTCTCGGTATTGTGGGCGTACCGGTGGAAGGCATTGGCCTGATTCTGGGCGTGGATCGCTTCCTGGATATGTGCCGCACCACCTTGAATGTCACCGGCGATCTGGTTATTGCCACGGCAGTCAGCAAGAGTGAAGCCGGGATCGAGCCCGTTGCCACTGCCTGATTAGTTTTTACACGTCAATCGCGACATATTGACCAGTCTCTGAGAAAATAGGTTGCCCGACGATCTGGGCAGCCCTTTTCTGAATGAGCCGCCCCATGCCGATTACCCAGCCGAGCCGTCGCGATCTTGCTAATGCCATCCGTTTTCTCGCGGCTGATGCCGTAGAAGCGGCCAAATCCGGCCACCCGGGGATGCCGATGGGCATGGCAGATATCGCTGAAGTGCTTTGGAACGACTTCTACACGCACAGCCCGAATAACCCTAAATGGTTTAACCGTGACCGCTTTGTATTGTCCAATGGCCATGGTTCGATGCTGCATTACGCTTTGTTGCATTTGGCGGGCTATGACTTGCCGATTGAAGAACTGAAAAAATTCCGCCAGCTGCATTCCAAAACGGCAGGCCATCCGGAATTCAGCGAAACTCCCGGCGTAGAAACCACCACCGGCCCGCTGGGGCAGGGTTTGGCGAATGCTGTTGGCTTTGCGCTGGCCGAAAAATTATTGGCGCAGCGCTTCAATCGTCCCGAATTTTCCATAGTCGACCATTTCACCTGGGTGTTTATGGGGGATGGCTGTTTGATGGAAGGCATTTCGCATGAAGTGGCCTCGCTTGCCGGTACCTGGGGTCTGGGCAAACTGATCTGCTTCTGGGACGACAACAAAATCTCGATTGATGGCAATACCGATGGTTGGTTTACCGATAACACCCCGGCCCGTTTTGAAGCCTACGGCTGGCAAGTGATTCGTGGCGTTGATGGCCATGATAGTGACGAAGTGATTCAGGCTATTAAGACCGCACAAGCGGAAACCGATAGGCCGACTTTGATTTGCTGCCGCACCGTGATCGGTTTTGGTTCGCCGAACAAAGCCGGCAAGGAATCCGCCCACGGCGCGCCGTTGGGTAAAGACGAAATTGAAGCGGCTCGCACGCAATTGAATTGGCCGCATGCCCCGTTCGAAATTCCGGAAACCATTTATGCTGGGTGGCGTGCAGGCAATGCCGGTCTTGTCCGTGAAGAGCAATGGAATCGCTTGTTTGATTCCTACTCGGAAGCGTTTCCAAATGAAGCGGCAGAACTGATTCGTCGTTCCCATGGCGTGTTGCCGGAAACATTTGCCGATGACGCCAATGCCTATATCGCCAAGCTGCAAAGTGATGGTCCGTTCGTTGCATCGCGTAAAGCATCGCAAATGGCCATCGAAGCATTCGCGCCCTTGTTGCCGGAATTAATTGGTGGTTCGGCTGATCTTGCGCATTCGAATCTGACCTTGTGGAAAGGCAGCAAATCAGTGGCATCAACGGATCCCGATGCTAACTACGTTTATTACGGTGTCCGCGAATTCGGCATGAGCGCGATCAGCAACGGTTTGGCATTGCACGGCGGTTTCTTGCCCTACGACGCAACTTTTTTGGTGTTCTCGGATTACTCGCGGAATGCCTTGCGGATGTCGGCCCTGATTCCGGCGCGCACCATTCATGTCTTCACACATGATTCGATTGGCCTGGGCGAAGATGGCCCGACCCATCAACCCGTCGAGCACATGGCGTCGTTGCGTTATATCCCGAACAATGATTTGTGGCGTCCCTGCGATGCCGTTGAATCGGCGGTGTCGTGGAAGAAAGCGATTGAACGCAACGATGGCCCGACTTGCCTGATTTTTTCGAGACAAAATCTTGCCCACCAAGCACGCGATGCAAAGCAGGTAGCGAATATCGAACGCGGCGGCTATGTGCTTCATGATGTTGCGAACTTCGACGTCATCGTGATTGCGACCGGCTCTGAAGTCGAGCTTGCGATGCAGACAGCGAAGCAACTCGATGCGGATGGAATCAAAGCGCGTGTTGTGTCGATGCCAAGTACCAATACCTTCGATAAACAAGACCGTGCTTACCGCGAAGAAGTTTTGCCATCGAGCTGCCGCAAACGTATTGCAATCGAAGCGGGCGTGACTGATTTCTGGCGAAAATATGTCGGTCTTGATGGCGCCGTGATCGGTATCGACAGCTTCGGTGCTTCTGCTCCGATTGATGCCCTGTACAAACACTTCGGCATCACGGTCGATGCTGCGGTGGCTGCGGCAAAAGCGCTGTAATTGCAATGACGGAAGCTCTGGTTTTTTTGCAGGAAATGGCCGCTATCTGGTGGGTCTGGCTGATTGTGGCTTTCGTCATGGCAGGCTCTGCGGCATTTTCCGGCATGTTCGCGCTCGCCTCTGGTACCGCCTTTGGTACCCATTACCACACCCTGACATCACGTCAGCGCTGGATGAGTCGCTTCGCTTTGTATAGCGCCATATTGACGTGTTTTTTTACCACGGTTGTTGGATTTGCCACTGCCATTTACTGTCTGGTTTTATTGTTTAGATAGTGAATCGGTGAAGCCCTAATGTAGCGTTTAGTGTTCATAAAAAGGGCGCTGGAATAATTCTCCGGCGCCCTGACGCGTTTCATTGGTCAATCTTGTAATTCACCGGCACCAGTGCCATGGCAGGTATCGCAATACCCTGATGCATTGCCGGGTGAAAACGCCAAGTCGCGAGCACATGTTTCATCGCATTTTTATCCAGCTCGCGATAGCCACTGCTTTTCTTTAACTCGACATCAATCGGTTTGCCGGTGGCATCCACTTTTACCAGTAATAATACAGTGCCTTCTTCGCCATTTCTTAATGACAATGCAGGGTAGCGAGGCGAAGGCGCATATTCGGTACTGAGGCTCACAGGCCCGCTGGGCGTTGCGATAACAATGCCAATCGGGTCACCTTGGGGTTCAACATATGGCACGTCATTGGCTCCACCATTATTGACAATGAAGGGTGGCGTAAAGGGTGGAATCATTTCCTGCTGCTTTACCAATGTCACTTCAACCGGCTTTTCTTCAAGTTTTTTATCAACCGGCGGCGGATCCGGCAATTTAATTATCTTCGGATCTTCGTAATCCGGGATGATGAATACATCCTCTGTTTCTGGCAGCGACGGCGCATACGTCATCGGCGCCATCAGCAGCATCAACGCGGCAGCATGGATTGCCAGCGCGGCAGCAATGCCACCAATTCGGGGCGGACTCAGGGGTTCGTTCAAAACATATATGGCGTGGCTCATGGTGCACCTCCTGCGTTAGGTGAATCCATTAACGCGCCATTGATAAATTCGGGGTTAAACTGAACGAACGGTCAAAACGACGGGGTGATTGGGCTTGTGAAGCCGAAACTTCATAGGGCGTTCATTCGCCAAGTGCAGACTGACAGTCCGTTAACAGGAGTTTTCTCATGAAATATCGCCACGTATTACTTGCCGTGGGTTTGGCATTCAGTTTTAACGCCCAAGCATTGGATTACACAATCAGCTTTAGTCCGCGGACGGGTGACGTCTGGGTGGATACGCAACTGGGCGACATGAATCGATACGCCCGCGATGACCGTAATGGATTTATTGACGATGTTGTCGCGAGTTTCGGTGCGCCGCGTTATGTGGTTAATGAATATGTCGTCGATCGCCGCTGGGCGCCTGGCGATGTTTATTACGCCTGTGCCTTGGCCCAGCGTACGCGGGTTCCCTGCGTGAATGTATTACGTGATTACGACAAGAATCATGGCCAAGGCTGGGGCGTTATCGCAAAACGTATGGGCATCAAGCCCGGTTCCGCCGAGTTTCATGCATTGAAAGGCTCGGTTGGTAAATCCAACGGTAAATTCAAAAGTAAGGGAAAAGGTAAGAACAAAGGTCCCGTGATCAATCAAAACGATAATGATCATGGCCCGGGTAATTCCCACAAAGGTGGCAAGTCGAAAGAAACAGGGAATCCGGGCAAAGGCAAAGACAAGAAGGACAAAGGCCATTAAATGGTTGGTGCGTCTGATCTGGTGACCCATCGCGGCGGCTGTCATTGCCGCCGCGTTGTTTTTGAAGTCGACGCCCCCGTTAACATCACCGTGCAAGACTGCAATTGTTCGCTGTGCCGCGTCACCGGTTTTTTGCATTTGATCGTGCCGTTGTCCAAGTTTCGCTTGCTAAGCGGGGAGGACTTCTTGACCGAATACACCTTCAACACTGGTATCGCGAAACATCTGTTCTGCAAAGTCTGCGGCATCAAAAGCTTTTATGTTCCGCGCAGCAATCCCGATGGCATCGATGTCAATGTTCGTTGTCTTGATCCCGGGACAGTGAACGAAATGACGATCGAAGCCTTCGATGGCGAGAATTGGGAAGCGAACGCCGCCGATTTGGCGCATCTTTCGCAAAGCTAGCGGCGAACCCGCGCGCAACACCGTAAAATAGCCGGATGAATTCGGCCTATATCAAATCACAAGCTCTCTCCGTCGCACCCATGATGGACTGGACCGATACGCACTGCCGTGCCTTTCATCGCGTTCTCGCCCCGCATGCGCTCCTCTATACCGAAATGGTGCATGCACAGGCAGTGATTCACGGCGACCGTGATCGATTGCTGGGATTTGACCAAAGCGAGCATCCATTGGCGTTGCAATTAGGCGGTAGCGATCCGGCCCATCTCGCCGAAGCCTCGCGTATCGGCGAACAATGGGGCTATGACGAAATCAATTTGAATGTGGGCTGTCCTTCCGATCGCGTGCAGGCTGGGCGCTTCGGTGCATGCTTGATGAAAGAGCCAAGCCTGGTAGCCGACTGTATCGCGGCGATGGCCGCCGCAGTGAAAATTCCGGTCACGGTGAAATGCCGTTTGGGCGTGGATGAACTAGAAACTTATGAACACTTCATCAGCTTTATCGATACCGTGGCGAAAACCGGCTGCAAGACTTTCATCGTGCATGCGCGGAAAGCTTGGTTGAGTGGTTTGTCGCCAAAGGAAAATCGCGAAATACCACCGCTACGGTATGACTGGGTTTACGATTTGAAAAACCAACGGCCCGATTTAACTATTTTGCTAAATGGTGGTTTGAGCACGTTGGAAGCCAGTCTGGAGGCTTTGCCTAAAGTCGATGGAGTAATGATCGGGCGCATGGCGTATCACGAACCTTATCGATTACATCAATTGGATCGTGCAGTTTATGCGCCTGGTGTGCCAATCGAAACGCGTGAAAATTTATTGCTGCAATATCGAGATTATGTCGAACGGCAATGTGCAAACGGTATTGCTGTGAAACACATCACACGGCATATCCTCGGTCTATTTCATGCGCAAGTTGGTGGCAGAATGTTCCGGCAGGTGTTAAGCGAGAAAGCTCATAAATCGCAGGGTTGGGAAATTATCGAAGTGGCTTTGCAAGCGACGAGAGCCGCTTCGTAGGAGCGTCCTTTAGGCGCGATAGATCTGGCGGGATTTTTCGCGCCTAAAGGACGCTCCCACAGTACAAATTACATCTGTGGCGGAGCGGCTAATTCTTTTGCGCTCAAAAAGCCGTCGTGATTGCGATCCTGTTTGCCGAATTGAATGGCGAGGCGATCGTGATGTTCTTTCAAGGTAAACGTTTTTGCTTTCGGGACCAATTGTTCATCGGGCGATAAAATACCATCGCGGTTTTTGTCCATTTGTTCGAATGCCCAGCTCATCGCTCGCTGGAATTCAACCAGAGAAACGCGTTTATCGCCATCGGCATCGAAGCTGGCCAGATAATCATTCTGGTTTTGTGCCGATGCGCCGAAGCTGATTAACATCAAGGCACAGGCGGCGATACCAATCCGGATACTTTTAGGCACGCGTGGGAGCCAATGCATAACCTTTCAGCCTGAAGGAAAATTCTTCCAGTGCTGCGATGCCGGAATTTTCCGCTTCCGCACACCAGACTCGAAGTGCAATCATCTTAGCATCCACTTCGGCAGACCGGAGTTCATAAATCGCTAGCAAGCGTTCACGATAGCCCATCAGGGTGGCCAGTTGCGGGCTGTCGGCGATGAACCGGTTCAGTTTTTCGCGATGAGTCTCGTCCAGCCATTTCCCTTCGCTGCGGAACGCATTGCGTAAGCGGCGGGGCAGATTTTTTGCGTCCTGCTTGAATTGCGGCTTCAGTACGACGTGAAAATAATCGGTCGCAACCTGCCAGCGATGCGTCATGATGGCACGCAATGTTTCGGCGTCCGGCACGTTAATGTTCGGTCGAACGTCCAGCTCAGGCGCAACGCGCAACACTTTGGCGAGATGCAATTTCGACAAAATACTGATGACAAACCAGCCGATATCGAACTCGTATTTCCGTAACGCAAATTTTGCCGAGCTCGGAAATGCGTGGTGATTATTGTGCAGTTCTTCACCGCCGATCCAGACGCCCCAGGGAGTCAGATTGGTCGCGGCATCGCTGGTGTCGAAATTGCGATAGCCCCACCAATGGCCCAGACCATTGATGATGCCCGCACCGTGGAACGGCATCCAGCACATATGCAGCGCCCAGATCGTCAGGCCAGGGGCACCAAACAGCGCCACATAGGCGATCAATAAAATCGAAACACCCAGCATGGGGTGTTTCGAATAGAGATTTCTTTCGATCCAGTCATTCGGTGTGCCTTTGCCGTATTGCTCGAGCATGGCTTTATCAAGGGCGGCTTCGCGGTACAGATCAACACCACGCCACAAGACATTCGACAAACCTTTCACGCGCGGGCTATGCGGATCTTCATCGGTTTCACATTTCGCGTGATGCTTGCGGTGGATCGCTACCCATTCCTTGGTCACCATGCCGGTGCTCAGCCAGGACCAGAAACGAAACCAGTGCGTAATGAAGGGATGGAAATCAACGCCGCGGTGAGTGGCGCTGCGATGTAAATACAGCGTGCTGCTCATCATCGTAAGTTGGCAGGCCACGAGTAAAAACAGTGCCATCTGGCCGACACTGGCTTGGGTAAAACCTTGTACAAGCCAGTCAAACAGGGTGGTAGGCATGCTGAAAACTCCGTGCGAGTTGCGTCGAGAATGCGAATAGTGAGGCTTTACTAAAGCCTCGTCACCCTTCATGGGGGTATGGTGTGTGGATTACAATCAATACGTGAATCACATCAAGTAAACTGTTAAGCATGAAAAAAATACGCTTGGCTACCCGTAAAAGTGCGCTGGCACTTTGGCAAACTGAACACGTGGCAGCACGATTGCGCGATGCCCACCCCGGCCTCGAAGTCGAATTGATACCGATGAGTACACGGGGCGACCGTATTCTGGACAGACCTTTGGCCGATATCGGCGGCAAAGGCCTCTTTCTGAAGGAGCTTGAAGTCGCGATGCTGGAAGGGCAGGCCGATGCTGCGGTGCATTCTCTGAAAGATGTGCCGATGGAGTTGGATGGTCCCTTTCAATTGGCGGCCATTCTGGAGCGCGCAGATCCGTTTGATGCCTTTGTCTCGGTCAAAATTTCCGATTTTGATGCCTTGCCGAAAGGCGCCAAGGTGGGAACATCTTCGCTGCGCCGACAGGCCCAATTGCGCTCGCGCCGTTCAGATTTAAACATCCTGGATTTGCGCGGCAATGTGAATACGCGCTTGGCAAAACTGGAAAGTGGCGAGTACGACGCGATTATTTTGGCCTGCGCCGGTCTCGATCGACTCGGTTTGTCGCGTTATATCCGCCATCGCCTCGACGCGCCCAGTTGGTTGCCGGCCGTTGCACAGGGTGCGATTGCCATCGAGTGTCGTGAAGGCGATGAACAAATCGCAAAAATCCTTCATGTTCTTAACCATAAAAAAACACAATTGTGCGTTGAAGCTGAGCGCGCGATGAACCGGATGTTGCATGGTAGTTGCCATGTTCCCGTAGCTGCTTACGCTACGCTGGAGGGAAACATATTAAGCCTGGAAGGATTAGTGGGTTCTGCCAAGACTGGCCACTGCGTTCGTGCGCACGCGGTGGGTCATGCGCATGATCCCGACGGGTTGGGTCGCTTGGTGGCAACCGAATTGCGATTGCACGGAGCGGATGAATTGATGAGGTCATGACAACCATGGCCTTAATTGGCGATAGGTGTTGTTATGCATTTTCCGATGTTTCATCTGG
>JAYUWO010000187.1:0-10376 GCA_043753545.1 Arenimonas sp.
GGCGTAAATGTTTACCGCGTATTTCAGCCCGACCAGGGAAAGCCGCTGCTGGTGAATCTGGGTTGGTTACCCGTGCCGGGTGATCGTCGCATGCCGATGCCGGAAAAAATTTCCGGCGCCTATCGACTGGATGGACTGCTGGTGGCGCCACCATCGCCCGGTCTTGCGATCGGACCGGCTTATGTGAAGAACAGCGAGGAATATTGGTTGCTGACACGCATGCCGCTTCAGGAGTTAAGCAGCGAACTCAAAACACCTCTGGCGTCGCGCGTATTGCGATTGAATCCGGATTTGCCGATCGGGCATGCACGGGATCTTGATATTCTGCCCAACACCTTACCGCCAGAAAAACACCGTGGCTATGCCGTTCAATGGTTCGGCCTGGGGCTTGCCACGTTGGTGACGACGCTGGTACTTGGAATACGTAACAGGAAAGTAAAACGAAATGAACGAGAGCACAAAAATGACTGACACCGCACCGCCGCCACAATGGAAATCACGCCTGATTTTGATATTGATCGTGGCAATGTTTTTTTCCTCCTTTTTTGTTGCTTGGGGTCTGCGCTTTGCCGGATGGACACCCGAGGGCTCGAAAAATTTCGGCGAGTTACTCCAGCCGCCCATTGATTTGTCGGCCAGTCGCATTTATTACGCCGACGGCAAGCCGTATCCCTGGCAGCCAGAAAAACACGAGTGGCGCGTGGTGGTAGTTCCGACACCCGATTGCACGGCGCTGTGCACGTCGATGACCGATACCCTGTTACGTGTCTGGGAAACCCAGGGCCGTCAGGCCGAGCGGGTGGATGTGCTCTGGTTCGGCGAACTGCCGAAAGATGGCCGCACATTCCGGAAATTATTTGCCATGCAGGCATCGCCCGAACTGATCGCCGCCTTGCCACAAAAAGCGACGGCGACCGAGTTGCCGGTGTATATCATCGATAACCGGGGCAATATCGTGATGCATTATCGCCCCGGCTTTGATCCTTCACACCTGCGCAAAGACTTGGCACGTTTACTGAAATAACACGGGCTTATCCCGTAAAATAGAATCATGAAACCTCCTTTTCGACATTTCCATCGTTTGGCCTGGGTTGCGGTGGCGCTGGCATTTTGCGTCATCGTCTTCGGTGGCTTCGTTCGTCTGTCCAATGCCGGCTTGAGTTGTCCGGATTGGCCGACCTGTTATGGCAAAGCGGCATGGCCAACCCAGGATCACGAAATAGCCCGTGCCAATGAAACTTTCGAGCGCGCGGTGGAGGTGAGTAAAGCCTGGCGTGAGCAATTGCATCGCCATCTGGCGGCGGGGCTGGGTCTGCTGGTGCTGTCGCTGAGTTTATTGGCAGCACGCCGTCGCGGTTTCGGCGTGGGCAGCATCCTGCTGGCATCGACCTTGGTTGCTCTGTCGATTCCGTTTTATACCGGTCTAGATTTACGGACACCATTTCAATTTACTCTGGCGTCGAATCACGAGATATCGGTGATTTTAGTATTGGCAGGTGAACTGATTTTATTGTTGCAGGCCATTCGATGGTCGAATGTCGATGCGGCGAGATTAAGCGCCGCGCTGTTGATGGTGATCGTGTTTCAAGCCGTGCTCGGCATGTGGACGGTGATCTGGCTGGTAAAACCGGTCATCGTGATGGCGCACTTGCTGGGCGGTCTGCTGACATTCTCGATGTTGACCTGGCTCGCATGGCAAACCACACCGAACCGTCAGCTCGTGCAAGGCGTGGCACCCAAGCTTCGCCTTTTGTTGTGGATTGGATTGGGATTGCTGGTAATCCAGATTGCCTTGGGTGGCTGGACCAGCGCGAATTATGCGGCCTTGGCTTGCGGTAGTGATTTTCCGACCTGTCAGGGCGAATGGTGGCCGGCAACTGATTTCAAGGAAGCCTTCGTCTTGTGGCGCGGCATCGGCGTGGATTACGAAGGTGGCGTGCTGGATGGCGCGGCCCGTGTCGCCATCCAACTGTCGCATCGCGTCATGGCGGTGCTGGTATTCGGACATTTATTGTTCGTCGGCATCCGCATGATAATGACCCACGGCCTGCGTTACTGGGGCGTGGTGCTGACGGTTTTATTGTTCGCCCAAGTGGCTCTGGGTATCAGCAATGTCGTGATGAATCTTCCCTTGTGGACAGCGGTGGCCCATAACGCCGGCGCTGCCGCGTTATTGTTCGTCGTAGTCGGTTTGCTTGCCCGTTTGCGTGCGCCAGATTGATGGCGATGCAGATGCACATTCCCTTTGCCGATTATTTCGAATTGACCAAGCCACGCGTCGTGGCCTTGATCGTATTCACTGCCGTGATCGGGATGTTTCTCGCGGTGCCGGGAATTCCACCCTGGAAAGCTTTGGTGTTCGGCAATCTCGGTATCTGGCTGGCGGCGTCATCTGCGGCTGCAATCAATCATTTGCTGGATCGCCGCATCGATGAAAAAATGGCCCGCACTTCGCATAGGCCGTTGCCCAGCGGCAGTTTGAGTGGACGCCAGGTATTTATCTTTGCCTTGATACTCGGCGTGCTTTCGATGCTGCTTCTTTGTATTTTTGTGAACTGGCTGACGGCTGTGCTGACGTTTTTCTCGCTGATCGGCTATGCCGTTATTTACACGGTGTATCTGAAACATGCGACACCACAAAATATCGTGATCGGCGGCGCGGCCGGTGCTGCGCCGCCGGTCTTGGGTTGGGTCGCGGTTACCGGTGAAGTGCATGCGTATGCCTTGCTGTTGTTCCTGATTATTTTTGTCTGGACGCCGCCGCATTTCTGGGCGCTGGCGATTTTCCGCCGTGAAGATTACGCGCGCGCGATGGTGCCAATGTTGCCGGTAACGCACGGTGTCGAATACACCCGGCAGCAAATATTGTTTTATACGATTTTGCTGACGCTGGTCACCTTGTTGCCGTATTTCTCCGGCATGAGCGGCGTATTTTATCTGGGCGGCGTGCTGGTACTCGATGCGGTATTTTTGTACTACGCCATTCGTATGTTGAACCCGCCGAACGAAGCCTATGCGATGAAAGTTTTCGGCTATTCGATCTGGTATCTGATGGTGCTGTTTGCTTTTTTATTGATCGACCACTGGATCATGCCAACGGTATACCTCGCGTCGTAAGCATCGATAACATATCGCCAAATTGTCACTTCCAATAACGCATCCACTTTGACCTTTGTCCGTTTATCAGATAGCTTCGACTGATTGAACTGTTAGGAATCGGAGTCGTCATGTCCAGAAAAGTCAAAGGTGTTACCCGTCAGGAAGTCGCAGAAAAAAGTTCCGCAGGCTGGATGATGCGAATCCAGCGCCAGAAAATTCTGACGCAGGAATATTTTTCCGACGGTGTATACGGCTCGAAAAACAAAGCACGACTCGCAGCCGAAGCTCGCTATCAGGAGCTTGTCAAAATACTGCCAGCACCCACCCCCATCGGTGCTTCCAAAAGTGTTCGCAATAGTTCCGGCAAAGTCGGCGTGCGATTGGCGGTCAGCAAGGGCCGCAGTGAAAATGCCAACTCGCTGTCTTCCTACGTCGCCTTCTGGCGTGAAAACGGAGTCGACCGCACCATTCAATTTGGTTGCGTGAAGTTCGGCAAACGCGGTGCATTCCGCCGAGCCGGCATCGCGCGCGATCTGATGAGTGCCGACCGAGAACTCATAGAAAAAGAGTTCAAGCGCAGTAAGTAAAGCGGTTCAAAAAAGATCGAAAATAAAAACCCCGCCGATGCGGGGTTTTTTGGCGATCCAATATTTCGGGCTTATTTTTTCACCAGCTCGACACGCCGATTTTTCGACCTTCCGGCTTCGTCATCATTACTGGCCATCGGCGACAGCATACCAACTCCCGCCGCTTCCATTTGTGCAGCCGCGACACCATGACGGGAAACCAGATTGGCCATCACAGAGCCGGCACGGCGTTTGGACAAGTCCATATTCGCGGCATTGTTGCCGACATTATCGGTATGGCCGACGATGAAAACCTTCAAGCCGACATTGGATTTCAGCAAGGCGGCGATTTGTTCGATAGCGGCATCGGATTCGGGTTTGATGTCGGTTTTATTGGTATCGAAATAGATGCCGTACAAAGCAATGCGGCCGGTGCTGTCGATGGCTTTCTGCATATCGGCGGCGGTCACGGTCACCATCTTCTGCTCGCGCGCTTTGGGTTCGATCGCGATCACCATCGCCATCGTGCGGTCATTGAACGCCTTGCAATACACGTCGTCCTCTACGTTGTAGACCAGCACACCGACATGGGCGTCACCATTTTCGGTCGGCACGCGGAAAACCACGAATCGCTGATCGGTCACGCTCATCGTGCTGGCGCAATTGCCATTCGTGAAATTGGCAGCCTTGACTCGCTCATGCGGATACAGTTTTTCCAGCAGACCTTGTGTGCCACCACCGTGGTCGTTGCCGTTCATCTCGCCGCCGCAGGGTGAGCCATTGCAGCCATAAAGTGCCTTGCCACCCTTGGCCCGGATTTCATCGATATAGTTACGCAATACTTCCAGCGTTGAACGACCTTCGGGCGCGACATAAATCAGGCGGGTATAGCGGCCTTCGGCAACGACGGATTTCTTGGCCTGGATAAAACTATTATTCTGGTTATCGATTTTGTCCGGCACCTTCAGCAAAGGTGAGAGCGGAAAGCGAACCTGGTCGAAAGCCTTTTGTTCGTAATTGACGATAAAGCTGCCTTCGTAGCGCTTCAGAAATGGAAGGTCACGACTGCCTGGTTCGTCCTGCGTCGGTTCGCTGGCATCGGCCAGTACGGATAATGGCAACAGCATTAATAACAGCAGGGCAAATAGTTGTTTCATGTTGAATAGCTCCGGCGCAGGTGACAGACAATTAACAATAAACGAAATCAGGTGAGAAAAACGGTCATTCAGAAATGGAAAACCCCACAATCCTTTACAGAGAATTGTGGGGTTCTGCCCTGCGTACCGAAATTATTTTTCCAGCAGATACTTTTGCCAGAACATCATGCTGGCGGCGCCGAAGTAGTCGTTATTGGCTTTCTTGGCAAAGCCGTGACCTTCATCCTTGTACATCAAGTACCAGACATCGCCGCCATTGCCGCTATCGATTCGTTCGACTTTGGCGGCGTCGGCCGCAAAAAGCGGGGTCGAGCCGAGTAAGGCAAGGGCAAGCAAGGTAGTTCGCATAGGTCCTACGGAGTAGACCGTTACACTAGCGAATATTCAGCGGGTTTGCCTGTGTCTTTAGGATGGGGAAGTAGGAGCCCGCTCAAGTATTTCGCAGCGCGAAATACATTGAGCTGGCGAAAATCCTGCAGACATCGCCAGCTTTGCGTGTACATCGCCAGCTCTGTATGTAATTCGCTACGCTCATTACACAGAGCGGGCTCCTACGGTCAGCGCATTCTTGCTGTCAGCAATTCCCGTAACTCATTGTTCTCTTCGGGACTGCGACCTGTCTTCGCGTTCAATTCTTCAATGCGTTGCATGCGTGTCTGTTTGTCGAGCTGTTGCAGCGCATCATTGAATTCCGCCTGCCAATGTTCCGGTTCGCCGGAAAATTCCTGGGCTGCCAGTTTTTGCAGGGATGCCTGTTCCTCGCGACCGTCGAAACTTTCGATAATCAAACCGGTATTGATGTCGGGTCGCTGGCGAATCAATGCGATCAATTCGCACAAGAGTGGAATGCCGGGTTGTCGCAGGATCGCAAACAAATGCGGTGGTTCGATATTCAAGGCCAGCGAGGGTTTCTGAAGTAATAAAGTAATCGCTGAACGCACCAGGCTGAGCTTGGGCGGTGGTGTGGTATTTCGTCGTGGTGCATTGTTAAGCAGAGGGGTGCCGGGAAGCGCGGCATTGGTTCGCAAACCGGTCATTTCCCCCAGGCGCTGAAACATCAAATCGGCAAATGCACCATCGGGAATTTTCGCCAGCATCGGTTTCGCACGCTCGGCCAAACGCGCCTTGCCTTCCATGCTGCCGAGCGAAATATCCTTGCTGATTTCATCGAAGAAAAATTGCGACAACGGAGTGGCATTTTGTAGGCGTGAATCAAAACCCTCGGCACCTTCGAGTCGAACAATACTGTCGGGATCTTCGCCGTCCGGCAAAAACAAAAAGTAAGCCTGTCTGCCATCTTTCATGCGCGGCAAAACCGATTCCACCGCTTTCCATGCCGCGCCACGTCCGGCGCGATCACCGTCGAAACAGAAATACACATCGGCGGCATTGCGGAATAAAAGTTCGGCGTGATCCGGTGTGGTGGCGGTACCGAGAGTGGCAACGGCCTGTGTCACGCCATATTGAAACAAGGCGACCACATCCATATAGCCTTCAACGACAATAAGGCGTGGAATTTTCGAATTTGCCTGTTTTACCTGCCACAGGCCGTAGAGCTCGCGGCCTTTGTGGAATAACGGCGTTTCCGGCGAGTTCAAATATTTCGGGCCATCATCTTTTTCAAGTACGCGACCACCGAATGCAATCACGCGGCCGCGCCGGTCGTGGATCGGGAACATCACGCGGTCGCGGAATTTATCGTAGATGCGACCGGTATCGTTCTTCGAGAACAGGCCGACTTTTTCCAGCAGTTTCATCCGGCGATCATCGGTGCCGAGCGCGTCTTTCAGTGCATTGAAACCATCAGGCGCATAACCAATCGCAAAGCGTGCGCGATTTTCCGCATCAACGCCGCGTTTATCCAGATACATTTGCGCGGCCGGATGTTGAGCGAGTTGTTTCTGGAAAAACAGCGTGGCGGCTTCCAACGCTGCATACAAATCCTTCGACTCGCCCGATTCATTTCTCGAGCGCGTGTCTTTCGGGATTTCCATGCCCACGCGTTTGGCGAGTTCTTCGACCGCATCCATGAATTCCAGACGGTCGTAATTCATCAGGAACGCAATTGCGGTGCCGTGCGCGCCGCAACCGAAGCAGTGATAGAACTGCTTGTTCGGGCTTACGGTAAAACTGGGCGAGCGCTCGTCGTGAAACGGACAGCGCGCCGAATATTCACGGCCCTGCCGCTTGAGCGGGATGCGCGATCCAATCAGCTCGACCACATCGGTGCGTGCTAACAGGTCATCAATAAACGCATCGGGGATTCGGGCCATCCGTATAGTTTGCCATGGCGACCCGGTTTTACCGCCATCTAGCTCGGTTGGGCCTTGGGAAACAGCGGGTTTGCCCCGATAATAAGGCGATGAACGACACACCTGAACAACGTGGTTTTGTATTCCCTGGCACGCTGGAAATCAGCGTGATGGGCGCAGCCGATATCGGCCTGGATGCACTGCTGGTGCACACTCTGGAATCGATGGGTTTGCTGTGGCACCCGGAAACCCTGCGCTCGAAACCCTCGACCAAGGGCAAATACATATCGGTCACGGTCGGCTTCCACGCCGACAACCGCGAGCAATACGATGCTGCGCACGAAGCTTTAAGGGCGCTGCCGGAAGTTAAGTGGACGCTGTAAAAGCCTCTCCCTCCCGTTGGGTCATCCGGGATTTGGGCCGACAGGGTTTTCTCGATGTCTGGCCAGCCATGGAACGCTTCACCGACACCCGCACCGACGATGCGGTGGATGAACTCTGGCTGGTCGAACACCACCCGGTATTCACGCTCGGCCAGGCCGGCAAGCCTGAACACGTTTTGGCACCCGGCGATATTCCAGTGGTACAGACTAATCGCGGCGGCCAGGTGACCTATCACGGCCCCGGGCAGATCGTGGCTTACCCTTTGGTGGATTTGCGCCGGATTGGCATCGGCGTGCGTGAATTCGTCTGCCGGATCGAGCAGGCCATGATCGACACGATGGCGGTCTGGAATGTCGAAGCGCTGCGCAAGGAAGGCGCGCCCGGCGTCTATGTGAAAGGCGAAAAAATCGGGGCGCTGGGTTTGCGCGTAAGACGTGGCTGCACCTTTCATGGATTAGCGTTCAATATCAATATGGATCTGGAGCCGTTTTCCCGGATCAATCCCTGCGGTTACCAAGGTCTGCAAGTCACCTCGATGCTAAACTGCGGCGGCCCGGGAGATTTGGCCATCGTCAAAGCCGAGCTTGTGAAACAAATGGCGAAGCAATTGCATTTATCGCCACAAATTTCAACCGAATTGCCCGATTTATCCCCACCGATTTTCAAAGAACCCGAACATGTCTGACGCCAAAACCATTCCGCTGACGGTCATCAATTCCCTGCAAGAAGGCGTCAAGCAAGTTGGCGAAAGCAAGATTGCCCGTAGCCCGGTGAAATTCGAAGCCGCACCAGTCTTGCGTAAACCCAGCTGGATTCGCGTTCGTATTCCTTCAGGCAATGCTGTCGAAAAGCTGAAATCCAGATTGCGTGAAAACCGCCTAGTCACCGTGTGTGAAGACGCCAGCTGCCCGAATATCCACGAATGCTTCAGCCACGGCACTGCCACCTTCATGATTCTCGGCGCCATCTGCACGCGACGCTGCTCGTTCTGCGACGTGGCCCATGGCCGACCAAAGCCGCCGGATGCTTCCGAACCGATGAATCTTGCACGCACCGTGTCCGACATGGGCATGCGTTACGTCGTGATTACCTCGGTCGATCGCGACGATTTGCGCGACGGTGGTGCCCAGCATTTCGTCGATTGCATTCGCGAAACCCGCGCACTCAGTCCGAATATCAAAATTGAAATCCTGACCCCGGATTTCCGCGGCAAGGGCCGGATGGAGCGCGCGCTGGAAATATTGGCGACCAATCCGCCGGACGTGTTCAACCACAATCTGGAAACCGTGGTCGAGCTGTATCCGAACGTGCGTCCCGGCGCCGATTACCAGTGGTCGCTGGATCTGCTAAAAAAATTCAAAGCCCAGCATCCAGATGTGCCGACCAAGTCCGGCATCATGTTAGGACTGGGTGAAGAGAAAGAGCAGGTGCTCGGTGCGATGCGCGATTTACGCGCGCATAACGTTGACATGATTACGATTGGTCAATACCTGCAGCCAACGCCGCATCATCATCCGGTGATGCGTTACTGGACGCCGGAAGAGTTCAAGGAGTTTGAAGTGCTGGGAATGGCGATGGGTTTCACTCACGTGGCTTCCGGTCCGATGGTACGCTCGTCCTATCACGCCGACCGTATGGCGGCCGATGCCGGGTTTGTGGAACCTTCCGTCTAGGTTCAGGCTCAGACTATAACCATTGGCACAGGCAGCCCGTTTTAAAGCGGCGCATGCTTAAGTCGTTCACAACAGAGAGCATCATGTTGAAAACCAAATTATTAGCTCTGACCGCCCTGATTCCGCTGACTCTGGCTATTGGTGCCGCACCCGGTTCCAAACTCGTCAAGCCAGTGACGGCAGCCGATGCCGGCATGCACCCGACGGCCGATCAGGCAATTGCCGCGACGTTTGTTTACGGTGTGTTTTCCGACAGCGATTTAGCGTATCGGCCACGCCCGTTGAACGATGAATTATCGGCCGATATTTTCCGTCGTTACATCGACATGCTCGACGGTGAAAAAATGTATTTCACCGCCAGCGACATGAAAAATTTCGAAGGCTACAAATACACGCTCGATGATGCGATCAAATCCCGTCAACTCGATCCGGCCTTTACCATTTTTGAAACCTATCAGCAGCGCGTCAAACAACGCATCGACTTTGCACGCAGTTTGCTGAAGCAACCTTTTGATTTCAGCAGCCAGGAAACCTGGAACTACGATCGTGAAGATGCCGCCTGGGCGGCCGATGCCACCGGTCTGAATGATTTGTGGCGCAAATCGGTCAAGAACGACGTGCTGCGCCTGAAGCTGGCCGGCCGCAAACCCGAAGACATTGCCAAGACACTGGACAAGCGTTACGCGCAGGTAACGGAACGCAGTTCCGAGTTGCGTGGTGATGACGCCTTCGAATTTTTCATGAATGCCTACACGCTGTCGATTGATCCGCACAGCAGCTACATGAGCCCGAAGTCGAACGAAAATTTCATGATGCAAATGCGTTTGTCCTTGCAGGGCATCGGTGCCGTGTTGCAACGCCAGGACGAATACGTGGTGATCCGCACGATTGTGCCGGGTTCGCCAGCCGCCTTGTCGGGCAAAGTCAAAGTGGGTGATCGCATTGTGTCGGTCGGCCAAGGCGACAAGGAACCGATGATCGAGGTGGTCGGATGGCGCATTGACGATGTCGTGCAGAAAATTCGCGGCGACAAGGGCACCAAGGTTCGCCTCGATATTATTCCCGGCGACCAAAGTATTGATGCCAAACACGTACTAGTGACGTTGGTTCGCGACACCATCAAGCTCGAAGATCAGGCTGCCAGCAAACGTATTCTGGAAATCGATGGCAAGCGAATCGGCGTGATCGAATTGCCGGCTTTCTATGCCGACTTTGAAGCCATGCAACGCCGTGACCCGAACGCAC
>JAYUWO010000188.1:0-29994 GCA_043753545.1 Arenimonas sp.
GGCACCTTTGCCTTCATGGGTTAGTGAACGTGATGGCGTCAACGAAGCTGCGGGCAGCTTTAGTCCTTCTCAAAACAAAATCATTGGCCGCTCAAGCAATCCTGTTTATGCACGTCAGCGTTTTCCTGATCCTGTACTGGGAGAAAGCTTCTCTGCCGGCGAAACCGTATTCGAAACCGATGCCGTTCGCATGTGGCATGACGGAGACGGTGTTGCAGTGCTGAGCTTCAAGACGAAAATGAATACCGTCAGCGACGGCGTGTTATCCGGCATCCAGCAGGCAATCGAAATTGCCGAAAAAGATTTCACCGGCCTGGTGATCTGGCAAAACAAAGACACCTTCTCGGCCGGTGCCGATTTGTCTGGTGCCATGCAAAGTTTGAAAGACGGGAAGTTGAAAGAATTTGAATCGATGGTCGCGAACTTCCAGGCCACCAGCCAACGAATTAAATATGCATTGGTGCCAGTGGTTGCAGCAGTGCGTGGTTTGGCACTCGGCGGCGGTTGCGAATTCCAGATGCATTCGGCGCGCACTGTGTTCTCGCTGGAAAGCTATATCGGCTTGGTGGAAGCTGGCGTTGGCTTGTTGCCTGCCGGTGGCGGCTTGAAAGAAATTGCGACACGCGTAGGTCTCGCTGCTGGCCCGGGCGGCGATGTATTTGCCGGTCTGAAACCTTATTTCGAAGCCATCGCGATGGGCAAAGTGTCGGCATCGGCACTGGAAGCAAAAGAACTGAAGCTCGCACGCGACAACGACGTTGTCATATTCAACGCTTATGAATTGCTGCATGTTGCCAAACAGCAAGTCAAAGCCTTGGCCGAATCGGGCTATCGCCCTGCTCTGCCAGCACGTCAAATTCCGGTCGCAGGTGATGTCGGCATTGCAACTTTCAAAATGATGCTGGTCAATATGCTCGAAGGCCGTTTCATCTCCGAGCACGATATGGAAGTTTCAACCCGCATTGCGACGGTTTTGTGCGGCGGCAATGTCGATCGCGGTTCGCTGGTCGATGAAGAATGGTTGCTGAAACTGGAGCGCGAACATTTCATCGCGTTGGCAATGATGCCAAAAACCCAGGAACGCATTATTTATATGCTGCAAAACGGCAAACCACTTCGCAACTAAGCGCACGAGATCAGGAGAATTAAAATGTCGAAACAAATTCAAGAAGCCTATATCGTCGCCGCCACCCGTACCCCGGTCGGTAAAGCGCCGCGCGGCATGTTCCGTAATACCCGTCCCGACGAAATGTTGGCGCATGTATTGAAAGCCGTCTGTGCCCAGGCACCCGGCATCGATACGAGCCGCATTGACGATGCCATCATTGGTTGCGCGATGCCCGAAGGCGAGCAAGGCATGAATGTGGCACGTATCGGTCTGTTATTGGCCGGTTTGCCGAATGTGATTGCCGCGCAAACCATCAATCGTTTTTGCTCTTCCGGTGTTCAAGCGGTTGCCTTGGCTGCCGATCGCATTCGTCTTGGTGAAGCCGATTTGATGCTGGCCGGCGGTACTGAAAGCATGAGCATGGTGCCGATGATGGGCAACAAGGTCGCGATGAGTCCGAAAGTATTCGAAAACGATAATATCGCGATTGCCTACGGCATGGGTATTACCGCCGAAAAAGTGGCATCGGAATGGAATATCTCGCGCGAAGACCAGGATGCGTTTGCTTTTGCATCTCATCAAAAAGCCATCGCAGCGATAGCGGCTGGCGAATTTACTTCCGAAATTTCGCCGTACCAAATTATTTCCCGCCAGCCGGTTCTGGTCGGCAACACGGTGCAAATGCGTGAATTCGTTGCCACCAATGACGAAGGCCCGCGTGCGGATTCTTCCATCGAAGGCCTGGCAAAACTGAAACCGGTATTCCGTGCCGGCGGCAGCGTGACAGCAGGTAACTCATCGCAAATGTCAGATGGTGCAGGTGCCGTGCTGCTAGCTTCGGAACAAGCGATTAAAGATTACGGTCTCACCCCACTCGCGCGTCTCGTCAGCTTCTCTGTCGCCGGTGTACGCCCTGAAGTGATGGGCATCGGCCCGATTGCGGCCATTCCGAAAGCCCTGAAACAAGCCGGTTTGACCAAAGATCAGCTTGACTGGATTGAGTTGAACGAAGCGTTTGCAGCGCAGTCACTCGCGGTCATCCGTGATTGCGGCCTAGATGCTTCAAAAATCAATCCGCTCGGCGGCGCCATTGCACTCGGCCATCCGCTGGGTGCTACCGGTTCCATACGCACGGCCACGATTGTTCACGGCATGAAGCGCCGTAAACAAAAATACGGCATGGTCACCATGTGTATCGGTACAGGCATGGGTGCTGCCGGTATTTTTGAATCGCTGTAAAATTGGATTTGCCGAAAAAAAGAAAACGGGCAGCAATGCCCGTTTTTTGATTTATACCATCGAGATATTCCAATGAAAGTCAGCATCGTCGTCACCACCTATAACTGGGAAAGCGCATTGAAATCGGCGCTGCTCAGCATCGCCCAGCAAACGGTTTTGCCTTACGAAGTCATCGTGGCGGACGATGGTTCAACAGAATCCATGCGCGACATGATTCTGGAAATGGCGAAAAACTATCCCGTTATTTTGAAACACAGCTGGCAGGAAGATGACGGCTATCGGGTAGCACGTTCGAGAAATCTGGGTATCGCGGCGGCGACAGGTGATTACGTCATCATCATGGATGGCGACATGGTATTGAACAAACATTTCATCGAAGATCATATTCTAGCCGCCAAAGAAGGCTTCTTGGTTCAAGGCAGCCGTGTTTTGGCACAAGCCGATTTCGATAATCAAAAGTTGCTGGAAGAACAAAAAGACCCGCACTTTTTCAGCAGGGGGATTGGTAGAAGGCGCCATACTTTACGCATGCCTTGGCTTGCAAAAATTTTATTAAAGGTTTCGGAAGGCCAGAAAATGGACAGCGTCAAAGCCTGCAATCAGGGCTGGTGGCGCAAAGACCTGATTGCGTTAAACGGCTTCGACGAGCGGTTTACAGGCTGGGGCCGCGAAGACAATGATATTTTGTTACGGGCTTACCGGCTGGGATTGAAGCGCCGCGACATTCGATTCGCCGCACTTGCAACGCACATCTATCACAAGGAACTCCGCCGGGAAGGTGTCAATCCCAACGACCAGTGGCTCGACGATAATAACCAGCGCAATCTCATTGCATGCGACACGGGTTTGAATCAACATCTTGATAGATTTGTAAACAAACCTTTGCCGGATTTACGAAAATCCTAGAGGATTATCTGCCATCGCGAAGCCGCTGCCACTGACGTTACAGGCACTACTTGCTGCCCTTCCCGATGCAGTGACATCCGCGGTATTTGTTGGCATCTGGATATCGCCCTTCTTGTTTGGCACAGGTGCAGTCAAAGCGGCAATGTTGACGATGTTGGTCGAGTTTTTTCTGGTACACGCCACCGGCTTCTACACCGGATTCGGAGCCAACCGTGATTGGGCACGTAGTCATCGCTGGTTTGCGCTGGGCGGGCTTACTTCCTTTTATCTCTTGATGATTGGCCTGATAGCCTGGTCGTTTGAGGCCTGGTGGATGCTGCTGGCATTCGGCTGGCTATTTGTCGGCAAATTATCCTGGATGCTCAAGAAACCTACTGACGATCAAACCATGCAGGCAATGTCCGCATGGGCCGGCATGGTTGCGGTGTATCTATTCGCCTGCTTCTTTACGATTGGCGTTGACCTGCCCTATCTGGGAATCAAACCGGAACTTGTGGCGACGTTTGGGCTCGACCCGAAAAGCGAAGGCATCTGGGAGAGCGAGCCGCATCGTGTTGTTGCGTTTGGGGTTTTGCATTTCGGGATGCTGGGATTGGCCAAATTGATTGGCCCCCTCATTGCAAATAAATGGCACAACAGAAAATCAAGATCATAGGGTGCGCGTGTCGCGCGCCGACATACATCATGACAAAGTGTAGATGGTGCGCCGAAGGCGGCACCCTATGATTCGGCATACCTTATGGCCTTGCCGTAGTCGATTTCACCCACACCAATCATTCAAATAAATGCCACGCTTAACATCGCGATGGAAACTAGAATACGGCCAGTCGCGCACGCTTTGGACGTGGCCATGTTTCAATGGATTGCAATAGACATAATTGACGTGATTCGTTAAATCGATTTCATCAACAATAAGATGTTCCCAAAAGCGTCGTTGCCAAATACCCCGTTCACGGCGAACGGCCCGGGATTTTGAACGCCGTTCTTCCGGTGGCAAGTGCCTCGAAAATACGGATTTTATATGTCTCCAACGCTTGGCGTTGTCATCATCGCCCTCGGGCAAGCGCCAAACGCAATGCAAATGATCAGGCAATATCACGATGGCAATGATCTCGAAGGGCCGATGTTTTTTAGCCTCCGCAAAGGCGATCCGAAGCAGATCGACATGCTCCACCAATAATCGTCGCTGGCGTTCGAGCAAATTCACGGTAAAGAAATAGGTTCCGCCGGGCACGTGGATGCGACGATAATTCGACATGCCAACAGCATCGTCGAAAATTGGCAGCCGCAATATCAGGCAGCATCACAACATGGTGTCGGAAAACTCGTACGGATATGTAGGGTGCGCGTGTCGCGCACCGATATGCATCGTCGCAGAGTGTGGATGGTGCGCCGAAGGCGGCACCTTATCTTGTAAGCCTCATCGGTTTACGACATGAACTCAGGAAATGTGCACGGGGATGTATCGCGAACCGGCGAGTAACATCACAGCCATAGGGTGCGCGTGTCGCGCACCAACATACATCATGACAAAGTGTAGATGGTGCGCCATAGGCGGCACCTTATTTTGTACACCTTATGAAACCGGTGAATATCATCACAGCCATAGGGTGCGCGTGTCGCGCACCAACACACATCATGACAAAGTGTAGATGGTGCGTCGAAGGCGGCACCCAATTTTTGTACACCTTATGGCCTTATTTTGTACGCCTTATGGCCTTATCCCTGATTTATTTGAAACCTCTGCTCTGCCCTTGCCAAATCCGCTTCCGTATCAACTCCGGGCAAAAAGATTTCCGGCGAAATGCCGACGGCAATCGAATAACCGGATTCCAATACACGCAATTGCTCGAGCGCTTCGAATTGCTCGAGTTGGCCCATCGGCAACTGTGTAAAGGTTTTCAGAAACCCGGCTCGGTAGGCGTAAATACCTATATGCCGTAATGCCCCCGTTTGCGGTGTACTTACTCGGTCATTAGCGAAACGATCACGCTGCCACGGCATTGGCGCACGGCTGAAATAAAGTGCATTGCCGTTACTTGCACGCACGACTTTGACGGCATTGGAATCGAAATACGTTTCCGTGTCCGTGATTTCGGTAGCCAGAGTAGCCATCGGGGCTTCGGAGTTTTCGAGTACTTCAGCCACTGCACGTATTCCGGCTGCCGGAGCAAACGGTTCATCGCCCTGCAGGTTGACGATAATTTGTTGATCCGACCAATTCAATTGCGCCGCGCACTCGGCAAGACGATCAGTGCCGGATGGATGATCGATACGTGTCATGCAAACGGTGACTGGATAATGGGCGACCGCTTCGGCGATGCGTATGTCATCGGTGGCGACAACGACTTGCGAAGCCCCGGCAGCGATAGCACGACGTGCGACATGCACTACCATCGGCTCACCTGCAATTAAACGCAATGGTTTGCCCGGTAGTCGGGATGCTGCGTAGCGGGCGGGAATGGCGACGATGAAGTTGGTCATGGATAAGCTAGTGACGGCATATTTTTCGATATTAGCATGAGGGAATTTATCGGGCATGGAAGGCCCTCCTGCAAAGCATATTTTTCGTGGGAGCGTCCGTGACGCGCGACGAATCTGGCGGGGTTTATCGGGCCTAGAAGGCCCTCCGACAAAAGCATGCGCGAGGCTACGGCAGGTGTTCCAATTTTAATTGTATGGCGTCAAATAATTTTTCATTGAGCACTGCATTGACCGGCACTGACCAAGCATCCTTTAAACCCAGTTGACGGCATTTTACGGCGTCTTTCTCGGTCATCAATACCGGTGCATCGTCGGGAAAATCATTGGATGCATAATCGTGATGATCGGGGAACGCTTTTGCATTGATGTTCAGGCCGCGAGCCATGAGTGCATTGAAAAAACGTTCCGGATGACCGATGCCGGCAACCGCGTTGATTTTACTGTCGTGGAATTCACTCAAATTCTTGCGTACAACTCCGTCCAGCCGTTCAGCGTCGCCGTAGATCAGCTGCATTCCGTAATGCCCGGCATCAACATTGTCTTCCAGTTCTCCGTTGGAGACTTTGAAATCGCATTTTCTGGGATGCTCGCGCAAAGGTCCGGCCGGGATGATTCTGCCGTTGCCGTATTTTCTTTCGTGATCAATCAATTCAATCTCGATATCGCGCTGCAAGCGAATATGTTGCAAGCCATCATCGGCAATGATCAGGTTGCAACCCTGCTGAGTCAGGAACGCGGCAGCATCGACACGATTACTGTCGACACGAATGGCACATTGGGTACGTTGGAAGATAAGCAATGGCTCATCTCCGCAGTCCTGTGCGGAACTTGTCGACACTACCGAAGCCGGTTTTGTATTTTCACGACCATAGCCACGGCTGACAACGCCTGGTTTCCAGCCACGATCTTGCATCGCTTTCACCAACGCGATCGTAAACGGCGTTTTGCCGGTGCCGCCCGCAGTAAAATTACCGACGACGACAACAGGTACCTGCATTTTTACTGATTTGAAAATCGCTTTGCGATAAAGAAAGCGACGAATCCGGTTTATATTTTCGTAGAGAAAGGCCATCGCCAAGAGCGCCAGATTTGGCTCAACGCCGCCGTACCAGCGTTTATTGAGTGCGGCTTCAAGCTCTGCTCTCACGCCTGCTCCGTATTTCTGAACTGCATGCTATGAAGATGTGAATAAACGCCGCCTTTTGCAAGCAACTGTGCATGAGTACCCCGCTCCACCAGTCGTCCGTCATCGAATACCAGTACCTGGTCGGCATGTTCGATGGTTGATAAGCGATGGGCAATGACCAAGGTGGTCTTGTCGGGAATTAAATGATTCAAGGCATCCTGCACCAAACGTTCCGACTCGTTGTCCAGCGCCGCAGTGGCTTCATCGAGAATCAATATCGGAGCATCTTTTAAAATGGCACGCGCGATGGCGAGGCGCTGACGTTGCCCGCCGGATAGCAAGCTACCGTTTTCGCCAATGCGCGATTGCAAATCAAGCGGAAGTTTGTCGATAAATTCGGATGCATTAGCCGCATCGGCAGCACGACGCAATTGCCCCTCGTCGGTGATGTCACTTCCGTAGGCGATATTGGCCGCAATGCTGTCATCGAATAACATGACCTTCTGACCGACCAGGGCAATCTGGCGACGTAGATCACGCAGGCGATAATCGGAAATGGAAACGCCATCCAAAAGAATTTGCCCGTGGGTAGGCTCATAAAAACGTGGTAATAAACGAATCAGTGTCGATTTGCCGCTTCCCGACCTTCCAACAATCGCGGTTACCGTGCCGGGCCTTGCGATGAAACTTACATCATCGAGGGCATGACTGGCCTGACTGGAATATTTCATCGACACATTGCGAAACTCGATACTGCCCTTGGCACGTTCCAGATTCACGGTGCCGTTGTCGGGCTCTTCCGGCTCGTCCAGAACTGAAAACAGTCGTTCCGCAGCTGCGATGCCGCGTTGAATCGGGCTTTGCACATTGGTTATGCGTTTGAGTGAAGGCAACATCGCCATCATGGCCAGCACGATGGCAACGAATGCGCCCGCGGTGAGATTGTCGGAGGCGGCTTGTTTGCCGGCAACTATCAGAATGATGGCAAGTGCAATTGCCGCCAGCAATTGCACTACCGAAGAAGCCGATGCACGGGTGACTTCCACTTTAAGACTGAGTCTGAGATTTTTATTGGCGAGTGCCGTGTAACTTTCGTTTGCCTTGGCTTGTGCGCCGTAAATTTTGACTTCCTGCTGTGCCGCCAATGTCTCTTCTGCGCTATGTGCCAAATTGGCAACGCCTTCCTGGATGCTGCGATTCAGTCGGCGGTAACGCCGGCTAACGTAGGCCGAAATGCCGGCAATCAAGGGAGCGACCACCAGCATTGTCAGCGTCACGATCGGGCTGTAAATCAGCATGACGGTCAACTGGCCAAGAATACTGAGTGTGTCGGTGACGACCACCTTGATGGCTTCGCTGGTCGACTGATTGACGGACTCGGTATCGTAATTCAGACGCGACACCATCATCGGAACCGGTTCAGTGTCGAAGCGGGAGCTTGAGATATGCAGGTATTTTTTCAGTACTGCCGTGCGCAAATCGCGGACAACGCTTCTTCCCGAACGCGCCATGCCGTAATCGGTCAGGAAGGTGGCAATGCCGCGGACCAGAAATAAGCCAACGATAGTCAGTGGAAGTGTCAGCTGCACTTCGGGATTCTGGGCGATGATCGTTTCGTCGACGATGGGTTTCATCAGCAAGGTGAAATAGGCTGCGCACAGGGCTTCTATCGTCATGCCGACAAAACCCAGAAACAGAAAGAACCGATAAGGCTTTGCATAACCAAGCAAACGTTTGTAAATCTGCCAAGGCGTTGCTTCATTTTTTGCAGCTACCGTCATTGGGCTTTTTTCTTTTCCGGCGTAGTGGCAATGGACAATTTTACAAAACCCAATTGGCCCAGTGCATCCATTGCGGTAATGACCGATTGATGTGGCGTTCTGGCATCGGCACGCAGGACAACCGACATGTTGCGGTCCTGCCCGGCGACGGCGACGATGGCTTCCTTGAGCGACTCGACATCGGTTCTGAGTACTTCGTTATCGCCAATAAAATAGCGCCCTTGCGAATCCACGATGACATTCAGCGGCTCGCCCGGATCTTGTTTGGTCACTGCCTGGGCAGTCGGCAACTGCAACTTCATCGTGCTGCGCTGGTTGAAAGTGGTGGTGGCAACGAAGAAAACGATCAATACGAAAATGACATCGATCAAAGGGATCAGATTGAGTTCGGGTTCACTGTCGTCGAGTCGCGATTTTAGCTTCACGCTTGCTCTACCTCGGGCGGCATGTCGGCTATCCGGTTATCGAGAACATCCATTAGCGCGATGGCCTGTTTTTCCATGTCGATCACATATTCATTGATCAGTCCGCGAAAATAGCGATAAAACATCAGGGCAGGAATTGCCAAAATAATACCGCCTGCCGTACTGACCAATGCCTGGCCGATACCGCCGGCGAGCTGGTTTGCATCGCCGACGCCTGTTTTCAGAATCATCATGAACATCTCGATAATTCCGAGCACTGTGCCGAGCAAGCCCAGCAGTGGTGCAACACCGGCGATGGTACCGAGGGTGTTCAGGAATTTTTCCAATTCATGCACAACGTGCCGACCAACATCTTCAACCCGCTCTTTCATCATTTCGCGGGGCTTGTGGCGCATATCCAGCGCAGCGGCCAACAATTCGCCCAATGGCGAGTTACGTCGCAAAACTTCAATATGCTTAGCGTCGAGTTCGCGGTCTCGCGCCCATTCACGGACTTCGACACCCAAGCCAGGCGGGAAAACTTCTTTGCGGCGAAGGCTCCAGAATCTTTCGACAATGATGGCCATGGCAATGATCGCCAACAGAATGATCGGAATCATCACCGGACCACCGGATTTAATCAGTTCATACATCCATTCACCTATCCGTGATTACTGCCTAATAGAATAGCCTGACTCGGCTCTCTGCGGGACATGCCAATATCGCGCAGCGTCCTGACGCCGAATTTCGCGCCATTCCAGCCCGTTTATATTCATTCGGGTACTCATCCAACCATGTCTCGGACTCGTTGCAAGCTCGATGCCGCGCTGTTGGTATCGATCCAGCACACTTTGGCGCGGATGACCGAATCGGTTGTCGGCACCGCTGGCTATCAAAGCGACAGAAGGACTGACCACATCCAGAAATTCGGCGCTCGATGAGGTCTCGCTGCCATGATGGGGAACCAGCAGTAGATCGGCATCAATCTTTGCTGCCTGCTCCTTTACCAATCGATATTCAATTTGTTTGCCGATATCGCCGGTCAACAATGCCACCTGACCACCGGCTTCAATTCTTAAAACACAAGAACTTTCATTCGCTAAATAAGGAAAAAAGGCAGGCGGGTGAAGAAATTCGAAACTCACACCATCCCATTGCCATTTCTCCTCTCTCAAGCAGGGAGAAGATTTTGTTTTCAAGGAACCTTCCGACGCGAACACGGTGGCCCCAGGGTAGGCTTTTTGGACGGAAGCTAGGCCACCCGCATGGTCGCTGTCGCCATGGCTGATGACGATGTGATCCAGATGCCTTATACCTACGGCGCGCAAGGCAGGAACAACAACAGACTCACCAGCATCGAAGCCACCCAGCTTTGCCGGGCCGGCATCGTAGAGCAAGGCATGACCATTCGTCCTTACCAATACCGACAGGCCCTGCCCCACATCGATGACGGCAATGTCTACTTCGTTATTTCGGGGAGAATCCATATCGGGAAATATCAAAGGCAAAAACAAGAATAGGGCCAACCATTTCCCGTGTACCGCTTTCGGCAGCAGCAAGATGAAGGCACCTGCCATTGCCAGCGACAAATTCAACAAACTTGGCTCAGGCAGCCAGACCAATGCCTGTGGCCAGGCACTTACTTTTTCCAGACCCCACCATAACAATTGCATGGCGCCGGCACTTAACTGCCAGAAAAAAGTGGCTATGCCCAAATGCACAAAGGAAAACAAAAGCCCCAGCAACGCCAGCGGCACCACGATCAAACTGATCCACGGAATACCGACAAGATTCGTTAGCGGGCCCAGCAATGAGGTTTCACCAAAGAACCATATCGACAGTGGCAACAGGCCCAACAAGGCAATCCACTGTGACTGGAAAAACAATTTTATCTGTTGCACCCGAGTCAGGTTGGTTTGCCCGGGATTCGATGGCAGGCACCAGACTAACCAGGCAACTCCGGCGAAGCTAAGCCAGAAACCAGGAGCTAACACGGCTAAGGGATCGAATATCAAGATTGCAATGAGCGCCAACGCCAGCGATTGAGAAATTCGAATCGGTCTTCTGGAAAGTTTCGCCACGGCGACTACGGCAATCATCAGGAATGTTCGCCACGTAGGCAAGGCAAAACCTGCCAGTGCCGTGTAGGAAAACGCCAGCAGCATGGCAGACATCGCCATGCTTTGTTGGCGTGGCCAAATTCTGCCCAGACGGGGAAACAAGAAATAAAACAGATAGCAGCAAAGCGCGGCAAACCCTGCCACCAGTCCTACATGAAAGCCAGATATGGCGATCAAATGCGTCAAACCCGTTGCACGTAGTATTTGCCAATCTCGATCACTTAATCGGCGTGTGTCGCCAAGCGCCAGTGCCTGGACAAAACGTGATTGTTCGTTGGGAACTTGTGCATGAATTTTTTGCGAGATCGATTCACGCCAATGATCAATCCCCTCGCCTTTTTTCAGGCGCTTGTTTGTGCCATTGCCTTTAACGTGGCCGGTGGCGGCAATATTTTGTTCGATGGCTCGTCGTTCAAAGTCGTAACCGCCGGGATTTAGCAGGCCACGAGGCGCTCTAAGCCGGACATCCAATTTCCAGTGACTACCTGCTTGTAATCGCGGGGCTTCGCCATACCAGCTTAATCTGACTTTTTTGCCGGTAAGTTTTTTGTCTGGACTTTCATCAATACGAAATTCGAAACGCACGCTGTCTTGATCATGCAGTGGAAGACCTACTACCTGTCCAGTAATCGTCGCTTCAGTACTATCTGAGAGCCGTTGCGACAATGCCCAGTCGCCATGAAGATTCGCCAGCGCGACACCGAACAAAAATACCGACAGGCAGCGAAAATAGTTATCGTTTTTCCACCAATACCAAGCCCCCACAACGGCAGCGATGGCTGATAGCCATAAGGGAAGTAGATCCGACCAGTTTTGTACCCAGCAAACGCCGAGTAATAAAAACGCCGCCACCGACAAACCGAGCGGCGGAATCTTAATGTCGAACATTAGTCGCTATGTGCCAGGTCGCTGAGTTTCCCCTGGGTCAGTTCCAGCGTCCTTCCCAGTTTTGTCGCTAGGCGTCGGTCGTGTGTCACAAGAACTAAAGCGGTGCCCTGTTCGCGATTGAGCTCGAGCAATAAATCAAAAACGCCGGCTGCCGTTTTTTCATCCAGATTGCCGGTGGGTTCGTCGCCCAATACGCAGGCAGGTTTTGTCACGAGTGCGCGAGCGACCGCTGAACGCTGACGCTCGCCACCAGAAAGTTCACCCGGCTTGTGATGCAGTCGATGCGAAAGTCCGACGCGCTCCAGCAAGACCTGAGCTTCTTTTTTTGCATGCGAAACTTTTTCGCCACGAATAAGCAAGGGCATCATCACGTTTTCAAGCGCCGTAAACTCCGGCAACAGATGATGAAATTGATAGACAAAGCCCAACGCCCTGTTACGCAAATCGCCACGAGCTTTTTCTGATAATCGTGAAATGAAGTGGCCTGCCACCATCACTTCGCCAGAAGTTGCACTATCCAGGCCACCCAGCAAATGCAGCAACGTGCTCTTGCCCGCACCCGATGCTCCAACAATGGCCACTGTTTCGCCTGCCTTGACGGACAACTGCAAGTTATCGAACACGGGGGTTGTCAGATTCCCTTCGGAATAGGTTTTACCGAGGCCCTTGGCTTCCAACACGATATTTGGCATGGGATTACTCATAACGAAGTGCCGATGCCGGGTCGGTACGCGAAGCGCTCCAGGCAGGATAGATAGTCGCCAATAAACACATGACGAACGCGACAGCGGCAATCAGACCAATATCACTTGCCACCACATGCGTCGGAACGCCACTGATGTAATAAACATCGGAGGGCATTAACTCGTTGCCGGTTAAACTCTCGATGAATTTAACGATGTGCGAAAGGTTCAGAGATAACAGCACACCAAGCAGGACGCCGATGCCGATGCCCAACAAACCAATCACAATGCCCTGAATCATGAACACCTGCATGATACTTGCAGGAGACAGGCCAAGAGTGCGCAGGATTGCAATGTCCGATTGCTTGTCCTGTACCACCATGACGAGCGAAGAGACCAGAGTGAAGGCCGCCACGAGTATTACCAGTGACACCACGATGAAAATCATGGTTTTTTCCATCTTTAGCGCACGGAAAAAATTGGCATGATCGCCAGACCAATCGCGTACCCGGAAATCACCTTTCATCTGGTCGGTTAAATCTCGGGCGACTTCCCACGCGTTGAACATATCGGTAAGCCGCAAACGCACGCCGGTAACGCTGTCATCCATTCGTCCCATGCGCTGCATATCCTGCATATGGACCAAGGCCAGGCCAAAGTCATATTCCTGAGCGCCTGCTTCAAAAATGCCGACCACATTGAAGCGACGCATTTTCGGCAATATCCCCACCGGTGTCGCATTGCGTTCTGCGATCAGCATCGTCACTTTATCGCCGATGCGAACACCCAGATATTGGGCAAGTTCGGTACCTAAAATGATATTGAACTCGCCGGGTATTAAATCGGTGAGCTTTCCTTCTTTCATCATCTTGTCCAGGTCGGAAACTTTCGGTTCCTGATCCGGCAATATGCCGCGAATCATGGCACCCTGATCTTCCAGAGCTTGCAGCCAGGCTTCGCGTTCTACATAAGGCGCAGCGCCCAGCACGCGCTTGTCGGCTTCGGCAACTTTCACCGCTTTTTGCCAGTCCTGTAATGGGCCGTCGAAACCGGAAATGGTCGCGTGCGCTACCGTGCCCAAAATCCGGTTGCGTAGTTCTTCCTGGAAACCGGTCATGACGGCGAGTGTCGTGATCAATGTCATGACGCCAACAATAATGCCGAGAATCGAGGCAAAAGAAATGAAGGAGATGTAGCCATTGCGACGCTTTGCCCGCAAATAACGCAGTCCGATGGCGAGTGCTAAAGGTTGAAACATTTCAATCCAGTGTTGGGTTTTTCGGCGTGGCCGCTACCAAGCGTAGCTGCCTGCGTTCGTTTCGGTTAATGGTGTCGGGCAAGAATACAAAGTATCGATTCTGCCGAGACGCATCCAGGGCGCTTATTATCCACAATGGCCCTTGTTGATGACATCGTGGCTGCGTTAAGGACTCTGCAAGCTGGCCAAAGTTCAGGCTGATATGATCATCACCTGCCCGCCAGAACAGGCTGCAGTGAGGGCTCAGGCGTAGTCTGCCGATTTGCAACGCTGCACCGTAAATCACCAATAAACAGAGAGGTAACGTGAAATACCACGCTAGTGCGCTGATTCCCGTCGAGATCATTGCCAATAACATCAACGTCCACAGCAGGATTCGAAGATATCCCGACGGTCGCCAATCAAGGCGGCAATGCAGTAATGGTTTGGATAAGATCATTTAACGCCGCGTCCTCGGGCTGCTCGCGCCCCATAAACCAGGCCCACAGCTTATCGTCTTCGCAATCGAGCAAGCGTAGGAAAACATCACGCTCGTTGGTAGGGGCTTGCTGGAATCGTTGATCCAGATAGCGCAGCATCAACTGATCCAGTTCACGCATGCCGCGACGGCAGCGCCACCGTAAACGTTTGATTTCGGGGTCGATTTCTTCAGTCATTTCAAAATACCGAGTGCCAATACGATCCACATTCCCAGTAGCACCCAAACGCTGGTAAAAAACACATAGAAACGGTGCATGACTTTGTTATAACCACATTGAATAACGCTGTGAATTACCCGTAAAACAACATAAAGCCATGCCAATCCCAGCAAAATAGTGTTTCCAGGTTGTGTGACTTGTGCGAACACCATTCCGGTATAGAACAGAACGGGTGTTTCAAAGAGGTTGCGGAAATTATCCGAAGCCCGCGAGTCGGGCATTCTGGCGGCCTGCTCGGCAGAGGTCGAAATGGATTGCGGATGAATTCTGTTCGACTTCATTTGAGCAATGCGACTCATCAACAAACGAATCATGACGCAGAAAGTCAGCAGGACAACGGCAAATGCGGGCCAGAAAAATGTTGTGCTAGTCATTTCAATATTCCTGTATGGATGCTGTGGGCATTGCCTGTTGATGTGCCGGGAATTATTTCAAACTCTGAGGGTATCGGAAACATATTCTCTAGTACGGTCTGAATGAGAGAAAAATGCGCATGGCAGCCAGAGGTATTATCTAGCGTGTCGTTGATACAAAAGTAGGAAAGCGAATTAAAACGCTGCACCAAGCTGTCGAGCTGATATTGAAATAGCGGAGCGCCCGAGGACAGCAGGGTGTGCGGAACCGGTTTCTCAATCGCGTATCCCGATGCCAGCATCCAGCGACCATAAAGATCGGCAATGACTGAGGGGATTGTGGGCTCACGAAAAATCTCGCTGCGCGCTTCTCTCACGGCTTCGGGATAGGTTACAAAGAGCTCTTTTATAAAAGCCCGAATGAGGTAACGAGGCGCGTGAGCCAAAGGTTTAGGGCTGAAGTGATGCCGGTTGAACTGGCTTGACAGTATTTCATGAGAAATAGTCATGGCCAAATTTTGCGAGACATCATCGAGCGGATCTTCGTCTTCTGCCTGCTCGAAATGAACGATGGTTTTTTGCTGATATGAAGCGTAAAGATGATCCATCGAAAAACCGCCGCCGAGAAAAACATCGTCATTGAGATAGACGAAGTGATTCGACGTTGGCAATCGGTCGAAATAGGCCTCCAGGGCTTTGGAAGAATAGGTCGGGGATTCTGCGTCTTCCCGCAATATTTCGTGGTCAATAATGCTTAGACGCGGATGGTCAAGAAGCCAGTCCGGCCTCTGACGATCGGTTACGATGAATATTCGGCCAAATTGATCAAGATACGGCGTCAGGGACCGGAGGCTGAAGCGTAGTTCGTCGTTATCGCGAAAACGGCCGTCGACATTGGAAAAACGACATGATTGGGAACCGTAGTATGTTTTCTCGGCCGCTTCGCGCCTTATTTGCCAATCGGGATCCTGACCATTTACCCAAAGATAGACGATGTCAGGCGTCATATTCAAATTAAACGAACCCATAGGACTACCAAAATGATGAAGTTATTTTTGTATCCTGCGTACGGATACAAAAAAACAACTCCATCAGGCCCCGCGCCGTTGCAACATCAATTTCTTGATTTCACCAATCGCCTTCGCGGGATTCAATCCTTTCGGACAGGTGCGCGTGCAATTCATGATGGTGTGGCAACGGTAGAGTTTGAATGGGTCTTCCAGATCATCCAGTCGTGCGCCGGTATCTTCGTCGCGACTATCGATAATCCAGCGATAGGCTTGCAACAAAATAGCCGGGCCTAAATAGCGGTCCCCATTCCACCAGTAGCTCGGGCAGGATGTCGAGCAGCAGGCACAAAGAATGCATTCGTAAAGTCCATCGAGCTTGTCACGATCCGCCGGTGATTGCAGACGTTCGCCGCTGGCCGGTGCCGAGCTCTGGGTGCGAATCCAGGGCTTGATCGATGCATATTGCGCATAAAAATGCGTCATGTCCGGCACCAAATCCTTGATGACCGACATATGGGGTAGCGGATAAATCGGCACCTCGGCTTTGCCGCATTCGCTGATGCCTTTGGTGCAGGCCAGCGTATTGGTGCCATCGATATTCATCGCGCAGGAACCGCAGATACCTTCACGGCAGGAACGACGGAAAGTCAGGGTCGGATCAATTTCATTTTTGATCTTGATCAACGCATCCAGCACCATCGGGCCGCAGGTGTCCATATCGACATCGTAAGTATCGGTGCGCGGATTGGCGTTATCGTCGGGATTCCAGCGATATATCTTGAAGCTGCGAACATTCTTCGCAGAGGAAGCGGCTGGATAGTGTTTACCTTTGCCGATCTTCGAGTTTTTTGGAAGCGTGAACTCTGCCATATTCTTATCCAATAATATTTTCAGGTGTAGGAGCGATTTATGAATCGCCCCTACAAAAAATCAATATTTGCGTTCAGCGGGCGGAATCGAATCCACCTCGGTGCTCAGTGAACTCATGTGCACCGGACGATAATCAATCGTCACATTGCCCTTTTCATCGATCCAGCTAAGCGTATGTTTCATCCATTCTGCGTCGTTGCGCGTTGTGAAATCTTCGCGTGCATGGGCACCGCGTGATTCCTTACGATTTTCAGCCGACACCATCGTGACCACGGCCTGGCCCAACAGGTTTTGCAGTTCCAGGGTTTCGATAAGATCGGAATTCCAGATAAGGGAACGGTCCGACACTTTGACGTCTTCAAAACTTTTGAAGGCTGCCTGGATTTTGGTGACACCTTCCTGCAAGGTTTCACCGGTGCGGAAAACCGCAGCGTTGTTTTGCATCACAGCTTGCATGTTGTCGCGTATTTCGGCCGTCGGCGTACCGCCGTTGGCATTGCGTAATTTGTCTAAATTGGCGAGCGACTTGTCACACGCACTTGCCGGCAGGGATTTGTGCGGCATATTGGGCTTGATGGTTTCCGCAGCGCGGATAGCGACCGCACGGCCGAAGACGACCAAATCGAGCAAAGAGTTGGAGCCTAAACGGTTGGCGCCATGGACCGACACACAAGCCGCTTCACCGATCGAATACAAACCGGGAACCACGGTATTGGGGTTGCCATCTTTCAGGGTCACCACTTCGCCGTGATAATTAGTTTGGAGGCCACCCATGTTGTAGTGGACGGTCGGTAGTACCGGAATCGGTTGTTTGGTCACATCGACGCCGGCGAAAATTTTCGCAGTCTCGGCGATGCCGGGTAATTTCTTGTGAATGACATCGGGATCAAGATGGGTGAGATCCAGATGAATATGATCTTTCTTGGGACCAACGCCACGACCTTCGCGAATTTCAATCGTCATCGAACGGCTGACCATGTCGCGCGGTGCCAAATCTTTTACCGATGGTGCATAACGTTCCATGAAACGCTCGCCCTGGCTGTTACGCAGAATGCCGCCTTCGCCACGCACGCCTTCGGTAATCAAACAGCCAGCACCATAAATACCGGTCGGGTGGAATTGAACAAACTCCATATCCTGTAACGGCAGACCTGCACGCAATGCCATGCCACCGCCGTCACCGGTACAGGTATGGGCCGAGGTTGCCGAGAAGTAAGCGCGACCATAACCACCGGTCGCCAGTACCACGCCATGGGCGCGGAACAAGTGCAGACTGCCGTCGGCCATGTCCAGCGCCAACACACCGCGACATACACCCTCTTCGTCCATGATCAGATCAAGTGCAAAGTATTCGATGAAGAATTTCGCGTCATGCTTCAACGACTGCTGATAAAGCGTGTGCAAAATAGCATGGCCGGTACGGTCGGCAGCTGCGCAAGTGCGCTGGGCCGGTGGGCCTTTGCCGTATTTCGTAGTCATGCCGCCGAACGGACGTTGGTAAATCTTGCCTTCTTCGGTACGCGAAAACGGCACGCCATAATGTTCGAGTTCAATGATCGCCGGAATCGCTTCGCGGCACATATATTCGATCGCGTCCTGGTCGCCCAGCCAATCCGAACCTTTCACGGTATCGAAGAAATGGTAACGCCAGTCGTCTTCGCCCATATTGCCCAGTGCCGCAGAAATGCCGCCCTGCGCTGCCACCGTATGCGAACGGGTCGGAAATACTTTACTGATACAGGCTGTTTTCAAGCCTTTTTCCGCCAGACCGAAAGTGGCGCGTAACCCTGCACCACCCGCTCCGACGACAATCATGTCGTATTTATGTTCTGTAATTTTGTAAGCCGTCATGTTTAAGTTTCGCCTCAGGCAGAAAATACGATGCGGCCGATCGCGATAATCGCGGCGATGGCGGCAATGGCATAAACGAATTTGATAATCAGCTGCAGGGTGAGTTCCTGCCAGCCATGGATATAGTCTTCAACGACAACCTGCAGGCCCAAACGGGCGTGCCAGAGCATGGCAATCATGAAGCTGACCAGCAATGTTGCATTCAACGGCTGGGCAATCGCCGCGCGCACCGATAATTGATCGGCACCAACCAGGCTAACTGCAAAATAAATAAACCAGGGTGAGAGCAATAACAGGGCAATGGCCGTGATGCGTTGCATCCACCAATGGTTGACGCCGTCTTTTGCAGACCCCAGGCCCCGGGCTGTGGCTAATGGATCGCGCATATCGGTCATGGGGCACCTCCCGTAAGTGCAACGAACCAAAGCAGGACCGTCAGTCCGATTGATAGTGCTACGACGATATATCCGGTTTTCTCAACGGTCTGGATTTCCATGCCCCAGCCAATGTCCCAGAGCAGATGGCGTACGCCATTTAACAGGTGGTAAATCAGGCTGGCAGAAAAAGCGAACAAGGCAAGTTGTCCGAACCAGGAAGCGGGGATCTGCTGGAGCCAGGCAAAGGAATCGACATCGCTGGCAACAACAACAAGCCATGCGGTAACAAACAATGCCCCGATGGCCAATACGACACCTGTCATTCGATGGGTAATCGACAAGACGCTTGTGATTTGTTTCTTGTAGATGTCCAGATGAGGCGATAACGGTCGCTGACTAGCTGCCATGGGTACTCTCTCTTTCAGTCGGTCTTAATGATAGGAATGCTGATGCGATAGTCGCGTCAAAAATCGATGCAGCGGCCGTTTTTTTCCCAGTCGCCGTAACGTGTTGGCTCTGGCCCCTGTCGTCCGCCTATTTCTATCGGCAGCTTTGCATCGGTTTCTGCGGGAGCTGGTGTAGGCTCTTGCGGAACAATGTCATCGTCTGCCTCTGGTTTCTGGCCTATCATCTGTATTCTTTCTCGAAAGTTTAATTTTAATTCCCGCGCCTATGTCCGACAAGCTGAATTTTTCGCCCGAATCCCTGAGCAGGCTTGAAAGCTATAGCCTTTTCACGCTGGAAGGCCCTGATGCCGTGGCTTTCATTCAGGCGCAAAGCATGAATGATGTAAAGGCGCTGTCGGATGGCCAATGGCACTGGAATGGCCTGCTGAACCCGAAAGGCCGTTTGATTGCGCTATTCGCCCTTGTCAGAATCAGAGCGGACCTAATATGTCTGTTGTCACCCGATTTTCCGGCTGAGAAAATTCTTAAGCATTTGCAGCGCTTCGTTTTCAGAAGTAAAGTCAAGCTCACTCCGAACGCCGGAACAATAGTGGCCGGCGAACTTGATACAAAGTTTTCTTCGAGTATTCAACGTGATCTTATTTCCGACCATATAAACGACGGCTTTTCGCTGGATTTATCATCCAGCGTTCTCGGTCGAAGACTTTGGGTTGTACCGCCCTCCGCCGCAGCCAATATCAAGATAGATAAAAGTGTCGAAAATGCATGGCGTGATGCAGATATCGAGCATGGCCTGCCGAGACTGGCTGAGACGCAGTCCGAACTTTGGACCCCGCAGATGCTAAGTCTTGAACGCCTAAACGCTTTCAGTTTAAAAAAAGGATGCTATCCCGGGCAGGAAATTGTGGCGCGCACTCATTATCTTGGGCAGGCAAAGCGTCACACCCGATTAATCAAAGGTACTCGGCTCGAGCCGGGTCAGGATATTTTCCGGTCGGGAGAAAAGCTTGGTGAACTTGTTTGTGCGGGATCGACCCGGAGCATCGGCTTGGCTTTGCTACTGAGCGTTAGCGATAGCGACCACTTATTTTGCGGTGAAAAAGAAGTGAAGCATTTACAAGCTTTAACAGGGTTACAGCGACCAAATTAACATTTTGTGTGCCTTTCATCAGCACAAATATTGGCTTAAGGCGTATTCTCTGCTATATCGAGTTTTGCAGGAGGAGCAGTACTATGGAAAATCAAAAGATTAAACATGCTGGTTTTTATGCCGGTCTGGTTTTTGCCAGTCTAGTTCTGATGTTTGGATCCATGCGGGCGAACGCCGCAACTTACACCCTGACGGTTGAACCGAACTATCCACCGGCGCAAGCCCAGGAAGTATACAAACCCCTACTCGGTTACCTGTCCAAATCCACGGGACACACTTTTGTCCTGAAAATCGCCCCGAATTACCATGTTCACTGGCGGGATATGCGTGGCAAAGCCAAAGTGGATTTCACCTTCGAAGAAGCCCACTTCACCGATTATCGCGCCAAGCGCCAACGCATCATTCCCTTAGTTCGCGTAGTAGAAGCCACCAAATACACCCTGTTGATTAGTGACGAGATGGCCGCCGGTGGCGTACAGGGTCTGATCGGTCACCGCATTACCAGTATGTCCTCACCAAGCTTGGGGTATTTGTTGCTCGGTGAAATCTATCAAAACCCGATTGCCCAGCCAGAAATCAAATCCTTCGCTGCCAACTTGAAAGATGGCGTGGAAATGATTTTTGCCGGTGAATCTGATGGCGCCATGGTACCGAGCTACATCGCCGACCAATACAGCAATCTGCAACCTGCCACGGTGACTCGCGAATTACCTGGACGTGCCTTGTCTGCCCATGAAACCGTACCTGCCGACGTTCGCAAGGCCGTCAGCAATGCCATGCTTAAATTGCACCTCGACAATAATCTTTTCGACGTTATCAGCGAGATCGGTACGGCCAAGTTCGTTCCAACCAATGCTGCCGCCTATGCTGGTAGCGAGAAGCTTTTAAGTGCAGCTTATGGCTATGCACTGCCTCGTTATGCAAAGTCGCCATCGGCCAAACCGGCTGTTACGCCCGCAAAATAGCGCCAAGCTTTGAATCTGTTTCAAAAAAGAACCCCATGCAAGCATGGGGTTCTTTTTTGATTCTCATTTAGTTGGGAAAAACTAGCTTTCGGTTTCGAAGTAAATAATATCATTGGTATTTACCGCACCCGATTGCCCCATGCTGATCGTGCCAGACTTACGTAAATGCAATTCGTCGCGATGCAGGCGTAACTCATCGTCCTGACCCAACTTGACGTATGTAGCATTAGTAGAGCGGTCCGCAATCATGAAATGGCCACGCTTGAATTCAATTTGCGCGTGGCTTCGACTGACCCAGTCAGCTTCCACGGCAAGATTATTGTTTCCTTCACGCCCCATCATGAAAGGTTCCGAATTTTGGTCAATCTCGATCAATTTTCCACGATGACGCAATGTAAGTTTGGCGACAACCTGATGATCGGCACCGGGTAGATCAGACAGACGAATCGCGCTTTGCACCATGGTCATGCCGGAGGTGTCTTCCTGCCAGATCACGTCGACGATATCGATCGGAAAAAGTTTTCCGTTAACACGGGCTTTCCCCAAACTGCGAATTTCGGGCATTTTCCCGGAAACCGACTTGGTAGTGCTCAGGGTTGTGACAATTTGTTCGCGTTTTGCCAACGAGGCCATACGTGCGGCGGTGTTGACCGCATCGCCGTAAACATCGTCGTTTTCATCCAGCGCATCGCCAAAATGCAGACCAATACGGATAGCCAAATTATCGCGTACAAAACTGATATCGCGAGCCATCTTACGTTGCATGTCGACAGAGGCCAGAATGGCGTTCATGGCGGTGGGCAGCGTACACATGATTTCATCGCCGATGGTCTTGATCACACGGCCACCGTGTTGCACGCAAATATCCGACAAGGCAGTTAACACGGCTGAAATCAAACGACGGGCTTCAACATCGCCTTTGGTTTCAAAAATTCTCGTACTGCCGCTGACATCAGCAAACAGAATGGCTTGTGGGCGGGATGAACTCATACCTTGAGTGTAAACCTTAGCAGGCGAGCTTGGCAGCTCTACGTGTGAATATAACGAAGTTAAACCAGTTCCCCGGCCATAAGCACAATATCGGCCTCGCTTGGAATGACCAGAAATGCGGCTCCGGCCAGCGGTGTGTAGGTGTCCTGGCCCACTACACGACGCAGGGGTTTCGCACCCTGCCCTGACTCGACAACAGCGGTAATGATGCCCTCGCCTACGCCGGCACTGCGTCGTCCCTCGTCCACCACCATAATGCGCGCGCATTCAGCGGCGTGTTTCGTAATTTCACCGGTATTCAGCGGCTGCAACCAACGCAAATCGACCACACGCACTTTCCAGCCGTGCTTTTTCTCGATATCGCGAGCGGCTCGCAAGCTCATCGGAACACCATTGCCAAAACTGAATATCACCAGATCCTTCGCCGTATCGTTGTAGACGCGGGCAGACCCGATTTCCATGGACTCTTCAGGCGATGGGTATTGGGTTAACCATTGGCCATCACCGGCCTCGTAAAGGTCCTTGGTCATGTACAAGGCAATCGGCTCCAGATACGCACAAACGCGGCCATCGACCTTTGCCAGCGCCATCATGCTTCGAAGCATGGTCGCCGCATCGTCGCCGCGGCTTGGGCAGCCGACCACCAAGCTTGGGATATCGCGAAGTGCGGTAATCGAATTGTCGTTGTGAAAATGGCCGCCGAATCCACGCTGGTAACCCAGCGAAGCAATACGCATCACCATCGGGTTCCGGAACTGGCCATTGCTGAAGAATTGCAGCGAACAGGCTTCGCCTCGGATCTGGTCGCAGGCGTTGTGAAAATACGCCAGATACTGGATTTCCGGCAGCGGCAACATACCCATGTTCGAGAAGCCCTGTGCCAATCCCAGAATCATGGTTTCATCGAGCAAGGTATTGAATACGCGGGCGCCCTTGAAAGACTTCTGCAAGCCTTTGGTAACCGTGTAAACACCACCCTTCTGCGCAACGTCTTCACCAAACAGCAGGGTTTCCGGATATTTGCAGAATAAATCATGCAAGGCATTATTGATCTGGATCGCCATATGACGCGGAGCCAGTTTTTCCGGCAATTTATCTTCTCCACCAAAGATGGCAATGCGCTTTTCTTTGTAATCCGAGCGATCGGCCTCGGCTTTGACTTTATCTGGCGTGTACGGAGCCAATGGCGCCATCACATCGGCCAGACTGTCGAGCTTCGGCGTATTGTCGGCCTTTTCCGCGGCAGCAAAACATAGCTTCCGGGTAGCTTCGTATTTCGCCAGCACTTCAGCCTTACTCATTAAACCCGAGCTTAAAGCGATTTCAGCCGAGCGTAATAATGGATCGCTCGCCTCGACCGTCATCAGTTCTTCGAAACTACGCCATTCGATTTCGAAATCGGTACCGGCGTGGCCCATGATGCGGGTGGTCTTGAGATGCAGGAAAGTCGGACGACGCGTAGTACGACAATGATTCACGGCACGTGCGACTTGCTCGTAACCGCTGGCGATATCAAGGCCGTCGGCGAAGAAATAATCCAGACCCGGCCGCTGCTGGAAGGCATTGGCAATCCAGCCACTAGGTGTTTTTACCGAGATGCCGATACCGTTGTCCTCGCAGACATAAAGAACAGGCGCGGGGAGCTTTTGGTAAGCCGTCCACTGCGCGGTATTGAAGGCGGTTTGTGCAGTCGCGTGATTGCTGGATGCATCGCCGAAAGTACAAATCGCTATCGAATCTTCCGGAATCGGCAAGGTATGGCCGATGCGCTTGGCTTGCTCAATGGCAATAGCGGTACCGAGTGCTTTCGGTAGATGCGACGCAATCGTCGATGTTTGCGGCAACACCCACAACGGTTTGCTGCCCCATACTTTGTGACGACCGCCGGAAATCGGGTCTTCCTTGCTCGCCGCAAAGCTCAATGCCGAATCCATGATTGGATCCATGCCCGGTAATTTGCGGAAACGTTCGGCCATGAAGCCACCCGAGCGGTAATGCAGAAAAGCGGGGTCGGTATGACGCGTCAAACGCGCGACCATCGCATTGCCTTCGTGACCGGAGGAACCAATCGTATAGAAAACCTTGTTCTGCACGCGAAGTACGCGGGCCATCAAATCGAGATGACGGCTGATCAATTGCGATTCGAACAAATCAGCAAAATCTTTTGCCGTGCAAAGACTGCCCGGAAGTATTTCTTCGTCGGGCGATGGTTTCCCATCTACGTGCCCAGACCAATTGTTGACGAATTCGACAAAGTTTTCGTCGCATACCAAAGCGCGGTTGACGTTTTTTTGACGGGCAGGAATCAGTACGGGTTGGGCAGACATAATGTTTTTATCTTTGAATTAATTTTCTTGAGCGACAAAACCGGGCTGCGAACGAACGCGCTCGAGCCAGTTCTGCAAATGAGGGTAAAGGCTTAAATCAAAACCGCCGGTGGCGGCATCGTGGGTATAGGCAAAGAGTGCGATATCGGCAATCGAAAAGCCGCTGGACACCAGATAAACATGTTGCGATAGATGTTTCTCCATCACGTCCAGCGCCTGATATCCGCGCTGTAGCAAACGCGGCAAGTCGGCTCGGCGTTCGTGGCTTTCCGGCAGGTATTTTTTTATGTAGCGGGCAACGGCAATATAAGGCTCGTGGCTATATTGTTCGAAAAACATCCATTGCAAGACATTGGCCTGGTGCCATTTGTCTTTCGGAAATAAATGGGTATCGCTCGCAAGATAGCAAAGGATGGCATTTGACTCGGGCAAATACTGGCCGGTTTCGGTTTCCAACAATGGCACTTTGCCATTTGGATTTTTAGCAAGGTATTCCGGGGTTCTGGTTTCACCGGCGGCACTATTCACTACAACCCAACGATAGGGTTTGGCCAATATTTCCAGCAGCAAATGCACTTTGTAGCAATTGCCGGAAGATTTCATGCCATAAACGGTGATCATGACGACAGACCTAAACGTTCGCGGTTTTTCAACCACTGTTCACGCGTTTGCTGCCAGACGCCGACTTCAAGACTCATCGGTGCAGGCAAAACGGCTTGACGCTGATATTTCGAACCCAGTTTTTCCGCTAGTGCAATCGACGCGGTATTTTCGGCTGCTATCGTATGAATGACTTCAGGCCAATTCAAATTTTCGAAAGTCCAATCGATGGTCGCTGCTGCGGCTTCAAAAGCATAGCCCTTGCGCCAGTAATCGGCATGCAGGCCCCAACCCACTTCGGTTCCAGGCCAGTCGAGTGGTTGCCAAGGGCCGATGCGCCCCATCCATTTGCCAGTCGATTTTTCGATCACCGAAAACATCGCGAATTCGTGCGCGGCCCAGCTGCCAATCATGGTCATCAAACTACGCCAGGCATTCGAAGCACTCTGCACGCCGCCGAGATGGCGCATGGTCTCTTCATGCTCGGCAAAACGAACCCATTCCTGCAAGTCCGCCAGTGTTGGTGGACGCAAAATTAAACGCGGGGTTTCGAGTATCTGGGATTTCATGTTGTCGGCGCGATCCACATATCAAACAGAGACCATCTGTAGTGAAACTTGCTTGACGACATCACCATAACTGCGTGTCCCGACCTCCGAAAAACCAAAACGATCATGGAAGCGTTGTGATGCATGGTTCGGCGGGTCGATATCGAATTCGCAGGCGATTCGGCTGACTCCGCTGTTTCTTGCGAAGGTGAAAATGTCGTCATACAGCTTGTTGCCGATGCCCTGCCCCTGAAAATCCTTGCTCACGACGACACGGTCAACATAGAGGAATTGATCGAAGCGTTCGGTGAACCAGACATAGTTGCTGCCGTCGTAATTTGCGCCTTCGCGAAATGCCAGTAAAAACCCGGCAATCTTTCCATCGACATCGATTACCCGGTGGTATGCCGCTTCTGCGTGCAATGTATCAAGTCGCGCCAATGTCAGCGGACTCAGGAAATGCACGGACTCTTCATTCAAATGAAGAATCCGTTCAAAATCCTCTGCAATGGCATCCCTAATCAACATCGATCATTAAAACGCGTTGATACCGGTCAACTCACGACCGATCACCAATTGATGCACGGTTTCGGTGCCTTCATAAGTGATGACAGATTCCAGATTCAAGGCATGACGGATTGGGCAATATTCCGTGGTGATGCCGGCGCCGCCGAGAATGTCGCGGGCTTCACGGGCGATATCCAGCGCCATCCGGACGTTGTTCCATTTCGCCAGACTGACCTGGGCTGGCTGCATATTGCCGGCATCTTTCAGTCGTCCCAATTGCAGACTCAATAATTGTGCCAGCGTAATGCGGCGGGCCATATCGGCAAGTTTCAACTGGATAGCTTGATTGGCAGCCAGAGGACGGCCGAACAGGATGCGTGTTTTGCAGTATTCGGTGGCTTCGGTCAAACAAGCCTGCGCAGCGCCGATTGGGCCCCAGGTTATGCCAAAACGCGCCTGTGTCAGGCAACCGAGCGGGCCTTTCAAGCCTTTTACATTCGGCAAGCGGTTCGCATCCGGTACGCGCACGTTATCGAAGAACAATGCCGAGGTGACCGAAGCACGCAAACTCATTTTTTTATGGATTTCCTGGGCAGCGAAACCTTTCATGTCTTTCTCGATGATGAAGCCCTGGATGCCTTCATCTGTCATCGCCCAGACAATCGCGATATGTGCGAGGTTGCCGTTGGTGATCCACATCTTGGCGCCATTGATTACCCAGTCGTCACCATCTTTCTTCGCAGTGGTTTTCATGTTCATTGGATCCGAACCACCGTGAGGTTCGGTTAAGCCGAAGCAGCCGATGATTTCGGCTTTTGCCATGCCCGGCAAATATTTCATGCGTTGTTCTTCACTGCCGTATGCGTAAATCGGATACATGCAGAGCGAGCTTTGCACGGAAACGAAACTGCGAATGCCGGAATCGCCGCGTTCCAGTTCCTGGCAGATCAAACCGTAGCTCACCGAATTCAAGCCGGCGCAGCCGTATTTTTCCGGCAGAGAAGAGCCGAGCAAACCCATCGAGGCGATTTCTGGCACCAATTCTTTCGGGAAACGACCTTCACTGAAAGCATCGCCGATGATCGGGATGATTTTTTCATCGGTAAAACGCGCCACCGCGTCTTGAATCATGCGTTCTTCTTCGGATAGCAGTGAACGGATGTCGAATAAATCGTTGGGATTGAGGGCCATGGAATTTGCCTAGCTTGAAAAGACCGCCATTTTAACGGTTTATCCAGAGCAGCGGCACCCCCAAAATGCCGGTAAAACACTCCAGAAGCGGGTTATTTTTTGCCATACGTGATGGCATGGTGAAGCCGCTTGTTTCAGCTATCGTCGGGCAGCGGGTTTGTTGTGCCCTGTATTCGTGCTGAATCGTCACAATGCAAGCTGCAAATTTCGAATTGCGCATGTTATACAAGACGCTAGTTTACAGGAGTAAATCGATGGCCAACCCCCTGCTCGTCCCCGTTCTTGGCTACGCCTCGAAACTGCGATTCCCCACACTCTTCAAGATTGTGGCTGCTCTTTTTATTATCGATTTGGTAACGCCCGATCTTATTCCGCTGCTGACTTTTGGCATGCCTTTTGACGAGCTTTTTATGGGTGCTTTGACCTTGCTGTTGGCCTCCTGGAAAAACGGACGCGAACCTGCTGATCAGGACATCACGCCCAATGTTAAAGCTCCGATCGAAGGTCAATTCAAAAAAGAATGAACAAGAAAGATTGAATGTGACCCGTATGGACCTATTCGATAGCCACAGCCATCTGGACGCCACCGAATTCGAGCATGATCGACACGCGGTTGTTTCCCGCGCGCAGGCCGCAGGTGTGAAACAACAATTACTCCCAGCCGTCGAATACGCCAGCTGGAATAATCTTAAAGACGTATGCGACCAGTACTCGGGTTTATATCCTGCGTACGGCTTACACCCGATGTATTTAAGCTCCCATCGCCCGGAGCACATTCCGGCTTTACGTACATGGATAGAAAATGAAAAGCCGAGAGCCGTCGGTGAATGCGGACTGGATTTTTTCGTTGAAGGGCTGGATGCGGAACAACAACGTTTCTATTTCATCGAACAATTAAAGCTTGCCCGGGAATTTGAATTACCGGTTGTGGTGCATGCCCGTCGCGCCGTTGATGAAGTGATCGCCAGCATCAAAAAAACCGGCGTATCCAGCGGAGTTATCCATAGTTATTCCGGCAGTGAAGAACAGGCCCGCCAATTATTCAATCTGGGTTTTTCACTGGGCATCGGCGGCCCGATTACCTATGACCGCGCACAGCGTTTGCGGCGTCTGGTGAAAGATATGCCAATAGAGAATTTATTACTTGAAACCGATTCGCCCGACCAACCCAATGCCGATTATCGTGGCCAGCGTAACGAACCGGCGCGCTTGGTCGATGTTTTGAAGATAGTCGCAGAACTGCGTGGGCAATCGGAAGAGGAGATTGCGAGGGCTACGACGGCAAATGCAGAAATGATATTTTTGAGGATAGCGAATTAAATTGCGGGAGCAGCTTTTGTGGGAGCGACTTTATTCGCGATAGGAACTACCCAAGCATATTGAATCATCTAATCGCTGATGAACCAGCTCCCACAGAAACACTTCAATCAGTTCCGAATCGGGGTTACCGTTGCGCCCGGTGTTACATCGCCGACGACATCGGCCCCTTTTGGCGGGGTAAATATGAAATCGGATTTGGCAAATTTCGGGTTGCGTTGCCATTGGATGAAACTTATTACGGTACGCTGACCAAGGCCGTCGTATAGCTCCATGCGAGCAAGGCCCTTAGCCGAGAAACCCAGCATGGCTTTCTCGAACGGTGCGTCGTCAGGTTTTTTGGGCATCAGTAACAGCCATTCCAGTCCGTTTTTTGTTGCCGCTTCACTGACTTTAAATTGACGCTCCATCTCGGTGCTGTCAATCAATACTGCGAGCGGGCTGTTTGATTCTTCTGCACTTTGGTTGCGAACGGTCACTTGCTCCAGATCGGGATCGTATATCCAGATGTGATTGCCGTCGGCCACAATCGTCTGCGGATATGGCTTGAGTGTTTGCCAGCGGAATTGACGCGGCGCCTTCAATTTCACTATGCCGGTCGATTTATCGCTTACTTTGCCTGCCGGGTTGTAGACCGTTTGTTCGAACGGACTGCTCAAGCCTTGCAGGTTTTTGGTGAACACCGTCATTTTCTGACGGGCGCCGGCATGGGCAACGCCAGTTGCTAAAAATACAATGATAAAAAGACTACGAATAATTATTTGCATGGGTCGTTACTAAAGAATTTCAGGAAGTGTGCAAGAGCGCGAATGAATGGAGAAACAACACCTAGGAGC
>JAYUWO010000189.1:0-3327 GCA_043753545.1 Arenimonas sp.
TTGGTGATGCACTCGCGGTGGATGCCCTGGTGTTCGATCAGTTCTTTGCGTGAGCAAAAACACTCGAAGGCATCACCGGAGGCTATCAGTTTTTGCAGCACTTCCCGATAGCGTTCGTCACGCATGCTCTGCCACATAATGGGTAGATCGGATTCCATGCCAAATCGTTTCAGTATCTCGATGTGCCCGGTAGCCGCCCCCTTTATTTCTCTGGGCGGATCAATGTCTTCGATGCGGATTAACCATTGGCCACCGGCTTGCCTAGCCATTAACCAACTGCCCATAGCGGCCAGCAGCGATCCCAGATGCAAGGGTCCGGTGGGCGATGGCGCGAAGCGACCGCAGTGGGGTTTAGCAATTTCCATTCGTCAAGCTTAGCTGAATGCAAATAATTAATTCAGGGTCGCAGACTTGAAATTCACGTTCTCAGCTACACATTTACCCTGTCGCAATCTAACGCAGGTGTTCCAAACATGTTTACTCGTATCGGTTTGTTTTTAGCCACCAATATTGCCATTCTTGCTCTCGTATCCCTGATATTTAATTTACTGGGCCTTGATCTACGTGCTGCGCAATACGGAACTGATTTGGGTGGCCTGCTGGTAATGTGCGCCGTGTTTGGCTTCGCAGGTTCTTTTATATCCCTCGCTTTGTCCAAATGGATGGCCAAGCGTGCCACCGGCATGATGGTTATTACGCAGCCTCGCAATGAAATTGAACAGTGGTTGTTGAGTACGGTTCAAAAGCAGGCCGACAAAGCCGGAATCAAAATGCCCGAAGTCGGCATTTACGAGGGTCCGGAAATCAATGCTTTTGCAACGGGTATGACCCGCAACAGCTCGCTTGTCGCGGTATCCAGCGGTCTGCTTCGCAGCATGACGCGCGATGAGGCTGAAGCGGTGCTGGCCCACGAAGTCAGCCATATCGGCAATGGTGACATGGTGACACTCACTCTGATTCAGGGCGTAGTGAATACCTTCGTCATGTTCTTCGCCCGCATCGTCGGCAATATTATCGATAAAGCCGTTTTGGGTAATCGTGACGGTCATGGTCTGGGTTATTTTGCCGTCGTGTTCATTCTCGAAATCGTGTTCGGTTTATTTGCCTCGATTATCGTCATGTATTTCAGCCGTTGGCGCGAGTTCCGTGCCGATGCGGGCGGCGCCAATATTGCCGGTAAGCACAAAATGGTAGCGGCATTGGAACGTCTGGCGAAAAACCAGTCACAAAGCACCTTGCCCACCCAGATTGCAGCGTTTGGTATTACCGGCAATCTGGCGCAAGGGTTCAAGAAATTATTTATGAGCCATCCGCCACTGGCTGATCGTATCGCGGCCTTGAAAAACAGTTCTTCGATCTGACACCGCAATCATCAAAAAAAACCGCTGTGAGGCGGTTTTCTTTGGATGATTTGTAGGGTGGGCAATGCCCACCCGACGGTTAGAACTCGTAGGTCATGGTCGTCATAGGTGGTGCAAGGAAGTTGCCTTGTACGTAATCGATTCCGGTTGAAAACAAGAAGGACATGCTGCCGGCATCGGAAACAAACTCGGCAACACACTGTTTATCGAGTTTGTGTGCCTCGTCAACAATTTCCTTGACCTTCTTCTGGCTCTCGACATTTTTTGCGAGGTCTACGATGAAGCTGCGATCAATTTTCAAAACTGCCGGTTCAAAGTGCTTGAGCATCTGGAAGGAATTCAAGCCAGTGCCGAATTGTTCCAGGCATAGACGGCAGCCGAACGAACCGACGATTTTCTGGAAGGCCTGCAAGGCTTTCAAATGACTAAAAATTTTCGATTCCGGAATTTGCAGAACGAGTTTATCTCCTGAAATGCCTTGTGCTTTGAGTTGACTAGAAATGAAGTTATGCAAATCGCCCTCGACTAGCGAGGCAGGGGTTACTTTGACAAAAAGCGTTGTGTCGTTACCTGCTTTAGCTTTCTCGGCCAGCAGGCTAATCGTCCTGCCGATCACCCAGCGATCAATGTCTGCGAGCAAGCCATGTTCTTCGGCGATGGGAATGAAGTTTTCGGGTGAGACGATTTCGCCCGTCGGGGCTGTCATTCGCAGCAGTACTTCATAGGCTTCGCCTTCGGCACCGGCAAGGCTTATCATCGGCTGATAGTTCAGAACAAACTGATCTTCGTTAAGTGCTTCCTTGATACGTGCTACCCACGCCTGGATTAATTCTTCCTCGGCGCGATCGCGGGCCGCGGGATCGAAAATATCATAGCGGTTGCCGCCAACCCCTTCAGCCGACTGCAGGCATTGATTGGATTTGCCGAGGATCTGGGGCACGCTGGCAATTTTCTCGCCGATTTGTACGCCACCAATGCTCACGGTGAGCGCGAGCGAATGTTTGCTCAAGTCGATCAGCTGACCTTCGAAAGCAGCGCGAATTTTTTCCGCCATTGCGATAGTCTGGTTGTGATCGTGATGGCGAAGTAGGACGGCAAAAGTATGGTCGGCGAATCGGGCAACGATGCTGTTTTCATCCATCAGGCCCTGTAAACGATCGGCCATCTTTTTCAGGACTTCGTCGGCTAGTGCCATGCCGACTTCTTCGATACGGTTATCGTAATTGTCGGGTTCGATCAACAACAGAGACTGGTTGGCTTTGCCCGATACGGCGGCGGCAACGACAGCTTCGGTTTCGGTGATAAAAAATTGGCGATTATAAAGATTGGTAGTGGCATCCCGCTGACGCAGGTTGTCGAGTTCTTTCGCCATGTCGGCGTCGATGGTTTGCTGACGGAAAACAATTTGAAGGCAGGATTCGCCTTCGTAGGTTGCCGGAGAAAATTCCATCACGGCATCAAACTTGCTGCCGTCGCTACGCACGGCGGCGCATTCGAGATTCTTGGGTGGCGCTTCGCCTTTGCTGATGTTTTTAAGCACTTGCTTGAAGGCATCCGCGTGTCCGGAATCGATCAAGTCGAGTACCGAAAGACCTTCGATTTCATCAAACTCTTCGAAGCCGAACATTTCTAGATAGGCTTCGTTGGCACGAATATGCATGCCTTCATGGATGTAGGCAATCGGATCACGCGATGACGAGATCAATGTGTCGCAACGGCGCTCGGTTTCACGAAGCGCGGCTTCCAGGTGACGCAGGCTGCGGCGGCTGAGCAGGGCATTGAACTCATTACGAACCACAAATTGTACATGTTCGGGTTTGGTGCGCAGTGCCACATCGCGTGAACCGGCCGTAATCGCGGCCATCACACTGTTCTCGTCGAGTGCTTTGACCGAAGCGAGGACTGGAATGTCTTTGCCGGTAGCCGTCACGGCGGCAACCACTTGCCCAAAGCTGATGTATTTCGA
>JAYUWO010000190.1:0-3303 GCA_043753545.1 Arenimonas sp.
CTGGGCCGATGATCTGGGCCCGTGGAAGCCCGTCCTGAAAGAGGACAAACTTTACGGTCGCGGTGGCGCCGATGACGGTTACGCGATTTTCGGTTCGCTCACAGCCATTCGTGCGCTGCAGGCGCAAGGCAAACCGCATAGTCGTTGCGTGGTTATGATCGAAGCTTGCGAAGAATCGGGCAGTTACGATTTACCGTATTACGTCGATCACCTGGCCGAGCGTATCGGCAAGCCTTCACTGGTCGTCTGCCTGGATTCGGGTTGCGGCAATTACGATCAACTTTGGTGCACCACCTCTCTGCGTGGTCTGGCAGGCGGCAATCTGAACGTCAGCGTTCTCGAAGAAGGTGTGCATTCGGGCGATGCCTCCGGCATCGTGCCCTCGAGTTTCCGTATTCTTCGACAATTGCTGTCGCGACTGGAAGATGAAATTACCGGAAAAATCCTGATCGAAGATTTATTCGTCGACGTTCCAGAACAACGCATGCAGCAGGCCAGATCGTGTTCACAGGTATTGGACACGGCGGTCTACGATAAATTTCCCTTCGTCGATGGCATGCTGCCGATGCATTCGGACTTGACCGAACTAGTATTGAACCGCACATGGCGTCCTGCGTTATCGGTGACCGGTGTTGACGGCATGCCAAGTCTGGCGAACGCAGGCAATGTGTTGCGTCCGCATACGTCCGTGAAACTATCGTTGCGTTTACCACCGACGCTGGATCCGAAAAAAGCCTCGGAAATCATGCAGCGCGTATTGACGGAAAATCCGCCGTACCGGGCAAAAGTCAGCTTCGAAGTCGAAAAAGCTTCTACTGGTTGGAACGCACCCTTGCTCGCACCCTGGCTGGAAAGCAGCATCAATAGTGCAAGCCAAGCCTTTTATGGCGCGCCGGCGATGTACATGGGCGAAGGCGGCACGATTCCGTTCATGGGCATGCTGGGCGAAAAATTTCCCGGCGCACAATTCATGATTACCGGCGTGTTGGGGCCGCATTCCAATGCCCATGGCCCGAACGAATTCCTGCATATTCCGACCGGCAAACGTGTGACATCGGTGGTGGCCAAAGTGATCGGTGATCACTATGACGCCAGCGAAAAAGGCTTGACCCGCGGCGTCGGCGTGCAAGCGGGCCATACGGCCTTCGGCGATCACGGCTGCTGCTAGGAAAGCGTTATGGATCTGCTTGGCAATAGTTGGTGGATGATTATCATCATCGGTTTTCTGGCGGGCTTCGTTGCCCGTTCGATGATGTCGAAAAGCAGGCGTCTGGGGTTCATCCTCACGACGCTTGTGGGCATCTGTGGCGCTTTTCTAGCTTCCACCATCATCGGCTATTTCGGCATCGGACTGAACGGGAGCATTATGCGTTTTCTCGCTGCCGTGTGCGGTAGTGTACTGTTGCTCTGGATAGTCGGCAGCATCAGGAAAACCTAGCTGTCACACCACATCCATCGGAGACACTGTATTGAGCATTATCTGGACGATCATTATTGGATTTATTGCCGGCTTATTGGCACGAGCGTTAAAACCCGGTCACGACAAATTAGGTTTCTTGTGGACCATTGTGCTTGGCGTCTCCGGATCCTTCCTGGCGAAATATATCGGCCAGGCATTGGGCTGGTACAAGGAGGGGGAAACTGCTGGCTTTATCGCATCGGTCATCGGCGCCATCATCCTGCTGGTTATTTACGGCGCTGTTAAGCAAAAATCAGTGAAATAAAAATTCTGTTCCGCCTGTTGAAAACCCCCGCTTTGGCAGGGGTTTTGTTTTTTGCGATAGCGGCCGATTTCAGGAGTGACCGGGTATTCTTCGAGAGTAATCAATGCTGACGCATTTTTTCCACGATTTTCTCGGCCAACTCGTCGACACTATGTTCGACTGTCAGAAGATGGAACTCGGGATGCTCGGGTGTTTCGTAAGGCGAATCGATACCAGTGAAATTTGGAATTTTTCCAGCACGCGCCTTTTCGTATAACCCTTTTACGTCTCGTTGTTCGCAAATTTCCAACGGCGTATCGACAAACACTTCAGAAAATTCGCCCGGTGCAAACAAGGTACGCGCCATGTCGCGTTCGCTTCTGAACGGCGAAATAAACGATACCAGCACGATCAGACCAGCATCGGTCATTAATTTTGCCACCTGCGCGACACGACGAATATTTTCAACGCGATCTTCGTCGGTAAAACCGAGATCCTTATTCAAACCATGCCTGACGTTATCGCCGTCCAGCAAATAAGTGTGGTGACCCAGTGCATGCAATCGCTTCTCGACCAGATTGGCAATCGTCGATTTGCCCGAGCCCGACAAACCGGTGAACCACAGGCAACGCGCCGTCTGTCCCTTGATCAGCGAACGCGCGGATTTATCAACGGTGATTGCCTGCCAATGCAAATTAGCTGCACGCCGCAGGGCAAAATCAATGGTGCCGCAGGCGACGGTCGCATTGGTTTGTCGGTCGATCAGGATGAAGCTGCCAAGGGTCGGATTGTCTTGGTAACTCTCGAAAGTAATCGCGTGATCGAAACTTAAATTGCAGTAAGCCACTTCATTCAATTCAAGGCGTTTGGCCGCCAGAAAATCCTGCGTGTTGATGTCAATCTTATGTTTGATCTCGCTGACTTGTGCGCTCACGGTACGTGTCGCCAATTTCAGCCAATAGCCGCGACCGGGCAACAAGGGCGTATCGCTTAACCACAACACATGGGCGGCGACTTGATCCGAAATCGGCGGCGGATCGTTTGCCACACTGATCACATCACCACGGCTGATGTCGATTTCATCTTTCAAACTGATGATGACGGCTTGTCCGCGACGTGCATGCGTGACTTCCTGGTCACCGCGAATAATCGATGCCACTTTCGAGCGTACGCCCGACGGCGTCACGACAATATCGTCACCGACTTTTATTTCGCCGGCAGCAATATTGCCGGCAAAGCCGCGGAAATTCTGGTTCGGCCGGCAGACCCATTGCACCGGCAAACGAAAGCCCTTGTTGTCATCCTGCGCTTGGACTTCCACCGTTTCCAGATGCTCCAGCAAACTCGGGCCGCTATACCAAGGCATCGCTTCGCTATTGAGAATGACGTTATCGCCTTTCAATGCCGACAAGGGAATGGCTGTGACCGAAGCAATATTCAATTGCTCGGCCAACACTTGATATTGCGCGAGGATGTCGTCGAAAACGCCTTGGTCATAATCGACCAAATCCATTTTATTCACCGCCAACACGACATGCTTGATGCCAAGCAGACTCACGATGTAACTGTGGCGACGGGTTTGCGTCAGCAATCCCTTGCG
>JAYUWO010000191.1:0-29713 GCA_043753545.1 Arenimonas sp.
CGTAGTGCCGACGAATGAAGTGCACATCATCCAGTCGGGCAAAGCAACGGTCTCCTACGGCAAAGACCATGAATCGGGGAATACCTATTACGAGTGGCCCTCATGGATTCCAAAAATCGGTATTGTCAAAATCGTATTGCCGGTTTCTGTGTTTGATGGCGACCTGGAAGCTTATGAAGCCTACGACAAAGGCCGCTTGCCGTTTGTCGTCGACGTAAAAGCCTTCTTCCGCATTTCCGATTCCAATTTGGCCGCACAACGCGTAAGTTCGTTCGACGAATTACGCAGCCAGTTGCATGCGATTTTGCAGGGTGCGGTGCGTACGATTCTGGCTTCGGCCGACATCGAAGAAATAATGCAGGGTCGTAGCCAGTTTGGCGAATCTTTCACTCGCGAAGTGGAAGCCCAGTTGGTGAACTGGGGTGTTTCGACGGTAAAAAATATCGAGTTGATGGATATTCGCGATTCTGTGGGTTCGAACGTGATCAAGAACATCATGGAAAAGAAAAAATCCCTGATCGAAATGCAAAGCCGTATCGAAGTAGCCGAGAACATGAAGCGCGCCAGCATCGCCGAAATCGAGGCCAAGCGCGAAACCGATGTTCAATTGCAAGACGCCTTGCAAAAAGTGGGCGCACGTACCGCCGAGAAAGACAAAGCGGTGGGTATTGCGAACGAACAGGCTCAGCAAGCCATCAAGGAGCAAGCAAAGATCACGACCGAGAAAGAATTGGAAATCACCAAGGTTTCGGAAGTGACAACGGCCAACATCGCGAAAGACGTTCAAATCGTGAAAGCCAACCAGGACAAGGAAACCGCTGCCATCAATAAAGATATGGCGATTATCGAAGCTGCCCAGGAAAAGGAAACGACCATCCTGGTAGCCGAAGGTACCAAGGCAACCACTATCCTGGTGGCCGAAGGTAATCTGGAAAGCAAGAAGCGTGAATCCGAAGGTATTGCCGTCGAAGGTACCGCCCGCGCCGAAGCCGAAAAAGCCATGCAACTCGCTCCTGTGCAAGCGCAGATCGTGCTTGCGAAAGAAATCGGCAACAACGAGGGCTACCAGAAATATCTGGTGACCATCGAGCAGGTGAAAGCAAACCAGGCTGTCGGTATCGAGCAAGCACATGCATTAGCGAAGGCCGACGTGAAGGTCATCGCTAATTCCGGCAATGTCGAAAACGGCATGAAAAACATCATGGACATCTTCTCGTCCAATGGCGGCACACAGTTCGGTGCGATGCTCGAAGGTTTGGCGCAAACGGAGCAAGGTGAAGCGCTGTTGCAGAAAGTCGGATTCAAGAAAGACGATACGAAAAAGTAATTCTTTTACTATTTCCGCTTAAAAAATCCCGGGCCTGCCCGGGATTTTTTGTAGGAGTGCTCATGAGCGCGACCGAATTTCCTTCAAGAGCAGGTCGCGCTCATGAGTGCTCCTACAAGGGAACCTCAGCGCTTTTATGTTCCATCGAGAGGTCCCGGCTTTCGGTGCGATTCCGGCCTGCATGTTTTGCACGATAAAGTGCACGATCGGCAATTTCAAGCCAGTCACGCAATCCCCGATCTCGAATCGGTTGTGCGATGCCGATACTGATCGAACATTGCAGTCCGGGTGCATGGATGAAACTGGCGATTTCAACCGCAGTGCGAATGTTTTCCGCGATGGTTTCGGCTTCCTTGACCGATATCGGCATGGCGACCACGAATTCGTCGCCTCCCAGTCTGCCGGCATAACTCTCGTCCGGCAGATGGCTTTTGATCAGCTCGGCAATGCCACGCAGAACGTCATCGCCGACGGCATGGCCGTAGCCATCGTTGATGTCTTTGAATTGATCGACATCCAGCAACATCATCGTGGCATGGCCGCCATCGCTGCGATGTTTCTGCAGCAGGATTTCTGTCTGGTTTTCCCAGTGTCCGCGACTGTACAGACCGGTTAATGCATCGACGCGACTCAGTTTTTCCAACTGCTGGTTTTGCTGCTGCACTTTTCGCACCAGTTGATAACTGGTCATGCTGACGGCAATGGTATGGATTACTAGAATCGGCAAGCTCGCCAGCAATACCGTCATGCTGGTGATTGGCTGGAAAGCAAAGCCGGTCAGGATGCCGCCGCCAATCAAGCCAAAAAACATCCAGGGCATCGAACGCGACCATAGCCCGCGCACGCCGGTATTGATCTTGTCGGACATCACTACCGCAAGCAAAACCGCCGAGGGCAGAGCATTGAATTGCATCAACGGGACCCAGCTGCCGGCGATGAATGAATCGAAGACAAAATTGCGAAGTTCGGTACGCAGCGGATCGCGACTGCGGCGGGCCAAGACGTAGGCAAGATGTGGCCAGACCAGGCACGTGAACAACATCCAGACCCAGGTAATCGTCGAGGATTGCAGTTCCCACATCACCGCACTCACGGGCATACAGGCAAGCCCCATGCCGAGCACGCGCAACGGGTAAGTCCGCTTGGGGAGATTTTTGAGTTTGGTTGTCTGGTCGCTGCCAGTTGACGCGGTTGCAACTGCGGTCATGCCACCGTCCCCCACGATGAGGGGAGCATCATAGCCGAAGTAATGTGAAGGCGAGATTTTGCCTATTGGCGCTTAAGCCACCAGACGAAACCAATCAGGATCAGCAATATGGCCACACCGATTTTCAGGAATATGGCGGAACGCGAGGCTTGTCCAGGTAGTGAGCTGCGGTCGTAGTCGCCGTAAAAAAGGCGGGCCCGAATGGCCTTGGGTTCGAGGTTCTCGCGACTGCCAAGGGTAAGGGAAACCGCGGCTGTGCCTTCGGGCAGCCAGTAGTTATGCGATTCACGACCAACCCATACGGCTTCGGGCCCACCACTGAGCTTGACCACGCTTTCACCCATCAAGGCGGTTCGTATGCCGATGACGCTGCCGGCAATGGGAATAGGGCAGCCATCGCCCGAATTTTCCAGTTGACACTCAATGCCAACGTCAATGATGGCCTCGCCATCATCGGTATTTGGCCGCTTCGCCGCGTAATCAACCACAAGCGTGACGGGGCCTTTGCTGGGATCTATCTCGAAATCTCCCAGCACCAAATTGCTCCATTCACCTTTTTGGGCTTGAACCAGTATCTCTTTGCCGGTCCAGGTTTTGTCGAAGATGATTTCGAGTGGCTTTGCAGGGTCCTTGCTTTCAAGCAGCATGGGAAAAGCATCCGATTGAGCATTAGACGCCAGCGGGAAGAGCAGAAAAACCGGGAGCATTAATTTCAGGAAGAACGGGGCGGAGATGTTGGTCATGTTGGAAAGGTCTAGTCGGAAATAGGAGAATTATTCAATCAGGCGCCAGCCGCCGGGGCCGTCGAACACGATAACGCTGCTTTCTATGATCTCGATGTCATCCTTGACCGGCGGATAGCTGAGGCTCATGGTGACTTTGCAGGTATAGACATTGTCCGCACCGGTGCAGCCCTGCTTTTGCAGATGATGAAGTTTAAATTTGAATTCAATGTTCTGGAATGCGCCGGCATTTCCCATGTTGATCTTGACGCCACCGCGTTCATTGGCATGGACGAAGTGGTCTTCCAGTGCCGAGAATAGTTCATCCTGACTCGGTTCACCGCCGCGGATATGGCAGCCAAAAAGCGACAGTAAGATGGCCAACATAAGCGCCATAAAAGGGTTTGCCATCATCTGGTTCCGGATGCTTTCGCCAAATACTAGCAAACTCATGCAGTGCTAAAATAGCCGCATCCAACTCAATGCCGTGTCTGCATGTCCCTGCGAATCAACGATATCAAATTACCGCTGGACCACAGCGAAGCCGACTTGCGCGAGGCGGTGATCGAAGCATTGGGTGTTTCGACGACTGATTTGCTGGCTCTAAGCGTCTACAAGCGTGCCTACGATGCCCGCAAAAAATCGGCCATTTGCCTTATCTACAATCTGGATGCGACATTGACTCCCGATCGGGAAAAAACCGTGCTGGCGACATTTGCCGGCTCCGGCAAAGTGATACCGAGTCCGGATACGACCTATAAATTCGTCGCGAAGGCGAATGCCGATTTCCCGGCGGGTGAACAGCAACGCCCGCTCATCATCGGTTTCGGCCCGTGCGGTATTTTGGCAGCGCTGGTGCTGGCGCAAATGGGTTTGAAACCCATCGTGCTCGAGCGTGGGCAGGATGTGCGTATTCGTACGCAGGACACCTGGGGCCTCTGGCGCAAGAGCACGCTCAATACCGAAAGCAATGTGCAGTTTGGCGAAGGCGGGGCCGGTACTTTTTCCGACGGAAAATTGTGGAGCCAGATCAAGGATAGGTTCCATTACGGTCGCAAAGTGCTGACCGAGTTCGTCAAAGCCGGAGCACCCGAAGAAATTCTGTACGTCAGCAAGCCGCACATCGGCACCTTCAAACTGGTGACGATGGTGGAGAAAATGCGGGCCGACATCATTGCGCTCGGTGGCGAAATCCGGTTTGGCCAGCGTGTCGAAAAACTGCATATCGACAACGGACAAACCACCGGCGTGACGCTGGCATCAGGTGAAACGCTGCAGAGTCGACATGTCGTATTGGCTATCGGCCATAGCGCCCGCGATACCTTCCAGATGCTGTTCGACAGCGGCGTGTATATCGAAGCGAAACCATTTTCGATCGGCTTCCGCATCGAACATCCGCAATCAGTGGTTGATCAGGCCCGTTTTGGAAATTTTGCCGGTAATCCGATACTGGGCGCTGCCGATTACAAGCTGGTGCATCATTGCAAGGATGGGCGCAGCGTGTACAGTTTTTGCATGTGCCCAGGCGGCACTGTGGTGGCGGCCACGTCCGAAGTCGGGCGTGTCGTCACGAACGGCATGAGCCAGTATTCACGCAACGAACGCAATGCCAACTCGGCGATTGTGGTCGGCATCGATCCGGAAAAGGATTATCCCGGGCATCCGTTGGCAGGCATCGACCTGCAAAGAAAACTCGAAGAACGCGCGTTTGAGGTCGGTGGAAAAAATTACGATGCCCCGGCTCAATTGGTCGGCGACTTCATGCGTGACAGGGCATCGACCGAATTGGGTGGCGTGATTCCTTCCTACAAGCCGGGCATCAAGCTTTGTAATCTGACTGAAGTGGTTCCGCCGTTTGTGATTGCCGCGATCAGGGAAGCGATTCCCGAGTTCAACAAGCAGATTCAAGGCTTCTCGATGAATGATGCGATGCTGACCGCCGTCGAGACTCGTACCTCGTCGCCCATTTGCATCAAGCGTAACGAAACCCTGCAGAGCCTAAATACAAAAGGCTTGTATCCCGGCGGTGAAGGTGCCGGTTATGCGGGCGGCATTTTATCGGCCGCCGTCGACGGAATAAAAATTGCTGAAGCGGTCGCGAAAGATTTGCTGGGATAAAAAATGGAGCACGTTTCAGTGCTCATTCCACAAGAATTCAGCCATTCAAATCAGATCGGTGCGCCTGGGGGAATAGTCGGCAGCGCACGAAGCTTGATCGATCCAGGATCAGCAAGATAGCGCTGGATATAGCGAGAAGCTTCACGATGGCCTTCGTTTTTTGAACCTTCCAGCTTCTGTGCCAATGAACGCAGCGATGTGGTCCATTGGGCTGCAACGGCGGGGTGTAGCTCGCCGCCATCCAGTGTTAGCAGGGCTGCATCGAGTAGAACCCAGTTACGGGTAGCGAGCATCAGTTCGTCGTTCTTGTTTCCCGTGCTTTGTTGCCAGGATTCGGTAATCAAAGCGTCGAATAATGTCGTTGTCGAAGGAATGCCGGCATCACGTTCGTGTTGCCAAGCCAGACGATTCAGTCGCAAAGGATGGAAAGCGAGTTGTGCAATCAAGGCGCTGGCACTGGCGGATGCCTGCAGCGGATCGAAAACGGGCGACATGCGTGTGCCGAAATATTCGGGGCCTCTAGAATATTCGTTCGAGGGTGCCGTCATGACGCGCAGTATCGAATCGGGAATTGACAAGGTCTCGATCGACAGCATCTGTTGTGTGGCGGACAGTGCCTTGCGTTGTTTTTCGCCAATGACGGCAATGGTATCTGGCGCGGTATCGCCAACCAGACCGTAGTTATAAGTCGAGCCGCCCATTAAGCGAATAACCGCATCGGCTTGATAGCGATGCAATAAATAGATCGGCACAAGTCGACGCTCGGCATCGCCCAATTGTCGATCAGGCGGTAATGCGCCTTCGGCGAATCCTTCAAGTGCCACCCGGCGGACACGCAACATTTTTTGCAGACCTTCGATGGCATCGCCGGGGATGTCCCACAAAATTCCGGTTTCATGTGCGTCGCCGGGAGCGCGGGCATCGCCTTCGGAGACATAGGAATAACCTTTGGCAGCGATAGCAGCACGCAACTTCGCCAACTCGGCAGCTTCTTCCGATTTCGGGAATACGCCATAGGCATGGGCAACGATAAATTTGTCCCACTCACCGATTCCGTTGCCGTAGGGCTGTTTCAATCGGGGTCTGCCATCTGTACCCAGTTCAACCACCGGATGCGGATAGTCGAGTACCGAGCCATCACCCGTGCGGCTGGCGGCGAAGTTGTGGGCGAAACCAAGGGCATGGCCGACTTCATGGGCGGAGAGTTGCCGCAATCGTTGAAGCGCCATCGCAAGAGCTTCCTTTTGCAATTCGGGATCGGCACCTTTGCGATACGGCGCAAGCAGGCCTTCCGCGATAAGCAGATCCTGACGAACACGTTGTGAGCCAAGATTGACGTAGCCCTTGATGATTTCGCCGGTGCGTGGATCAATCAGTCCGCCACCGTATGACCAGCCGCGAGTTGCGCGATGAGTCCAGGTAATCGTGTTGTAACGCGTGTCGCTCATGTCCATGCCGGGCGGGGCGAGCTCGGCACGAAAGGCGTCGATGAAGCCGGCGGCTTCGAACGCTTCGTTCCACCAGTTGGCACCTTCGAGCAAGGCCGTGCGGATAGGTTCCGGCGTTCCGCGATCAAGATAAAACACGATAGGTTTGACGACTTTGCTGCGTGCGGCAGAAGGATCGATTTTTTCCAGACGAAAGCGGGGTTGAACTCGCATCTCCAGATTTTTACCGATGGCCTGCGCGAAATCGTAATGACCCACGCTGAAAGCGCCCGATGCCGGATGGTAAGCGCGCGGCGTGAATCCCGCTCCTGGCAAACGGATGAAACTGATGCGTTGCTTGATGGTGAGTGATTTTGGATCGGCGGCAATCTGCTGCACGAATTTTCCTTCGCCTGCACCGGCGAAGGTCAGCAAGGAAATAAATTCGGCGTTGTTTGAAAAACTTTGCGATTCTCCGGCAAGCACGGCACTGCGTGCGGCATCCAATGTGTAATTGCCCTGCTTAGTCAGCCGCAGACGATCGGCCACACCGACAAAATCGCTCAACAACAAACTATTGATATTGATCAATGCGGCGTTGGGTAAGGCAGAATTGCCTGATATTTCGCCAGCCCATAAAACCGATTCGGCAAAGGCATCAGTCGCTGCCTTGGCTTCATCGGCATCGATGGAATTGGCAACGAAGCGTGTATTAAGTTGTACCAGTAAGGCGCGTTTTCCAACGCGACGAAATTCGACCAGCATTGGATCGTTATTTTGTGCCCGATCCAGTCCGATATCATTCGAACCCAGTGCGTTTTCCAGTGTTGCCACCATCAGGAATGGTTTGTCGAATGCCGTGATATCCAGACTGACGACACCAGTGGCTTTGTTGGTCTGGATGTTGACGAAGCCAGTTTGTTTTTGTTCGCCGGTTACGGGTTTGTCGGCGGCATGAAGTCGTGGACTGCTTGTCGCAACAAGCATCAGCAAACAAAGAGTAATCAGGCGCATCTGGACCTTCCGAAGGATTAAACGCAGGGAAGGGCCAAGCATAAACGAAACGACAAGGTAAGGCGCAGCCGAATAAAGCTTATGCGGGCTGCATTCTAATGGTCGGTCTGAACGCGACGTTGGTTTCATCACTCATCAACTGGCATTCACCGTCCTGGATCATCGCGGTGAGTCGCATGCCGCGTTGCAGCAGTTTTGTCGCAGCTTCCACCGTAGCGCCATCAAGATCGATCACGGTCAAATTTTTCAAACGCGCCAGTGCTGCCGAATTTTTCGACCACCAGATATCGGAAGCATTCCCGTTATAAGTGACGATCACGACTTGTTGCGCACGACCGCAGGCTTTGCGGATGCGTGATTCATCGGGTTGGCCCAGATCGATCCATTGCTCGATGTCGCCGGTGTAATCGCGACGCCATAAATCCGGATCTTCGTCACTGCTCAGGCCGCGTCCGAATTCCAGGCGTTCCTCGGCCAGTAAGGCGAACGTGATCAAGCGCGCCATCAAGCGTAGATCGGTTTCGGAAGGGTGTTGTGCCAGTGTGAGATTGTGTAGCGCATAGTAATGGCGGTCCATGTCGCTGACTTGCAGCTCGGCTTTGTAAACGGTTGCTTTGGGTGCCATTGAGAAAAGCCTGCATGTATTTAGCGAGGCAGTTTAACGCATCAGAGTGCAATGAAGTGCGATACGATTCCTGTAAACGCTGGCTTTGCAGTGATTATTTGCTAAGCTAAAGCATGCGCCCGTTGATGACGTCACTCGTGGTCATATTGGCCTTGTCCAGCTCGGCCATTCTGGTAGCGGCTGATGAAAACATTTCGAGTGGCAAATTTCAGGAAATGCAGACGCAGATACGAGTCTTACAATGGCAGGTGGTTGCGTTGAGCTTGGCTTTGATTGTATTGCTTACGATATTGGTATTAAGACAGTTTTACAAAAAACGGCGCATGCGTATTTTGGCCATGACCGACGAACTTACCAAGTTGCCTAACCGTCGGCATATCCTGACGTTTCTGGGAGATCAGGCTAAAACGGCTTATGAAGAAGAGCAACCGCTCAGTGTGATTGTTTTCGATATCGATCATTTCAAAGTGGTCAATGACAAGTTTGGTCATGACGGTGGAGATATCGCATTGAAAGCCGTTGCCGATGTAGCCAATCAGGCTTTGCGCCGTGGTGATCGCGTTGGACGTATCGGTGGTGAGGAGTTTCTGGTTGTTTTGCCGGGGTCGACGCGAAAATCGGCGGCCGACGTGGCAGAAAGACTGCGTCGTTCGATTGAAGTGACAGAAATTGGAAAATTGCCGCAGGGATTCCGGATGACAATCAGCCTCGGCGTTTGCGAGTGGAATGCCGGGCACGAGAGTATCGAAGTCCTGCTGAAAAGATCCGACAAAGCACTGTACGAGGCGAAAAATGCGGGGCGCAATCGGATGGTAGAAATATAGTTGCTGTCTTGATTGTACGTACGCTTTATGCACTTTCTTTATGTGGGGTATTTCATGCCTACTCTTACCGCTAGTGAAGCCCGCGCAAACCTTTATCGTCTGATAGATGAGACGGCTGCAAGTCACGAGCCTATTGTGATAGCTGGCAAACGTCATAGTGCCGTATTAGTTTCCGCAGCGGATTGGTCTTCCATCTAGGAAACCAAGTTTTTGCTTTCTGTCCCTGGCATGCTTGAGTCGATTCGCGATGGAATGAATACGCCGCTCTGCGAATGTGCGGCGGAACTCAACGGTGAGTTGGCAAGTCGTTTACACCAAGGTTGCTCTAAGAGACGCACAAAAACTTCAATCTGCCGGCTTGAAGGACAAGATACGACTTTTGTTGTGTGTTTTGCACTCAAATCCTTTCCAAAACCCACCACCTTACGAAAAGCTAGTGGGCGACTTGGCCGGTTCGTACTCTCGCAGAATCAACATTCAGTATAGACTCGCCTATCGGGTGCTTGAGAAAGAACAAATCGTTAAAGTATTACGCATGTGGTCGCACGATGAGTAAGCCGCTAACTACTTCACAGATTGGAAATATTTGATTGGCTAAATCAACGCCGATCGTTATAGTCGTCCTGGGTTACTTCTTCTTCGTTTGATTGTGGTGTTGCAATTACAATCATGGCAGTTCGTGCTTTTCGGCCAAGCCGCTGAAGTCGGAAGTCTCCTTTTTACTCAATCAAGGGGACCTCCTTGAAAATACGGGTTTCAAGTTTTGCGTACGATGCGTCGGCGCCTGTGTTGGTTGTTAGGCTCCTGCAAACCTCACCTTTATTTACATTGTGGTCGACATGTTTTAAAAAATTCCTATCCTTTCCTCTAGTTGGGTTTCACAACATTGATATTTTACGCAAAGGAGAATTCCATGTTCCACAAGTCCACTTTCATCGCCATCACTGTGTTTGCTTCCCTGGTCTTATCGCTCGCCGTCGCCGCCGCTCCAATGTCTTGGAATGCAGCGGATTCCCAATGTAAAACCAAGCTGGGGGCGGGCTGTTGCGCCGTCGCAGGCGACGATGGCTATCCTAAAGTGACAGGAGGGTCTCTACACTGCACTTGTTCAACTGCTGCTCGAAAGCTCGGAGCGCGCCTGACGATCGCCGACAGGAAGCAGCTGGCGAAGGACACGGCTAACATCAAGATGACGCCTGCTCCCGAGGCTCTGTTGCAGCCGACCAAAAAGTAGTTTCCCACCCTAGCAGCATCGGAAATCTGGCTTTCACGCACAGGCGTGGGGGCCGGAGTTTCAAGGGACGCAATGAACAATAGGGAGCAGACCACGATTTCTGTACGGTTCTGGCCTAACTAATCGAGCGGAACTTCAGTGGAAATATCAGGATCAAGTTTTGCATCCGTTGCAGTCCCTTGTTTTGGTTGTTAGACCACGGAGCTCACCATAAAAAAAGGGCCCGCGAGGGCCCTTTAGGTTTTACTTCTCTAGCAACTTAACGATTGCCGTAGCGTAGATTGTCTTCTTGCAAACGCACGTTCACTCGAACGCGAATCGTACGGCCGGGACGGTAATCGGTAAACCCAGTGTAAGTCTGGCCAGCATAGCGATAAGTCACTCTGTAAGCTTCATAATCACCGTAGTTGCTGTTGTTGTTATCGTCATAGACAGTACGGCAGCGACGTACGGTGTTGCTACTGTCATCACGATATTCATATTGCTTGCTGTCGCGGGCTACATTGTTGCCAATAATGCCGCCGATAACGGCACCGGCAATGGTTGCCGCTTTCTTGCCATCGCCTTTGCCAACCTGATTGCCTAACGATCCGCCAACAATGGCACCAACGACAACACCGGTTTTACTGTTGCGATCATCGCCACGATATAGACGGCCGTAATCATCACGGTAATAGCCATCGTCATAATCGCTGGTCTGCTCGTTCCAGCATTCCTGGCGCTGATAGGCGCCGATATCACTGTTGACGCGCTCTACGCGGATAACCTGAGCCAAATCGTTGCGGCGATTGCTCGCGACGCGGTCGTCATAGCGATTGTCGTAGTTGTAATTATTGTTGCGGGAATCATTGCGGTAATCCTGCGGTGCAGCCAAGGCACCGCCCGCAGCAGCGGTAATGGCCAAAGTAAGCATACTGATTGCGATACGTTTCATGTTTGTCACTCCAAACGCCAACAAGGCGCTATGGAGCACACGGTACGCTGTCGTACCTTAACCAGAGCCTGAACGAATTCGTTTGGAATAATTCTGTTAATACTTCCTACAGCTAGTTGAAGGCCGGGTCACACTATCGGAAGTTATGTGTGCAAGCGAACGGATAAATGTAATTGAGTGATTGCTCTTTATCGTTGTCAGTTAATGATGACTGCGTTCTTCGAAAGAGCCGATTGTATGCGCCTGGATTTGAATACCGGATACAGTAATTGTATCCACCAGCGTTCCTGCCCCAGTTCGAGATCGTCGCGCAAGCCGAACATCGGCGGGTATCGGCGCGTGATTAACGCAGTCCCGAATAAAACATCCCAGAAGAAGAGAAAGTTTCCGTAATTGCCCTTGTGATGGCCGATGCCGCCCTCCTGCGTAATGGCGTGATGCGCAAAATGGGTGGCGGGTGTCGAGATCGTCCGTTCAATGATCCATGCCAATGGATGCAGCGATATGTCGCTATATGTCCGTCGCTGGCGGGGTCGACGTCATGCAGATAGAAATCGCCTATCTGCTCGGATTTTCCGAGCCATCGGCATTTCAGCATGCCTGCAAACGCTGGTTTGATAAATCGGCGGGAGAGCTGCGGAAACAGCTTATCGACACATCCGGCATCAAGACATGAAGCAATAAAGATGAACCAAACGGTCACGATTTGTCACGATCCAAGCCGATGCGGGTGACTTTAGCCGATAATGGCGGTCCCGCCTTTCCAGACGTTACGTGAAATGAAAACCCCCAAGGGACTGCAAGCGCTCATTGATGACGGCGTCATCGATGAAGTAATGCGTCCACTCAAAAGTGGCAAGGAAGCTTCGGTGTATGTCGTGCGTTCGGCAGAGGAAATTCTTTGCGCAAAGGTTTACAAGGATATGGCGCAACGTAGTTTCCAGGCTCGCGTGCAATACCAGGAAGGCCGGAAGGTGCGCGGTAGCCGGCAAGCAAGGGCCATGAGCAAGGCGACCAAATTTGGCCGCAAGGAACAGGAAACGGCCTGGAAGAATACCGAAGTCGATGCGCTCTACCAGCTGGTGGAGGCCGGCGTTTGTGTTCCCAAACCGCATGGCTATTTTCACGGCGTGTTACTGATGGAATTGGTGACCGACGAAGATGGTCACAGTGCTCCGCGTCTCGGCGAAGTACAGCTCACTCAGGAAGAAGCTCTGTGGTTCCATGGGGAGTTGATCGGCGATGTCGTGCGAATGCTTTGCATCGGCATGATTCACGGCGATTTGTCGGAATACAACGTGCTGGTTGCGCCTTTTGGTCCGGTGATTATCGATTTTCCGCAAGTGGTAAGCGCGGCGGGCAACAATGCCGCTCGCGAAATGCTGCTGCGTGATGTACACAATCTGCGCGACAGCCTGGGGCGTTTTGCGCCTGCGCTTTTATCGACGCACTATGGTGAAGAGATGTGGGCTTTGTATGAAAAAGGTGATTTGCAGGTCGATACCGTCTTGACCGGAAAATTCGTATTTGATGAACATACGGCGGATCTGGATGCCGTGATGATGTCGATCGAGGACGCGCGGCAGGAAGCCATTATTCGCCAACAAGGGCGCGAGGAAGCCGCCGAGCGGGATTGATACAAGTACGGGTTGCCAGCAGAGTAATTCTTCGCACATCATGCCGCCATGGATACGCCAAACAAGCTTGGAAAAATCGATGGAATCGGCCTTTTCCGCGCGGAGGGTTCGCAGCGATTTCAGCAGGCGGTGGCGTTAGTCACTGAAGCCATCGTCGAGGCCGGGGAGCAGGGCGTCAGCAAGCTCATGGTGGCTTTCCGTCCCCCAGCCTGAGCGAGCGATACTGATGGCGTGGAGCCTCTCAGGGAAACTTGATAATCGTGATCGTGGTTCCAGCTGCATTTATCGATGAAGAGAAATTCGGAATTGTGGCCGCCGCAAATTTTGGCGTTACCTCGGAAGTTTTTACTTTGGAAGCAGACGCGATGGTGTGGCTTCGAAACATTTCATGAATTGAACGCGTCAAGTCAGCCCGCTTCGGTTCAAGCAGGCGATGGTGCAATATCCTGCGATCGAAGCTGGCCATTACTGCGGCTTGTCGCGTGAGCGCGTCTGCGACACGGCAGCAAGAATTCCGAGGCCGACGATTATGATCGAGCCGACGACAATCCATTGCTGTGGCACGTTCAACAGGATGGCGCCATAAATGGCTCCACTGAGAACCACCAGAATCCCGAAAATATAGAGAGCGAAAGACATAAACTGATTCCACTGTATTGGTGGGTTCAAGTTATGCTTTCGAGAAGTAATAATCGGTGCGCTATCGCACACTCGACACGATTCCGAATAATCAGGAACGGTGACAATGCAGCCGTGGAAGCCATGAGGTATCCACGGGCCCTGCACTTGACGCTGATGTTATTTAGGTGGACGCTAATATTCCGTTACCGAAAGAACAGGAGTCCGTATGAGTTACGTTGATGGTTTTGTGTTGCCAGTCAAGACTGAAAAAATGGCGGAGTACAAGAAGCTGGCCAAGTTGGCCGGCAAGGTTTGGCGCGAACATGGTGCAATCGATTACAAGGAATGTATTGCCGATGATGTTCAACCCGGCAAGTACACCTCCTTTCCACAAAGCGTGAAATTAAAGAATGACGAAACCGTGGTTTTTTCTTTCATCATCTACAAATCGAAAGCGGACCGGAATCGGGTCAACAAAAAGGCGATGTCCGACCCCCGTCTAGCCCACATGATGGATCCGAAGAAAATGCCGTTCGACGGTAAACGCATGTTTTGGGGTGGCTTCAAGACTTTTGTCGATTTGGGCTGAAAAGGGAGCTGGTTTCACACCAGTAACCGGGCTGCGTTTAGTGAATAGGCTATGCTGTGGCAATGAAAAACCTGAAAACAGTCGCACTGCCACAGTACGCCACCACCGGTGATGGCGAGCGCCTTGCTCGCGCAAGAATGTTTGCCGATGAATTGGCGACACGCCGTACCGTTCGGGATTTTTCCTCCAGGCCCGTATCGCGTGAAGTAATCGAAGCCTGTTTGAGAACGGCGGGAACCGCGCCAAGCGGAGCAAATCAACAGCCTTGGCGCTTTGTAGCCGTTTCAAATCCCGAGGTAAAAAAGCGAATTCGCGAGGCTGCCGAAGCAGAAGAGCGCGAATTCTACGAACATCGTGCTCCCGACGAGTGGCTGGATGCACTTGCCGAGCTTGGCACCGATGCGAACAAATCATTTCTCGAAACCGCGCCCTGGTTAATTGCCATTTTTTACGAGCGAACAGGGCCTGAAGTGGACGGGCACAAAGCCAAACGTTATTACCCGCATGAATCAGCGGGAATCGCGACCGGGTTTCTGATTGCCGCATTGCATAAAGCCGGTCTTGCCACGTTGACGCATACCCCGAGTCCCATGGCGTTTCTCAATGAAATACTGCAACGCCCGAAAAACGAAGTGCCGTATTTATTGCTGGTGGTAGGGCATCCGGCTGACCATTGCCGGGTCCCCGATATTCAACGCAAGGCGCTTTCGGAAATCACGAGCTTTATCGAATAAAACTGGGTGGGGTCGAAAAATGCTCCTGCATTTGACCAGACATTCGTCTGTTAAAAACCGCGTCCCGCCATCCATGGCGGTCGCATTGCCTACCCAGCCCGGATATACGTCGATCGCATGAGCAGTAAATACGTCAATACCAAAAACTCGATGCCGCAGATGTCCCTGTTTGGATTGGGCACCAAACCTGCGCATGAACATAATTATTTTTTCGCGTTGTCGCCAAGTCCGGATGTGCGCGGGCAATTGACGAAATGCGCAGAAGGGTTGAGAACCACGCAAGATTTCAATGGTAGTTGGATTTCTAGTGAACGTTATCATTTGACGCTGCACGATTTGGGTCAGTATTCTGAAGCACGGTCCGATCTGGTGAGCCGGGCGATAACGGCGGCCAGCAGGATAGAGGCAAAGCCATTCGATCTGGTGCTGGATAAATTCATGTGTTTCGACAGCAGGACGGGACGATATCCATGTGCAGCAACGTCGGCCAACGAGCTGCCGGATTTGAATAATTTCTGGCAGCTGTTAAAAAATAATCTTCTAGCCGTCAGGCTGGGTGAAAAATTAAGCAGTAGCTTCAAGCCACAAGCCACACTACTTTACAATCGACAGCCATTGGATGAGCCCCGTTCGGTCGAGCCGATTCACTGGCACGTGATTGATTTCGTACTGATCGAGAGTTTGGTCGGAAAATCAGAATATATCGAGTTGGGCCGCTGGCGCTTATCGGCTTAGGTACTAGGACGGCTCCTGGGCCCGAACATTAGCTCTTTGGAATTTATATGACTCAAAACCGCAACCCGCAGGCCGAACAGATGGGTGATGAATCCATGGTACGCAATCTGGCGTATCAAGCCGATGCCATTTGGCCGCAGGAAAAACAATTGTTTGATCGCTATCTACTGTCGGGTCCGTTAACAATCCTTGACGTAGGTTGCGGAACCGGGGAAATCACCCGTCGTTTGGCAGAACATTATCCTGATGCCAAGTTGATCGGTATGGATATTCTTGAATCCAATCTTGTTTTTGCAAGACGAGATAGTGCCGATTTCACCACCCGAATAGCTTACGAACAAGGCGATGCATTTGCCTTGCGTTTCGCCGATGCCAGTATGGATTTGATCGTCTGTCGTCACATGTCGCAGGCGGTGCCGGATTTCCCGTTGGTGTTGGCAGAATTTACGCGCGTATTGAAGCCCGGTGGTGTTCTGCATTTAGTGTCGGAAGACTACGGCATGCTGCATTTTCCCGTGACTACGCTTGATCCCGATAAATTCTGGAACGAGCATGCCGTCCGGTTTTTAAACAGCATCAAGTGTGATGGCCGCATTGGCCGGCATTCGCCCGCGTTGCTGGAAAATGCCGGCTACCAAAGCATCACCATGGATTACATTACGGTAGATACATTGCGAGTGCCCCGTGTCACTTTTGCTGGTGTCATCAGTGCCTGGCGTGATGGCTATGCCGAGGTGCTGGCGGAAGCATCGGGTCGCAGCCTTGATGCCGTCACAGCCGATATGAATGAATTGATCCATGCCATCGAAACGCCACCCAATTACGTGGTGTGGCATGTACCGGTGATTGCAGGAAGAATGCCGTAGGTTTTTTATATCGTCTTTTTATTGAGTTGCTTGAATCGACAGGTCGATTTTTAGAAGCCGGCCATTTGGGGAGTCGGTGATCAAATAAAGGCTTCCATCGGGACCGGCCTGCACGTCACGAAAGCGATAGCCCAACTCTTTGAGCAGGCGCTCCTCCTTGATGACTTTGTCATCCCGAATTTCAAGCCGCACGAGGATTTGTCCGGCTAGTGCGCCGACAAACAGGTTGCCGTACCAAGGGTGCTTTTTGTCGGCGTCATAAAAACTCATGCCACTCGGTGCAATCGATGGAACCCAGTAATGGATCGGCTGCTCCATGCCGGGCGCCTTGTTGCTGACGGCCTCAGGAATATCGTCGCCGTTGTAATTGATGCCGTAGGTAATTTTTGGCCAACCGTAATTTTTCCCTGATTGCGGAATATTGATTTCATCGCCGCCTTTCGGCCCATGCTCGTGTACCCATAATTTGCCGGTCCATGGATTGAGCGCGGCACCTTGCGGATTGCGATGACCATAAGACCAAATCTCGGGTTTGGCATTGGCATTGCCAATGAAAGGGTTGTCTTTGGGAACGCTGCCATCGGGATTGATGCGGACTACCTTCCCTTGGTGATGATCGAGAAACTGTGCCGTGATCCGGTTGTTGTTTTCACCCAGTGTGACAAAGAGATGGCCAGACTTATCAAATACCAGACGCGATCCGAAATGCGCACCGCTACTAAGCTTTGGCATTTGCCGAAAAAGTATTTGGGTTTCTTGCAAAGCATTGCCGTTTAATTTTCCGCGCATCACAGCGGTGCCTGCTTGGCCATTGGAGCCCGCTTCCGAATAGCTGAGATATACAAACTGGTTTTTACGGAAATCAGGGTCTATTTCAACATCCAGTAAACCGCCCTGGCTATTGGCATAGACATTCGGCATTCCGCTGATGGGGGGAGAAACCTTGCCGTTCGAATAAATTCGCAAGCGGCCCGGGCGTTCGGTAATCAACAAGCGTCCATCGGGCAGGAACGCCATGCCCCAAGGGTGGTTCAGATTTTTGACCAGCGGAGTGACGCGCAATGGGCCAAGCGTACTCGGACTGGAAGTGGATTTTTGTGCATGGACGTTGCCGACGACAAACAATAATGTCACGACCAGCCAACTCAATCGAAGCATGGCATCAAGACTCTTTTCGGAAAGGTTGCAGATTACGCCAGTAAACATTAAATCAGTGTGCAAACCGCAGGCGAAATGGGAATTAGTTTTCCTTTTTCCTAGCGACTTTTTTCTTTGCACTCTTCTTCTTCGGCGCTGACCGGCTTAGCGATTTTTCCGGTTGTGCCGGGGCCTGGTCACCGATGATCGATTTGACCGGGCAGGCAACGTAGATGGGGCATTTTCGGCAGCCAACGGCAATGGCAATGGGGCAGATCGTCATGGGGGTTCTCGCGTCGCGGAGCTTAGAATCCCAGAGTAAACCAATGCTGCGTGGATTAATACTCCTGCTTTTACGCGAAGACAAATAATTAACTTCCGTTCTGACAATATGGCATTTTGACGACAACCTTCACAGGACTCACCCATGTCACAACGACCACTTGTTCTTGCGCTGATGCTCGCTATTCCATTTTTAATCACAGTTACGCCGGCAGATGCTGCAACGGTTCAGTCCACCGGTAAAAACCAGGCTGGCGACAAGGCAGCCCAACTGGAACAGCTTTACGCCGATTACTGGGAGGCCTCGTTGAAGCGTAGCCCGCTTCGCGCCACGCAAGTTGGTGATACGCGTTTCAACGATTTGCTACCCAATACCTTCACGCAGAAATACCGTGACGAGGGTCTCGCATTCGCGAAGCAATGGTTGGCGAAGGCAGAAAAAATCGATTCGTCTGGCTTGAGTGGACAAGCATTGTTGTCATACAACATTTTCGTCCGTGACTTGAAGAGCAATATCGAAGGCGAGCGTTTCCAGGATTGGAAAATGCCGCTGAATCAATTTCGTAACGTGGCAGGCAACTTTGCCCAGCTGGGTTCCGGCACTGCGGCGCAGCCATTCAAGACAGTCAAGGATTACGACAACTGGCTTGCACGTGCGTCGCGATTGCCCGAGTTGATGACCACCATGCAGGGCAATATGCGCACAGGCATGAAAGACGGCCTAGTGCAGCCGAAAGTCCTGATGCTCAAAGTGCTGCCGCAACTGGATGCGCTGATCAAGGAGAAACCCGAAGATACGATTTTCTGGAAGCCAGTCGCCAATTTTCCGAAAGATTTTTCCGACACCGATAAGACACGCTTGACGGCTGCCTACCGGAGCCTGATTGCCGAAAAATTAATGCCGTCCTATCGTGAACTGCGTACTTTCGTGTCAAATGACTACCTACCGGCATGTCGTGACACTGTTGCCATGTCGGCTTTGCCCGATGGCGAAGCCTGGTATGCCTATCGTGCACGCATGTCGACGACCACCGATTTGACACCTGCCCAAATTCACAATATCGGCCTGGCCGAAGTGGCACGCATCCAGTCGGAAATGGACAAGGTCATTGCGCAAGCCGGTTTCAAAGGCAATCGAAAAGAATTCTTTGATTTTGTCGGCAGCGATAAACAATTCGAATTCAAAACCGAAGAAGATCTGTTGGTGGCCTATCGTGCACTGGAAGCCAAGGTCAACTTGAAAGTGCCCGAGTTATTTACATTATTGCCGAAAGCCGCTTTTGAAATTCGTCCAGTAGAAGCCTTCCGGGCACAATCGTCTGCCGGCGGCAGCTACAACCGTCCTAGTGAAGACGGATCGCGCCCCGGTATTTTTTACGTCAATACCTATGATCTTCCCAGCCGAAAAACCTGGGATGCTGAGAGCCTGTTTTTGCATGAAGCCATTCCGGGGCACCACTTTCAACTGGCTTTACAGCAGGAATTAACCGGCCTTCCTAAATTCCGTCGCTTTGGCGGTGAAACCGCCTTCTCCGAAGGTTGGGGCTTATATGCCGAATCCCTTGGCAAGGAGTTGGGTGTTTATACCGATCCCTATCAATATTTTGGCCGTCTGCAAGCGGAGCTTTGGCGTGCGATACGGCTGGTGGTCGATACCGGTCTGCACAGCAAGGGCTGGACTCGCGAGCAGGTAATTGCCTACATGAAAGACAACTCGGCCACCAACGATACCGAAGCCGTATCGGAAACCGAACGTTATATCGCTATTCCTGGACAGGCATTGGCCTATAAAATTGGCGAACTGAAAATTAAAGAGTTGCGCGCCAAGGCTGAAAAAGAGCTGGGCGGTCAATTCGATACTCGGGGCTTTCATGCAGAAGTGTTGAAAGACGGCTCGGTGCCGCTGGATGTACTTGAAGCAAAGATCGATGCGTGGATAAGCAGCCGAAAAATATAGTCCGAAAAAACGAACGAGCAAACGAGCAGAAACGAATGAGCAAAAATTCCGAATTGCAGCAACGACGCGAAGCCGCCGTGGTACGTGGCGTTGGGCATGCCACCCAACGTTATGCCGTTCGTGCGCTCAATGCGGAAATCTGGGATGCCGATGGCAAGCGCTATATCGATTTTGCCGGTGGCATCGGCGTGCTTAATACCGGGCATCGACATCCCAAGGTGATGGCAGCAGTGCAGAAGCAATTGGATGGATTTATACATAGTTGCGTGCAGGTCATGCCCTATGAGCCTTATGTTGAACTGGCAGAAAAATTGAATGCCAAAGCTCCAATACATGGCGATGCCAAATCCTTCTTCGTCACCACTGGTGCCGAGGCGGTAGAGAATGCGGTCAAGATTGCCAGAGCCTATACCAAGCGTCCTGGCGTCATTGCTTTCTCTGGCGGTTTTCATGGACGTACCATGCTGGGCATGGCATTAACCGGAAAAGTGGTGCCGTATAAAACAGGATTCGGGCCGTTTCCCGCCGATATTTATCACGCACGATTCCCGCATGCTTATCACGGCGTGAGCGTGCAGGATGCATTGGATGATATCGCCCATTTATTCAAATACGACATCGAAGCAGCGCGTGTCGCCGCTTTCATCATCGAGCCGGTGCAAGGCGAGGGCGGCTTTACCGTGGCACCTCCGGAGTTGATGTCGGCGCTGAGAAAGCTATGCGATGAGCACGGCATCTTGTTGATTGCCGATGAAGTGCAAAGTGGTTTCGCTCGCACTGGAAAATTATTCGCAATGGAGCATTACGATGTTCATGCCGATATTCTGACAGTGGCAAAATCGATCGGTGGTGGTTTTCCACTCGCCGGTGTCGTAGGCAGGGCCGAGGTGATGGATGCGCCCGCACCAGGCGGGCTTGGCGGAACCTATGGCGGCAATCCGGTCGCTTGCGCTGCCGCATTGGCTGTATTCGATGTCATCGAATCGGAAAACCTGCTGGAACGCTCGCAAGAAATCGGCGAGAAAATCCAAAGCTTTGTGTCGGAATTGCAAAAAGATGCCAGTTTGGGAATTGGCGAAATCCGCGGGCTGGGCGGCATGGTGGCCTTCGAAATGATTCAGCCAGGAAGCGCCAATACGCCCGATGCCGATGCCACCAAGGCGCTGACAAGCCATGCGGCTGAATCGGGGCTGATTCTGCTCTCCTGCGGCGTCTATGCGAACACGATTCGGGTACTGGTGCCGTTGACCGTTGAAGATGCGATTTTGGAGGAAGCTCTGGGCTTGTTGGCTGCATCATTGAAGGCCATTCGATCAGGTAAATAGCGGCTCGCCGCGCTTTTATCACAAAAAATAGCTTCGTCCCGTTTTTAAAGCTTTTGCCCTATTTTGATAGCTTCGGGCCCTAGGCACTCGTTACAATACGCATCTTGTCCCACATGACCGGATTTTATGAGCGCTCAAATCGCCCCTACGGCGTTACAAAAAGCCATCACCGACGCTGCCAGCACGGGTTTGACTGGCATAGCCTCCCAGCAAACGGAAACCTTTACCGCTGCGTTTTACGCGCGTTTGCCCGATGAAGAATTGGCTCTGCGCAGTGCGCAGGATTGGGCCAATATCGCTCGTAGCAGTTACGCGTTTATCCAGAAGCGCCATGCCGGTATAGCCAATATTCGCGTATTCAATCCGCAGCAGGCCGCCGATGGTTTCGAGAGTAGTCACACAGCAATCCACATCGTTAACGACGACATGCCGTTTTTGGTCGATTCGGTCAGCATGGTTCTCAGTAATTTGTCCTGCTCGCTGCATACGCTGGTCCATCCGGTCATGCCGGTATCCCGTGATGCGGCGGGTCTGCTGACTTCACTTGATTCCGGTGAAAAGGAATCATTGATTTATCTGGAAATTGATCGCCAGGCCAATGCCGACGATATGGAAAAAATTCGTGCGGGCATCGCCAATGCCCTGAGCGATGTTCGCGAGTCAGTTGCTGATTGGCGCATCATGCGCGACAAGATGAATGCCATTGCCGATGACATGGCAACGCGCCCGATGCCGGCAACCACCAGTCAACGTGCTGAAGCACAGGATTTCCTGCGCTGGGCCGCTGACGATCATTTCACCTTCCTCGGTTATCGCGAATACGAAGTTTCCGATATCAATAGTCAACGCATGCTGGCCGCCATCAAGGGCAGCGGCTTGGGCTTGATGCGTGGCAAAGACGAAGACGTGCGTCCCCGTCCACTGGCGGGTTTGGCAGCAGCGGATCTTCCGGCGGGCACCACGATGGAACCATTGATCCTTACCAAAACCAATGCACGCTCTACCGTGCATCGTTCCGGCTACATGGATTACATCGGTATTCTGGTGTTCGATGACAGTGGCAAAGCCATTCGCGAACAACGCTTCCTCGGTTTGTATACATCGAGTGCCTACAAACGCCGCCCTTGGGAAATTCCATTGGTGCGTCAGCGCCATGAAGCGGTGATGGAAGCTTCCGGTCTGGGCGAGGGAAGCCATAGCGGTAAAGCCTTGCGTCATATTCTGGAAACTTTGCCGCGTGACGAACTGTTCCAGGCAAGCAATGAAGAATTGACACGCACCTGCATGGGAATTCTTGCATTGCAGGAGCGCATACGTCCGAAATTATTCCTGCGGCGCGACCCGTTCGGCCGTTTCTTTTCCGCTCTGGTTTATATACCGCGTGATCGTTTCAGTACCGACGTGCGTGAAAAAATAGAAGCCCTGTTCATGCGTGAACTCAAAGGCGAGCGTCTCGATACCAATATTCAAATCGGTGAATCCGCACTGGCGCAATTGCATTTGATTGTACGTCCGAAGGGCGGCGTGAAAGTGGTTGCCGATACCGCCATGCTGGAAGCCGAATTGCTTCGCATCGTACGTAATTTCCAGGATGAACTACGCGATGCCATGGTGCAACACAGCGGTGAAGAAAAAGGCCTGAAGTTATTCAGCCGCTTCGGCAAGTCTTTGCCGGTAGCCTATGTGGAATCGGTATCACCGGAGATTGCCGCCGAAGATTTGCAGCAAGCCGACTATCTCGAAACTGACGACCAGCTCCGATTGAACCTTTACCGTGATCCGGAAGACAAAGGACTGCGTTTCAAACTGGTGCGCCTCCACAAGGAAATCGCTTTATCGGATGCCTTGCCGATGCTGGAAAACCTTGGCTTGCGAATTAACAGCGAACATCCGTACGAATTAAATCTCGATGACGGCCGAATCGTCATTCAGGATTTTGAAGTCGAACCGACCGCCGGAACCATTGACGTGGTGAGTTCGCGCGCCCGTTTCGAACAAGCTTTCGGTGCCGTCTGGTCAGGCGAAGCGGAAAGCGATGGTTTCAATCGCTTGGTCCTTGCAGCAGGTTTGAGCTGGCGTGAAGTTGCCGTGCTGCGAGGTTATTGCAAATACCAATTGCAAACCGGCGTGCCGTTCTCGCAAACATACATGGAAGAAACGCTGGTTGGTTATCCACTCATTGCCCGGTTGCTGGTGGAATTGTTTGCGGCCCGTTTTGAACCTTGTCGAGATGACAAAGCAGACAGTGCCACCTGTAATAATTTGCATCGCAGCTTGATCGATATCGTGCCAGTGGCAGATCGTGAAAAAATCGCGACGATACTGGAAGAGGTGGCGGCTGATCGCGCGCTTGATCGCGACGCCCAATTCGATGCCTGCGACGACGCCCTGGCCATCATGCTGGAAAAAGTCGCCAGCCTTGATGAAGACCGCATCTTGCGTAGCTTCATCACGGTGATCAAAGCCACATTACGTACCAGTTTCTATCAAGTCAAAAACGGCACGCATCGCGATTACATCAGTTTCAAATTCGATGCAGCCCTGCTGCCCGATTTGCCGAAGCCGCGTCCGTATCGCGAAATTTTCGTGTATTCACCTTGGGTGGAAGGCGTGCACTTGCGCTTCGGCCCGGTAGCACGCGGTGGCTTGCGCTGGTCTGATCGCCGCGAAGATTTCCGTACCGAAGTGTTGGGCCTGGTAAAAGCGCAGATGGTAAAAAATACCGTCATCGTGCCGGTCGGTTCGAAAGGCGGTTTCTTCGTGAAGCGTTCGCCAGTCGGCGGTGATCGTGATGCCGTGCTGGCAGAAGGTATTGCCTGCTACAAACGCTTCATCAATGGCTTGCTCGATATCACCGACAACATCGTCGATGGCAAGATCGTGCATCCAGTCGATGTCGTTCGCCATGACCAGGACGATCCGTATTTGGTGGTTGCAGCGGATAAGGGCACCGCCACTTTCTCGGATATCGCCAATGGTATTTCGGCCGAGCACGGTTTCTGGCTCGACGATGCGTTTGCTTCCGGCGGTTCTGTCGGTTACGACCACAAAGGCATGGGCATCACCGCGAAAGGCGGCTGGGAATCGGTCAAGCGCCATTTCCGTGCTTTGGGCCGCGATTGCCAAACACAGGATTTCACCTGTGTCGGCGTCGGCGATATGTCCGGCGACGTATTTGGTAACGGCATGCTGTTGTCGGAAAAAATTCGTTTGCTTGCGGCATTCGACCACCGCCATATTTTCCTCGATCCGAATCCGGATTCCGCTATTTCGTTCAAGGAACGCGACCGCATGTTCAAGCTGCCGCGTTCAAGCTGGGATGATTACGACAAGAGTCTGATTTCGGCCGGCGGCGGCGTTTACGCACGCAATGCAAAAACCATTCCGCTGACGCCGGAAATAAAAGCCGCACTCGATATTCAAACCGATCTCGAAGCGATGGCACCTTCCGATTTGATGAATGCGATTTTGAAAGCGCCGGTGGATTTGTTATGGAACGGCGGTATCGGCACCTATGTCAAAGCCACATCGGAATCGCATGCCGATTGCGGCGACCGTGCCAATAATGCCTTGCGTGTCAACGGCAACGAACTGCGCTGCAAAATGGTGGGCGAGGGCGGCAATCTCGGCATGACACAACGTGGCCGTATCGAAGCGGCACATGAAGGTGTGTTGCTCAATACCGACTTCATCGATAACTCGGCCGGTGTCGATACTTCCGATCACGAAGTGAATATTAAAATCCTGCTCGGCGCCGTCGTACAGCGCGGCGATATGACATTGCCTGAGCGCAATACTTTGCTGGCCAGCATGACCGATGAAGTCGGTGATCTGGTGTTGATGGATAACTACCGCCAGAACCAGGCCATCAGCGTGATGGAAGCGATGAGTACTTCGCGTCTGGGATCGTTCGGGCATTTCATCCGCACGCTGGAATCGCAAGGCCTGCTCGATCGCGGCATTGAATTTCTGCCGACCGATGCCGAACTTAGCGACCGTAAATCCCGTGGACAGGGTCTGACGCGTCCAGAGCTGTCGGTGTTGCTGAGCTACGACAAAATCGTAATTTTCAATGAATTGCTGGATTCCGATATTCCGGAAGATCCGTATTTGTCGAAAGAACTGCAACGTTATTTCCCGAAACCGCTGCAGGAAAAATACGCCGCCGACATGCAGAACCATCGTCTGCGTCGTGAAATCATCGCCACCATGGTCACCAATTCAATGGTCAACCGCATGGGCTCGACCTTCCTGCTGCGTATGCAGGAAGACACCGGCGAAAGCCCGGCGCAAATTGCCAAGGCATACACCGTGAGCCGCGAAGTTCTCGAGTCGCGTGATTGGTGGGTCGGTATCGACAGCATGGATTTGAAAGCGACCGAAAGCGCGCAAATTTCCGCGCTGACCGACATCTGGCATTTGCAACGGAATATGACCCGCTGGTTGTTGAATAAACCGGGCGAGACGCTGAACATCGCCGCACAGGTGGAACGTTATGCGGCACCGATGCGTGCATTGAAAGCTGCGCTTCCGGGCATATTGCCTGCAGACAGCCGAGCAAGTCTCGAAGCCGACAAGAAAGCCTGGATGCAACAGGGCTTCTCTTCCGATATGGCTTCCGATTTCGCCAAGCTGCCGTATCTCACCTACGCGCTCGACATCATTGAAGTCGCACTGGAGCGCAAATCCGATGTTGCCCTTGTCGGTGAAGCTTATTTCGCACTGTCCGATGCCCTGCATACCAAGTGGCTGATGGACAACGTGGAAATTCTGCCGGTCGAAGGCCGTTGGCATGCCCAGGCACGCGGCGTGCTGCGTGACGAACTGCAGGCGCAACAACGTGCATTGGTCGGCATCGTATTGTCGCAGGCATCCAAAAATAAATCGGCCGAGGCTCTTGTTGCCGAATGGCTGGCACGCGACGACGCCACATTGAAGTACACGCTGAGCATGTTTGCCGATATGCGTACCTTGCGTAGCATGGATTTCGCCACGCTGTCCGTAGCCGTGCGTCGTTTGGCACAAATCGCTTCGGCGAGTTCGCGGGCGGCATAAAACGTGGGCGATCGGGATGATGCGAAGGCATCATCCCGCAGGAAATATAGGCTAAGCTTGAGCGAAACGGAGTCCGCAGTGCCACTACCCGCCCATCCCCGCATCGCTTTTCTCGCTAGTCCTACTCCAGATGCGCAGGCTGCGCTTTCGCAGTTATTGGCAAAGCACCAGCAACACACGCCAGACGATGCCGACGTAATCTGTGCACTCGGTGGTGATGGTTTCATGCTGCAGACTTTGCACAAACACGGTGCCCGTGGCCTGCCGGTATTTGGCATGAAGCTCGGCACGGTCGGCTTTTTGATGAACCAGCACATTCCATCCGAATTGCTCGCACGCTTGCATGCGGCCGAACCAGCAGTATTGCGGCCATTGGAAATGACGGCGACCACCGAAGCCGGTGGCGTATTCGAATCACTGGCCTACAACGAAGTTTCCCTGTTGCGACAGACGCGTCAAACCGCCCATTTACGTATCCATTTGAATGGGCAGGTGCGTTTGGACGAATTGGTTTGCGATGGTGCATTAGTGGCCACGCCGGCGGGAAGTACTGCTTATAACTATTCCGCACATGGCCCGATCCTGCCTCTGGGTTCGTCGGTCATTGCGCTGACGCCGATAGCCGCGTTCCGGCCACGTCGCTGGCGTGGTGCGATCCTGAGTGCCGAAACCAAGATCAAGCTGGAAGTGCTCGATTCCTATAAACGTCCGGTAAGCGTCACGGCCGATTCGCATGAAATTCGCGATGTCATCGAAGTCACCATCAGCGAGTCACGTACGCGCACCGTCACCTTGTTGTTCGATCCGGAACACAATCTGGAAGAGCGGATTTTGAACGAGCAGTTTGTTACTTGAATGTCGAAGTCAGGCGTATGCGGACTATCGCTTTTTTGTCTGCCTTCACAAGCTATATTTTATTCGTATCGCTTGTTCTTTATAGCGCTGCCAACTATTCGGGCTATTCGCATGTTTCGCAATTTATCAGCGAGCTTGGTGCGAGTGGTGCTCCAACCGAAATCCTGTTTCGTTTCGTCGGGTTCATGCCGACGGGGATCTTGTTGATGCTGTTTTCATTTGCGGCCATTAAAGTGCTGCCGAAATCAGCCATGACTACTCTGGGTTTTTGTTTGTTGGGTTACAACGCATTTGCATTGCTGGCCTCGGCATTTTTTCCGTGTGATTTTGGCTGTCGTCCCGAGTCTCCCAGCGTTTCGCAAATCGTCCATAACCTGTTGGGGTTTGGCGGTTATTTGGCCGCGATTGTGGCCATCTTCTTGTTGGGGTTTCAGTCAAGAAAATGGCAGGGACTCGAGTATCTTCTGCCAGTCGGATTGGTTTGTGGCCTGGTTGCGGTTGCAGGTCTCTTAGCAATGGACCCTCTATTTGATTTGGTCGGTATCGCGCAACGTATTCTCGAAGTTTCCATTGGTCTCTGGACGCTTTGCTGTGCCTGGGGCTTGAGAACATTTAGAACTGAAGTATCGTAAATCGCAGACTTTGAGACCCAAGCCGTTTAAGCTGTGGCCATGAGTGAATTACCTAACAATTCGAGCAATAAACTAGTGGTCGCCATTTCTTCGAGGGCGCTGTTCAACCTGGAAGAAAGCCACGCACTATTTGAACGCGAAGGACTGCAGGTCTATCAGCAATTCCAGCGCGATCGCGAAGACGAACCACTGGAACCCGGCATTGCGTTTCCACTAGTAAAAAAACTGCTGGCACTGAATCAGCACGGCAATCCGAATTTGCCGAAAATCGAAGTCATTCTTTTGTCGCGAAATTCGTCGGACACCGGTCTGCGGATTTTCAATTCGATCGAGCTTTATGGTCTCGAAATTGTGCGCGCTGCCTTTACCAATGGCACGCCACCGTTTCCGTATATCCAGCCTTTCGGCGCGCAATTATTTTTATCCACGCATGTCGAGGATGTACGTAATGCCTTGTCGGCCGGTGTTGCCGCCGCCACGATTCTACCTTCCAAGGCGCCCGATATTTCCCATGATCAGTTGCGCATTGCGTTCGATGGCGATGCCGTTATTTTTGGTGACGAATCCGAACGCATTTCGCAGGAGCAAGGCATGGAAGCTTTCGCCCGCAATGAACGCGAACAGGCCTCGACACCCTTGAGCGGTGGCCCGTTTCGCGGATTTCTGTCGGCCCTGCATGAAATCCAATCGGCATTCCCTCCTGATCAATCACCGATCCGCACGGCACTGGTAACGGCACGTTCTGCTCCAGCGCACAAGCGCGTCATATTGACGCTCAGACAGTGGGGAGTGCGTCTCGATGAAGCCCTGTTTCTTGGGGGTCGTGAAAAAGGCCCTTTTTTACAGGCTTTCGGCGCTGATATTTTCTTCGATGATTCCCATCATAATGTTGAAAGTGCAAGACAACATGTCGCGACAGGCCACGTGCCGCATGGAGTGAGTAATGCCGGTATATAAATTCCTGATGGTTTGTCTTGCCTGTCTGGCTCTCGCAGCCTGCAAGAAAGAGAAGCAAGCCGATGTCGCTGTGGTCGGTGAAAAGATTGATCATCTGGCGATGGAGTCGGAACTCAGGATTCTTGCGCTGAACGGCCGAATTGAATCGGGCAAATACAATCCGGACATCGATTGGGTGTCACCATTCGAAGACGCGACCGGCTGCAAAGTGAAAGCGACGCTGGTGGATAATGAGAAACTCCTTTATGCAAGGTTCGGTAGAGAGAGTTACGATCTCGTCATCATGGAGGATATGGCCATGCCGACTGATAGATTGAGTCGTCTGGATACCCGGCGCTTGCGGTCTTACAAAACGCTGGATAAGCATTTGCTTTCCCCGATATCACTATCGGGGAAAATCTCTCTACCGTTCCAGTGGCAGTTAATCAAACCGGTTCCACCCGCAACGGAATTCATTACCAAGGTAGAAAGCATCCACCTCATGCCAGATGCCAAAAACATCAACTGCGCCTATGCCTGGATGGAGTGGTCGCTATCACCAAAACTGCAAGGCGATGTTGCCGCCGCGTTGGGTACGATTCCGGTGGTGCCTGCAGCGTGCATCGGGAATGAAAGCCTCGGTGATGATGCATGCAAAGAGCGAATGAGTGAGGCCGTTGAGCCTGTTTCCGAAGAAACTGCTCCTGTTGTGGCTGCTGAAGAAAAAACGCCTTAATTTTAAATGGCTTTAGAAACAAAACGTCGTCCCCGCGCAGGCGGGGACCCAGCGACGTTGGGCGCATGCTCGATTCCCGACCTTCGAGCGTCACTTATGCATATCGGAACTCGCCGGAGATGAGCGACACGCCGCTGGATTCCCGCCTGCGCGGGAATGACGGGGGTTTCGTCCTCGGCGTCGA
>JAYUWO010000192.1:0-29594 GCA_043753545.1 Arenimonas sp.
TCTCGGCTGACGCGGCAGGCGCATTTCCGTTTGACCTGGATGATTCTCGCGAGTGGCTTGCTGGTATGTTCCGCGCTGTTTTATTTGTTCGATACGCAGTCGCCGGTATATTTTCATTTAAACGTGAAAACCTGGCTGGCACTGGCCGGCGGTATGGCCGCCTTGCTGGTTGCCTGGCTTAAGCGCGCGTGAGCGAGCTTGTCGAAGCCAAGCCGCTGATCGAAGTGCTGTACCGTGATGAATACATCGCGGTGGTGAACAAGCCGGCGGGCTTGATGGCACATTCGAGTGCATTGGCGCGTGGCGAAGATGATTTCCTGCATGACCGCCTGCGCGAACAATTCGGCTGCAAGATTTTTCTTATCCATCGGCTTGATCGTGCGACCAGCGGTTGTCTGCTGATTGCTTTCGACAATCCGAGCGCTTCGACTCTCGGCAAGCAATTCATGACGCGCGATGTCGAGAAAAACTATCTCGCCATTTGTCGTGGCTGGCCCGATGAAGCATTTACGATTGATTACGACCTGGATGGCGGCCCGGGAAAGCCCGAAAAAAAGCCGGCAATTACCGAGTTCAAACGCTTGGCTACCGCCGAGATTGAAGTGGCTTCGGTGCAACATGAAAGTTCGCGTTATGCCTTGATGATGTGTACGCCGCAAACTGGCCGGTTTCGGCAAATACGACGGCATTTCAAACATATTTTCCATCATCTGATTGGCGATACTAGCCACGGTGACGGCAGGCATAACCGTACTTTCAGGATGATGGGCGTGCATCGCATGCTGCTGCATGCTTGGCAATTATCGTTTCGACATCCGGTCAGCAACGAAAGTATGAAGGTGACGGCGGCTTGGGATGGCGAATTCGAAAAAGCCATGCAAAAAATGGGATGGGATTCATCGGCACTCCAGTGACTTTCGGCCGATGCCGGATAGTCCCGAATTACGTACTCTGAAAAGTACGCAGACCATGAACGGAATAATCAGCATGCGACATTTTCTTGCGGTCTTATTGATCTCGATCAGTTTCATCGGAACGGCTCAGGCGGGTAGAAAGCCCGATGACAAAATGATCAGCAATTCGTATGCGTTTATTAGTCAGCATCCGGATTTGATGCATCGCCTGCGGGGACTTGAAGCTTATAAAAAAGGCCGCTTTACTGAAGCGTTCACCAATTTCAGACGCGCGGCGAAATATGCCGACAAGCCTTCGCAAGGAATGCTGGCGGAAATGCTGTGGAAAGGTGAAGGCGTGGTTGCCGATAAGCCGCAGGCCTATGCGTGGATAGATATCGCCGCCGAACGTGCCTATCCGACGATGGTCCTAAGCCGCGAGAAAATGTGGTCGCTGCTCAGCGAAGACGAAAGAAAGCAGGCCGTTGTCGTGGGCCTGGAACTCTACAAATATTACGGCGACGATGTCGCGAAGAAACGGCTGGAAAACGTACTGCGAAAAGCCAGAAATAATATTACCGGTAGCCGCGTCGGCTATATCGGGTATCTGGCGATAACGATCGACACGCCATCCGGCCCGCAGACCGTCGACGGTGAATTTTACTATCAGGACAAATTCTGGAAGCCCGCCGAATATTGGCAGTGGCAGGATACGGCGTGGAAGAATCCTCCAACGGGCAAAGTCGACATCGGGCCTCTACAGGCAGAACCCACGGGGAACAAGTAAAGCCAAGCCGGTGATTGTCTGGGATAATCAAGCCATCGCTCATCGAGTTTATCGGCATGGCAAAACTTTTTTTCTATTACTCGGCAATGAATGCCGGCAAGACCACCACCTTGCTGCAGAGTGCCTACAACTATCACGAACGCGGCATGCGCACACTGATATTGACGCCGAAACTCGATTTTCGCGCAGGCGAAGGCATGGTAGCTTCTCGTATCGGACTGAAAGCCAAGGCACTGGTTTTTGAACGCGACGACGATCTGGAAACCTTGTTGATTCGCGCGCTGGCAAAGCACCAGAAAATCGATTGCGTACTGGTCGACGAGGCGCAATTCCTGAGCAAGAACCAGGTCTGGCAACTAAGCGAAATTGTCGATAAATATAATATTCCGGTGCTGGCCTATGGCCTGCGTACCGACTTTCGCGGGGAACTGTTCGAGGGTAGCCAGTACCTCCTCGCATGGGCCGACTCTCTTACCGAAATCAAGACGATTTGCCACACCGGCAAGAAAGCGACCATGGTCGTGCGCGTAGATGAAAATGGCCGCGCGGTGAAAGAAGGTCCGCAAGTTGAGATCGGCGGCAATGATCGTTACGTTTCGGTATCTCGCAGCGAGTTCAAGAAAATCATGGCCGGTGAAGGCCGGATTGATTTGCAGCAAACCGTTTTGCCGCTGGATGGCGGCGGGGATCAAGAATAATTGTTATTGTTTTTCCGTTATTGGCTGCAGGCTTGACTGAGGAGTTGCAGCTGTCGAATTTCATAACGCCGTTCAGGATTTTTCTGACTGGCTTCGGCCAGTATTTTCGTGCGTAATTGTTCGCCATCGAACGAGCGCTGGGTTCGGCAATAAAAACTTGCACGCAAGGCTTCAACCGAACGCAGTAAGGCTTCCTGCACCGGAATTTGTTGTCGCAGGGTAAGGCGTACCTTGTCGAAAACGCCGTCGTCGAGCGCAAAACTTTTTTGTAGTTCCTGCATGCGTAACCAGCCGAGCACCAGTCCGGCTGAACTGGTTTTGCTGGCGCTGCCGGCCATTTTCAGCCAGCGGTCGGCCCTCGCCAAGTCATTGCCGTCCATGGCGATATTGGCCATGTCGATCAAATGCTTTTGTGTGTTCGGCGAGGGATATTTCGTCGCAAGCGACACGCATTCCTCTATGGATTTGAGGGCGATCGGGTTGTCGCGTTCCTGTGCTGTTTGCGCCTGCGCGAGCAGGCAGGTGGCATCGATATACGAGCTAATCTGTTTGGAAATGCTGAAGATATTTTGTGCTTCCGAGGCAAAAGCGACGCCGTCCTGGGCATTGTCGCGCTGTAGTGCAACTGCTGATTGCTGCATGGCGATAGCAGCGATTTTGGGATCGTCTGAGCCCCATTGAATCTGAAAATGCACCTTGCTGGCGGTCAGCAGGCGCGCGGCTTCATCAAGTTCGCTTTTTTCGATCAGGATTTCAGCCAGAGCCTGCTGGCTGGGTCCATTCAGCGGGTGATTGATGCCAAAGCGATTCTGGCTGATATCGAGCGCCTGGCGAAAGCCGGCTTCGGCTTCGCGCCGGTTGCCGGCACTACGAAAATATCGCCCTAGGTCATACCAGATACGAATGCCGAGAGCATTTCTCTCGCCGCCTGACTGTCGCAACATCGAAAGGGCGGTCCGCGCCTGTGCAATCGCCTGAGCAAATTTCTTTTCATCTCCCAACAATTGTGCAAGGTCTGCGAGACTTTCTGCTTGCAATGCATTTTCATTGCTGATTTGTTTGCGCAGTTGCGATGCACGGCCAAATAAATCGCGGGCGACATTGATGCCGCCCTGTGCTGCATGACAGCGGCCGAGTTCGGAAAAGTAGGCCGAGCTTACTTCGAGAGCCTTGTCGGAGATGGTTTCCGCCACTTGCAAATACGGTGCGAGATCACGAATGCAATCATCGTATTGCCCAAGTTGCCGCAAGCTGTAGCCGCGAATAATCAGCGACTCCAGACGCAGTTCCGGCGGTGTGTTGATATCGAGCTGCATGAAGGCCATCGATTGTTTGTCGAGCAATCGCAGCGCTTCACGATCATCGCCCAGGCCCGATCGTAAACGGGCAATCAGGCCGAGCAGTTCTGCGCGCGCCTGCGGCTGGTTGGCCAATTCGGTATCGGCTCGTCTGACGCCGGCATCCAGCAATTCACGGACATTGATGTCTTCGGGGTTGGCTTTGTCGCCGGTATTTTCGAACAGGGCAATCACGAAACCCTGCATGGCTTCGGCACGATTGGCTTCCTTGACCGCCTGGTTGGCCTGCCAACTGGTTATGGCGAGCGCAATGGCAAGCAAGGTGCTGGTACCGACGCCGACACCGACAGCAATGGCATGTCGTTGCACATATTTCGATGCGCGATAACCGAAACTATGCGCGCGTGCATGCACCGGCTGGCCGTCGAGAAAACGAAGGATATCTTGCTTGAATGACTCAACCGATGCGTAGCGTGCTTCCGGATCTTTACTCAGGGCCTTTAGCACGACATTGTCCAGATCCTTGGCCAATTGTTTTGCCACGCGTTTGTTCTGGCCCTGGGCGATGGCTTCCTTGTCTTTGAGCAAGGCTTGCGAGGGCTTGATCGGCTCGTCTTTCAAGATGGCTTCTTCCCAGCCGGCATCGGTCTTGCGTTCCGGTGAGTACGGTTTGCAGCCGGCGAGAATTTCATACAACACGACACCAAGCGCATACACGTCGGTCATGGTGCTGATGATTTCACCGCGCAGTTGTTCCGGTGCCGCGTAATGCAGGGTAAAGGTGCGACTGCCGGTTTGTGTAATTTCAGTTTGATCGCCGTTGGAGTGGTCCAGCAGCTTGGCGATGCCGAAATCCAGCAGCATGACTTCACCGCTCGGCGTTACCAGAATATTGGAAGGTTTCAAATCGCGATGGACAACCAGATTGGCATGCGCATGACTGACCGCGTCGCAAACCTGGCGGAACAACAACAGGCGACTGCGCAAATCTAGATTCAGTCGCTTGACGTAATCGGTAATCGGTTCGCCATTGACGTAATCGAGGGCGAGATAGGGCTGGCCATCCGGCGTGACACCGGCATCGAGCAGGCGTGCGATATGGGCATGCGCCAGACGAGCAAGAATTTGTCGCTCCCGGGTAAAGCGTTGTCGAAGTCCGGCATCGCCGAGGCCGGGGCGAAGCAGTTTCAGGGCGACGCGACGTTCGTACAAGCCATCGGAACGCACGGCCAGCCAGACATGCCCCATGCCGCCTTCGCCGAGCAAACTGACGAGACGATACGGACCGATTTCATCATTGATGCGGGGATTGAGATTATTCAAATTGGCCAAGGGTTCGGCAAGGAACTCTGGATTTTCTTTTTCCAGTTCCATCAGCTTGAATATTTCTTCCGCCAGATCGGGATGCTGTTCCTGCATCTGGTACATGCGCATTTGTCTGGCTTCGCCGGTGAGCTCCAGAAGTTCATCCAGCAGGGGCGACAAGGTGGCCCAGCGCTCGGTGTGCATCTTTTAGTCCTGCAGGGATGCCAGTAGATACAAGCGTGCTTTCTGCCAGTCGCGACGCACGCTGCGTTCCGAGCGTTTCAGTAATGCGGCAATTTCGGTTTCCGACAGGCCGGCGAAATAACGCAGCTCAACCACTTGCGCCAATTTTTTGTCGACATCGGCTAGACGATTCAATGCGGTATCCAGGCCGAGCATATCTTCATTCAAGCGCAAACCGCCGCCGGCATCTTCAGGAAGCTCGGTCACGCGATGCAAATCGCCACCACGTTTTACCGCCAATCGTTGACGGGCGTAATCGACGACGACACTACGCATCGCCGAAGCGGCATAGGCAAAAAAATGGGCGCGATCTTCGAACTCGGCACTGCCGCGCCCGATTAATTTGATATAGGCCTCATGTACCAATCCGGTGGCATCGAGCGTGTGGCCCTGATTGCCGCCAAGATGACGGCGCGCCATGGTGTGCAGTTCGGCATACAAAGTGGCCAGCACACGATCCAGTGCACTTTTATCGCCGCCACGCGCAGCGTTGAGCCATAAAGTAATGTCAGCAGAATCCGCCATGCAATCCCCGGTCCCGTCTATGCGGGTTGAATGGCTAGTGTAAGCCGAATCTGCACGGTGTTACGAATTGTTAAGCAAAAATGCTATTTCTGGCACTTTTTGCACCAGGCGCTGGCCCGGTTGCTCATTCTGAGATCCTGGACGGGTTTGCCGCAGACCTTGCAAGGCTCGCCTTCACGTCCATAAACGAAAAGCTCCTGCTCAAAATAACCCGGTGCCCCATCGGCATTCAGGAAGTCACGCAAGGTGGTGCCGCCTCTTTGGATGGCATAACTGAGAATATTTTTCACCGCATCGGCCAGGGCGGCATAGCGGGCTCGCGAAACGCTCCCGGCTTCACGCATTGGGGAAATGCCGGCTTTGAACAGGCTTTCGGCGGCGTAAATATTGCCGACACCAACCACAATGCTTTGGTCCATCAGGAAATGTTTGACGGGCGTTCGTCGACCACGGCTTTGTTCGAATAATACGTCCCCGTCGAAATGTTCGGACAAGGGTTCGGGGCCAAGGTGTTGCAGAAGTGAATGGGTCTCACCTGCCGGCTGCCAGAGAAGACATCCGAAGCGACGTGGGTCGGTAAATCGGATCACGGTATCGTTGTCGAGAACGATATCGACGTGATCATGCTTTTCTACCTGGCTTGTCTTAGGTAAAACACGCAGACATCCCGACATGCCCAGATGCAGCAAGGCACTTCCGGGTTCAGTGTCGAGCAATAGATATTTCGCCCGTCTTCGTACCTTCACGATGGATTGCTCAGGCAGGATTTTTTTTATTTCCTTCGGAATCGGCCAACGTAAATCCGGGCGTCGCAGAATCACGTTGCGAATCGTGCGGCCTTCGCAATGCGGAGCCAATCCGGCACGGGTCGTTTCAACTTCGGGTAATTCGGGCATGGGCGATTGGCCTTGGATAAATTACTGTAATTTGATCGTAGGAGCCCGCTCAAGCATTGAGCAAAGCGAAATGCATTTGAGCTGGCGATTGCTTCCACGCTGGTCGCCAGCTCTGTATGTATTTCGCTGCGCGAATTACACAGAGCGGGCTCCTACAAATGCTTTAGTTGCTCACGCAAGCCCTGCACGCAGCGGCGACTGACTTCGAGTGCCAATTTTCCATGACGCAAGATGGCATGTACGCTGCCATCGTTGCCGCGCCGTAGTTCCTGGAATTCGGTCTGTGCCACAAGACAATTGCGATGAATCCGCAGGAACACATCGGGAAATTCCAGCTCGATGGATTTGAGGGATTCCTCGATCAAGTCTTCGCCACGGGAATGATGCACGACGACATACTTTTCATCGGCCTGCAAATAATAAATATCCTCGATTGAGATCAGGCGCAAGCTGCCTCTTAGTCGTGCACTGAGATGCGTACGCTGTTTTTGCGTCACCAGTTTTGTGAGTGCAGCATGCATGCCGGCACGCTGGGTGCGAGCACGCTCCAGCGCCTGCTGCAAACGCTCTTTGCGAACAGGTTTGACGAGGTAATCAACGGCGGCCGTTTCAAACGCTGCGAGGGCGTGTTCGTCAAAAGCAGTGCAGAAAATCACGGCCGGCGGTACCGGCAGCTCGCGTAAATGTCGGGCGGCTTCCAACCCGTCCATGACGGGCATGGCAATGTCCATCAACACCACTTCCGCCTGCAGTTCGACGGCCTTTTCGACAGCATCGCGTCCATGCACGGCCACTCCGACACAGGTGCAATCCGGTAGTTCGCCGAGGAAATCGGCAAGGCGTTCACGTGCAAGCGGTTCGTCGTCGACGATCAATATTTTCATGATGCACTCATGTTAACGGACACTCGCCCTGGCAGATATATCGTCCATCCCGGTATGTAGTGCGGAGCTGGGCTTTCGCGCCGAACTGGTAACGCAGGCGTTGCGCAATCGAATCCTGGGCATGCCCGTTGCTGTTGTCGCTCTCGCGTGGCGGTGGCGCGGGATTTTCGATGATGAACGACAGGCTTTTCGATGCCTGCCGGATTTTTATGAGAATTTCGCCACCCTCGGGTAGCCGGCTAATGCCGTGAATGACGGCATTTTCCAGCAAGGGTTGCAGGATCAGGCGCGGCATTCGCATGTCGCGATCGACCTCGGGGGCAATGTCCCAAAGTGTTTTCAGGCGGTCACCGAGGCGCAGGGCTTCGATGCCGAGATAACGTTCGGCCAGAATAATTTCTTCGCCCAATGTGGATTCGCTGTTGCCGGCACCCAGCGCTGCACGAAATAAGTCCGCCAAATCCTCGACGGCGCGTTCTGCCGTCACCGGATCACGCCGGATCAAGCTTGCAATCGAATTCATCGAATTGAAAAGGAAGTGCGGCCGTATTCTTGCTTGCAACGCATCAACCTGTGCCTTTGCATGGGCATTCACTTGCGCCTGCCATTGCTCGCGCACATAAAAATAACGAAGCGCAATCGCCGTTATCAAACCGGTCATCAAGGCAATGCTGCTGATGAAATGCATCGTGTTCACTTCCGGCATCAGCAAGCCGTAACCCAATCCCAAATCGATTTGTTTGACGAACCCGGCACCGAAGGCGGCCAGGGCCATCGGCAGGCTGATGCTGCACAAAATACCCAAAGCCATCGGCAGGCGATTAATCAGTCCGCGGCCTTTGCATAACAACATCGCGACGACGAGGGCGAGCCAGAGCGCAAAGCCGCTAGTGCCGATGAATTCTTTAAGATTCCACAGGCCCTCGGGGCGTGGCGTTATGGCCATCAGTACGACCACCATTTCCGCCACTGCCAGCGCGGCTGCAATGCGCGGCAAACGGCAGAGGTCGGGCAACCACGGTTTATTGGCGGTGTCTGGCATGGTCAAAGTATGCACATAGCATCATGCGATGGCGATAGTGCTTCGACGACGCATCAGCCATTAGAGTTTGACGATGCGCTGGTCCAGCCAGTTGGCCAAATCGGAAATTTCTTCGGCGCAGACGGCATGTTGCATCGGATAGTCGTGCCATTGGCTGTTGATGCCAAGATCAACGAGCGCCTGGTGACTGGCTTTGCCGATAGCCATCGGTATGACCGGGTCGCCGCTACCATGGGCAAAAAAGACCGGTGTATTCTTGCCGGCTTTCGTCATCTCGTTGGCGGTAACGTCCGCCATCGGCAGATAGGTCGACAAGGCGACGATACCGGCCAGGCCGCCTTCACGGCGGAGTCCGTTGGCGAGTGCGACGGCACCTCCCTGCGAAAAACCGACCAGAAATATTCGTGAACTCGGTACGCCGCGATCGTTTTCTCGAGCGATCAATGTATCGACCTGCATCATGCTTTCGCGTACGCCAGTTTCATCGGCGCGTTGTTTGAAATCAAAACTCTTGATGTCGTACCAGGCCCGCATTTTAAAGCCATTGTTGATCGTGACAGGGCGTACCGGCGCGTGAGGAAACACGAAGCGAATCGACGGCCAGTTTTCACGGATCAATTCCGGCACGATTGGTGCGAAATCAAAACCATCGGCACCCAGTCCATGCAGCCAGATGACGCTTATCGAGGGCTTGGCTCCGGTTTCAATTTCGTGGGTTTCAAGAATCGTGTTCAAGGAATCTTTGCCTTGTTTTTGAGCAGAGTGGTGGGCCCACCAGGACTTGAACCTGGAACCAACGAATTATGAGTTCGCTGCTCTAACCAATTGAGCTATAGGCCCGACGGAGGTAGGTCGGGCTCTAGCCCGACATAAACAACAATATGATGCGCAACTTAAGTCGGGCCAGGGCCCGACCTACGAGGTGTTTATTATCGCTGCTGTGCGGCGATAGTGAAACAGCTAATTAAATGTAATGCATAAAAAAAGCCCCGCAATGCAGGGCTTTTTGTTTTTTCGATTTATTCCAGATCGAGGAAGCTGCGGAGTTGTTCCGAACGGCTCGGGTGACGCAGTTTACGCAGTGCCTTGGCTTCGATTTGGCGGATGCGTTCGCGGGTCACGTCGAATTGCTTGCCGACTTCTTCCAGTGTGTGATCGGTATTCATGTCGATGCCGAAACGCATGCGCAGGACTTTCGCTTCGCGCGGCGTCAGGCCGGCCAACACATCGCCGACTGTTTCGCGCAGGCCGATATTGGTGGCTGTTTCCATCGGAGATTCGACATTGGTGTCTTCGATGAAGTCGCCCAGATGGGAGTCTTCGTCGTCGCCAATCGGAGTTTCCATCGAGATCGGTTCTTTGGCGATTTTCAGGACCTTGCGGATTTTGTCTTCCGGCATTTCCATCTTCTTCGCCAACTCTTCCGGTGTCGCTTCGCGGCCCATTTCCTGCAACATTTGACGCGAAATGCGATTGAGCTTGTTGATCGTTTCGATCATGTGCACCGGAATACGGATGGTACGGGCCTGATCGGCAATCGAACGGGTAATGGCCTGACGAATCCACCAGGTAGCGTAAGTCGAGAATTTATAACCACGACGGTATTCGAATTTATCGACCGCTTTCATCAGGCCGATATTGCCTTCCTGGATCAGATCGAGGAATTGCAAACCACGGTTGGTGTATTTTTTCGCAATCGAAATTACCAGACGCAAGTTGGCCTCGACCATTTCTTTCTTGGCTTTGCGGGCTTTGGCTTCACCACGGATCAGCGCGAGACTGATTTCCTTGATGTCGGCCAACGACAAATGCAGGGACGATTCGATGCCGCCCAGTTTTTCCTGTTCGGCCACGATGTCGTCCTTGTGCTCGCGCACGCCGGAAGACCACTTCTGTTTGCGGCGGATAACATCGTCGGCCCACAAGACATTCAATTCATTGCCCGGCCAGGCGCGCAGGAAATCCTTGCGCGGCATTTTTGCCAAGCGTGTGCAGATGTCCATGATGCGGCGTTCGTGATCCTTGATGGAGTTGACGACTTCACGCAGTTTGCGGACGAAATTTTCCATTTGTACATTCGGGAGTTTCAGGCGCAGGAATTCAGCGGCCATCTCTTCGCGGATTTGCAGGGTCTTCTTGTCGGCCGAACCGCCCTTGGCATGTTGCTTCAGGAATTTGGCGTGCAGGCCTTTCAGAATGTCCATGCGACGTGCAACTTCGACCGGATCGGGACCGGTGTCGACCACGGCAGCTTCGCCGTCTTCGCCATCGCCTTCAACGACGTCTTCGACTACGATTTCGGCGTTTTCATCGAGTGCTTCGACCGGAATTTCTTCGACCGGTGGCTCAAGATCCAAAAAGCCGCTGACGACTTCGGCCAGACGCTTCTTGCCTTCGAGATGCAAGTCGTAATCTTCGAGTAATAACTGGATCGACCAAGGGAAACTGGCGAGCGAGGCGTGAACCTGGCCCAGGCCTTCTTCGATGCGTTTTGCGATGGCGATTTCGCCTTCGCGAGTCAGCAATTCGACCGTGCCCATTTCGCGCATGTACATGCGGACCGGGTCGGTGGTGCGGCCGCCTTCGGTATCGAGGGCTGTCAGTGCAGCGGCAGCTTCTTCGGCAGCGACGGTATCGTCGGCACTTTGAACCGGCGTGGAATCGGACAGCAGCAGGGTTTCGGCATCGGGTGCAACTTCGTGCACTTCGATACCCATGCCATTAATCATGCCGATAATGTCTTCGATCTGTTCTGGATCGACGATGTCATCGGGCAAATGATCGTTGACTTCAGCATAGGTCAGATAACCCTGCTCAAGACCTTTGCTGATGAGTAATTTAATATCGGACTGTTGCGTCGGACGATCGATGCTCATTGAAAAAAAGCCGCAGACGTGAAGGAACCCAGCATTATATAGGAAACGGGACTTGAGCGGCAACTAACTGATTGTATTGGATTTATTTTTGGCTTAGGTCTGCAGCCAAAAGGTGACCGGTCCGTCATTGAGTAGCCGAACCTTCATGTCGGCACCGAATTGCCCGGTTTCAACCTTGGGATGTTGCTGGCGACACAATTCCAGAAGGCGCGCAAAGCCTTTCAGGCCATCTTCCGGGCTGGCCGCACTACTGAAGCTTGGACGCTTGCCGCTATTGGTATTGGCCGCCAGGGTAAATTGACTGATAAGCAGCAAGCCGCCGCCCACATCCTGGAGCGATTTATTCATCTTGCCCTGATTGTCGCTGAAAACCCGATACGTCAGCAGGCGTTCGCACATGCGTTGAATGCGAGTTTCGTCATCGCCGGGCTGCACGGCGATCAAGGCCAGCAAGCCGGTATCGATCGCGCCGATAATTTTGTTATCGACCTCGACACTGGCTTCGGAAACACGCTGAATAAGTGCAATCATGCCCGCATGCTGACAGAGAAGATAAATATTGGTCAACGCAGAGCACTCCCGTTTAGACTTCGGCCCATGAAGACTTCGGCCTGGTTCGGGCATTTTTTGTTTTTCCTGGCTGCCGTCGTGGGCCGCATTCCTTTGTCCTGGCAACGCATGCTGGGTGAAATGCTGGGCGTGCTTTCCTACCGTTTGAATACGCGCGAAGCAAAAGTGGCACGCCGGACTTTTGAATACACCGGATTAATCGACGAAGACAAGGCAGAGTCGATGGTAAAAGCCGTCATGCGTTCGACCGGACGCAATTTGCTCGAAACACTGCGCGTCTGGACGCGTCCACGCAAAAACAATCTGCAGTTGATAAAAAACATCCAGGGTCTTGAAGTTCTCCATGCTGCGAAAGCGCAGGGGAAGGGGCTTATTCTCGCCGCGCCCCATTATGGCAATTGGGAATTGTTGATCGAGTACATGGCATCGCTCGGCACTTTCGCCCTGGTGTACCGAGTACCCGAAAAGCACTGGGGCGATGTGTTTTTACGCCGAGCCCGCGGCGGTGAAAACGTGCGGTTGGTGCCGGCCGAAACCAATGCCATGCGACCGCTCTGGAAAACCTTGCAGGCAGGCGGAACGGTAGGAATAACGCCCGACCAGCAACCCAAGTTTGGTGGTGGTGAGTTCGCACCGTTTTTCGGCAAGCAGGCGCTGACCCTGAGTCTGATTCCGAAACTCGCCGAACGCAGCCAGGCTCCCGTGGTGTTTGCCTATACCGAAGCAACTGATGATGGATTCGATTTGTTTTTTGAAGCGTCGGACAGTCGAATCCACGACAAGGATTTGATCTTGGCCACCCGGGTCATGAATGCACAAGTCGAAACCATCGCAAATCGTGACCTTCGGCAGTACCAGTGGACCTACAAACGTTACACGCTAAGACCACCGGGTAGCGGTGAAAAAAATCCCTATTGGCCATCGTGTTATTAAAAAATGAATATTGAAATCACCAAGGAAATACCGGTTACACCAGCCGCACATGACTGGCGCCCGCTGGCACCGTCGGCCCGCAATGTATTTATTGCCATGGCATTTGTCTGGACATTTATCATCGCCTTGATTCCTGCAAGCATTGTCGTCATCGCCAATGATGATTTGCCGTGGCTGAATTTTTTCGTCGTGTTGATATTGGCCCTGATGATCGCAATTCTCGCGGCCATCATAGCCTTCAATCGCTGGCGTAATACCTTCTGGAAACTGGATGACGAGGCATTGCATGTGCGCCGGGGGAAAACCTGGTTCAAGCATATTTGCGTACCGCGCTCCCGGGTGCAGCATCTGGACTTCGAACGCGGCCCGCTTGAGCGCCGCTATGGCCTGGCGACATTGGTAGTGCATACCGCAGGCAGCCAGGAACGCGCGGTAAGGCAGTCCGGCTTGCTGCTGGCAGACGCGGAATATCTGCGTGACGTGCTGGTGCCCAAGGATCGCCGCAATGACGAATGAGCCGGCGGCGTTGAAGATTGATTTGCCGATGTCCGAAGATGAACGGCAGCGACGCCTGCATCCATTGTCGTGGTTGTTCGTCCTGATATTGCAGCTCAGGCAATTTGCCTTTCCGCTGATCATTTTGCTGTTCACCGGACGCGGTGAGCGATACGAGTTGTGGCCATTGATCGGTGTCGCGGCGCTGGCGATCTATTCGATATTCCAGTATTTCACCTATCGATATCGCGTGCTGGATGACGAGTTGGTAGTGCGCAGCGGTGTGTTCCAGAAATCGGTGCGACACATTTCATTTAGCCGGATTCAAAACGTATCGATCACGCAGAATGTTTTACATCGATTGTTCAAGGTTGCCGAGGTCAGACTGGAAGCGGCAGGTGGCGCGAAGCCCGAAGCCGAGATGCGGGTGCTCAGCATCGATGATGCCCACGAGTTGGAAGCGACCATTCGCAGTCATGCCAGCACGTCGGATGTTTCGGCATCATCGGAAACACCGCTGGCCGATGTCGATGCCTTGCACGAGCTCTCGGTTACCGATGTTGTCAAGCTGGGGCTGATCAATAATCGTGGGATGATCGTCATTGGTGCCGCGATCGGCGTGTCGTTTCAGACCGCGAGCGAAGCGATGGGCGAGCTGATGAACTCGGGCTTCAATTGGCTATTTGGATGGTCGGACACTTTGCATCTGGGCGCTGTTTCCACCGCGCTGGGTATCGTATTTCTGGTGGTGTTTTTTCTGGTGCTGGTACGAATTTTTTCGGTCGTTTTAGCCTTGCTTCAATATCACGGATTCATCCTGTCGCAGTTGGGTAGCCGCTTGACGGTACAGCGAGGCCTGCTGTCGCGCTTGCGAAGCAGCTTGCCGTTGCGTCGCATCCAGGCTTATGGCTTGTCCGAAGGTTGGCTGCATCGTCGTTTCGAAAAACGCAGTCTGAAAGTGGACAGCGCGGCCGGTGCCGCCATGAACGAGGAAAATAAATCTCCCTTGCGAGATCTTGTTCCGCTGGCAGGTCCCGAGGAAATGGATAAATTGATTGCCCGCTTTCTGGCAAGCGAACAATGGCCGATTCAGCATTGGCAGGCCTTGCACCGAGATGCCTGGAAGCGTGAATTCATGTTGCCGGCTTTGTTTTTTTTCGTGGCCGGCGTTGCCGCCGCAATTTTTTATGATGTTGCTTTACTCGCGGTGCTGCTGATAATTCCGGTGTTATTTCTGCGCGCCAAAGTGTGGTCGGCACATGCGGCATATGCCCAGACCGAAGACCTGATTGCCGTCCGCGAAGGCTGGCTTTCACGGGAATGGCGTTTTGCCGAAATCAGCAAGTTGCAGGGCATGAGTTTGCGAGAAGGCATTCTCGATCGCCAATTCGGCATGGCGAGTGTGTATCTGGATACTGCTGGTGCGAATGCAATGACGTCAGCGTTTCGAATTCCGTATATGCCGCGGGAAATGGCTGATAAATTGATGCTGCAATTGTCCGCGAAGATCAGTCGAGGACCGCTACCGTTTTAGGGTGTACGTGTCGCGCACCGGACCTCAAGTTTCATTCTCGCCAGAATTGCGGAGTGAGCAAAACCAGCACGGTGAAGATTTCCAGACGGCCCAGAATCATGGCGAAGCTGCAGACCCAGATGGATAAGTCATCCAGCGCTTGAAAATTCGAAGCGACCAATCCAAGTCCGGGCCCCATATTATTGATACACGCGGCGACGGCCGAGAATGCGGTGACGATATCGACACCGCTGGCCGCCAGAATCAAGGTCATAACCAGATAGCTGGAAATGTAGAGCGTACAAAAACCCGCCACTGAAATGACGACGCTTTCAGAGACTCGCTTGCCGCCGAGTGTTACCAGAAACTGGCCTTTGGGATGGACGAGTTGCTTGATTTCGCGCAGGCCCTGGCGCATTACCATCTGCACACGAGCCACTTTTATGCCGCCCGATGTCGATCCTGCGCAGCCGCCGACAAAACCGACCATGATCAACAACAGAGGAGCCAGCCCAGGCCAATCGATGAATCCGGTAGTGGTGAAACCGGTGGTGGTGATGTTCGAGACGACCTGAAATGTTCCGTGACGAAGGGCATCGAAGGCGCTATCGAATCTGCCCGCAAGAAAGATATTGGCCGATACGATCAGTGAAACAACCAAAACAATAATGATAAAAGTGCGGAGTTCTGAATCGCTTTGATAATGACCGACAGTTGCCCGACGCCATGCATACCAGTGCATGCCGAAATTAATGCCACCAAGCAGCATGAAAAAAATCGCAATCCCCTCGATCAGCGGACTATTCCAATAACCGAAGCTGGCATCATGGGTCGAAAAACCGCCGGTCGCCACGGTCCCCATGGCATGACAAACGGCATCGAAAAAGCTCATGCCGCCGACCCAGTAGCTCAGCGCACACAGAACGTTCAAGCCCAGATAAACCATCCATAAGGCACGCGCGGTTTCGGCGATTCGAGGAGTGAGCTTATTGTCTTTTTGCGGACCGGTGGTTTCGGCACGGAACAACTGCATGCCGCCGATTTTCAACATGGGAAGAATCGCGATTGCCAGAATCACGATACCCATGCCGCCGTAGAAGTTAAGCGACTGTCGGAAAAAAAGCATGCTGCGTGGCAGGGCATCGAGACCAGTGATGGTCGTGGCGCCCGTTGTCGTCAGGCCTGAAGCAGCTTCGAAAACGGCATCGGTATATGACAGGTGCGGGGCTGCCAGCGTAAATGGCATGGCCGTAATCAAACTGGCAATCACCCAGATCAAGGTCGTGATCAAAAAGCCGTCGCGAAGGCGCAGTTCGTATTGCACGTGCCTGACCGGCCACCAAATCAGCAATCCCAAAATGCCGGGCGTTGCCATACTCTCCAGAAAAGCCAAGCTGGTGTTTTCATCAAGCGCCAGTGCGATTAGCAAAGGCGGCAGTGAAATCAGGGACGAGGCAGCAATAATCGCCCCGAAAATCCGCAACATGGCCTGTAATCGAAGACTCACAGGCTTGAGCCTTCGACTTGAAACAGGACGTTCACCTTGGAGAGCTGTCGCTTGTCCATGACGAACAGGATGACGTGATCGCCCGGCTCGATCACCAGATCATGATGGGCTATCAACAAAGTTTCGCCGCGAACAATGCCACCGATCGTCGTATTTTCGGGCAATTCCAATTCTTCCAGCGAGCGACCTATTACGCGGGACGTTCTACGGTCGCCGCGAACGATAACTTCGATGGCTTCAGCTGCCCCTCGACGCAACGGATAAACATAGGCAGGTGCGCCTTCACGGATGTGGGAGAGCAGTGCACCCAGAGTGACTTGTTGCGGGCTGACGGCGATATCGATACTGCCGCCTTCCACCAACTCCGCGTAGGACGGGCGATTAATCAACGCGACCACGCGCGGGCAGCCAAGACGCTTGGCCAGCATTGCCGACAGGATGTTGGCTTCATCGTCGTTGGTCAGCGCGCAATAGATATCGGTCTGGTCGATGTTTTCTTCGCGCAGCAAATCTTCGTCGGCACAATCACCCACCAGCACGATCGAGTTCAACAAATCCTCAGCGATGTTTCTTGCGCGATCCCGCGAACGCTCGAGCACTTTTACCGAATATTTTTTCTCGATCATTCGGGCCAAATTGCGTCCGATGTTGCCGCCGCCAGCGATAAAAATCCGCTTGGTTGGACGTGCATCCAGTTTTCGTAGCTCGCTCATCACGAGCGAAATATTGCGCTGATCGGCGAGGAAGAAGACTTCGTCGTCCGATTCGATAATGGTATTGCCCTGCGGCCGGATCGGCTTGCCATTACGAAAAATCGCGGCCACGCGGGCATCGACATTGCTTGGCAAGTGTTGTCGAAGCTCGCGGATTTCATGGCCTACCAGAGCGCCGCCGGAAACGGCTCTCACGGCGACCAGTTGTGCGCGGCCATCGGCAAAATCGAGTACCTGCAAGGCGCCGGGATACTCGATTAAACGTTTAATGTGCTTGCAGACGAGTTGCTCGGGACTGATGGCAGCGTTGACCACGGCATGTGCACCGCCTTCGGTGGCAAGTGGAATGTATTCGGCTTCACGCAGGCGGGCGACTCGGGTCTTGGTCTTGAACTGTCTGGCGGCTACTTGACAGGCCACCAGGTTGACTTCATCACTCGAAGTTACGGCGACCAGCAGATCGGTTTCATCCGCACCCGCCTGGGATAACACGCTGGGCAAAGAGGCATGGCCGATAATGGTTCGTATATCGAGTTTTTCCGAGAGTTCGCGCAGACGGTTAACGTCGGTGTCGACAACGGTAATGTCGTTGTTTTCGGAGGCCAGCGCCGCTGCTACCGACGTCCCGACCTGTCCTGCGCCTAGAATCAAAATTTTCATACGAATTAGTCCGCTTGATGTTTAGTTTGAAGATACGGAATCGGAGGTTTCGGTCCACATTACCTTTGAGTCTTCCGGCGTTATTTCATTGATGCCGAATTCAGTGCGGACGGATTTGTTGTCTTTCGTATGACGGCGAATTTCGTTATTGAATGCAAGTTTTTCCGGTTTTGCATATTCGCGTGAATGATCCAGATGCAGACAGATTGCTCGATATCGTACACGCAAGCCCGTTATCCCGGCATTTTCAAGGCGTTCACCGAACTCCCTGTCCAGTCCTCCGTATTCCATGCGATTGTCGAAGCCATTGGCCGAGAGAAAATCCGATTTCCATCCCGATGCGTTATGGCCATTCCAGCTCGCTCTCGCTGTACTGACATGATCGAGCAGGGTGGGATTGAAGGGATAGGGTGAAACTTTCAGATTGCGAATGCTTGGTGCTAATCCATGTGATTTCAGCCACGACAAATTAAAGCACTTGCCCAGCTTGATGTCCTGATCGCTGATCTTTTCGCTGAGTTTCATGGGCAGCTTGTGGTAGCCGCCGGATAAAAAGCGACCCGGGCTTCTAAGTTGCATATGAGTGGCGACAAAATCCTTTCTGGGAATGCAGTCGCCGTCGGTGAAAATAATGTAGTCGGAATTGCTGGCCAGTATTGCCTTGTTCAAAACCAGGCATTTCCGGAATCCAATATCTTCATGCCAAATATGCAGGATCGGACTTTTGAAAAGTGGGCGTAATTCGTCGATACACTTTTTTGTGCTTTCGTTGGAGCCGTCGTCTGCGATCACGAGCTCAAAGTCTTTGTCGTCTTGATAGGCATAGCCTAGCAAGGTCTTTCTTAGCCACTCGGGCTTGTTATATGTGCTGATAATGATGCTTGTCATGGCTGGAAAGTTTAACCCAATGGTCTAACGGGTCGATGTGCAGCCGGCGATACTTTTTTCGCCGACGAGAAACCAGCTTCTGCGATTGGCATTGCCGAGTGGAATGACATCGGGGCTTTTGTAATTGACACATTGCGTCTTTTTATTGGTCTGCAACAAAATCCGTCGTTTGTCGGGATCGGATTTAATCCAGTCGGCGGCTTTGCCCAATTGGTTCGTAGCTGGCTGCAGAAATCCGAAATCGGTCGTCGGCCCGCGGGCCTGCAACAAATTCTGTTCTTTCCAGTCGACAAGCCCGATGATGGCGTCGGGGCCGGCAATTTGTCGGGCTTTCAGCATGATGTCGCGCGACGAGTTTGCCCCGTCCAACACCGGATAGGCGACAAAACTGTATCCCGCCCACAGCAGGGTGAAGAAAATCACGCAACTCTTCAATGGCTTGTGGTGCCTGAAAAAGGCGCTGGCCAACAAGCCTGCGCTACCGATGACAATCAGCATCCACCACAATGAATCAAGCGTTGCAGTGCCACGTTCTGCGATAAATTTTTTCTCGAAGCCGGGTTCTCCGGTGAGGGCTTGCAAACCAAGTACCAGAATAATCAGACTGATCAATGCGACCACCGTCATCAAGGCATAACGAAAGCGGATGCGTTCCGTTATGGCTTGCATGAACGGTGCTGCGGCCAAGGCAAAAGCCGGCAGTGCCGGCAGGATGTACATGTCGCGCTTGCCGGTGCTGATGCTGAAAAAAACGACGACCAAGATTGCCCATGCCAACGGCAGCAGAGTCTTGGCATCGCGATCGGCAAAGGCCTGACGCCACGGTTTCCAGAGCCAGAACAAAGCCAACGAAAACGGCATCCAGAAAAGCAGAATGATTTCGGCGAAATACCAGAAGGGTTCGTGATGCCCCCAGGGATTTGCATAACGTTCTGCGGTTTGTCGAAACAGGATATCGTTGAGATACGCGTGTTGTTCAGGTGATCCGCCCTGATTCACCGTCCACAGCAAGGGCACCAGCCAGAGTCCGATGGCCGCCAGAAAGAAAAAGAGCCCGCCGGTCCAGCGCAAGCCGTTGGAATTTCTTTGCGGTGCCAGACCGTCGGCTTTGGAAAAGCGCAATGCAATGTAGGGAATAAAGATCAGTAGCGGCAAAAAGCCGACACCTTTTGTAATGATGCCGAGACCGGAAAAAAAACAGCCGGTGTAAAACCAGCGCCAATGCGGGCCTAGCAAAAGATGCCGGATGAAACCGTACAAGGCGATCGTCGTAAATAAAACCAGCACCGGGTCGATTTGCGCGCGTTTAAATTGATAGACGAACTGCACACTAAACAATACGGCCGCAGCTGCCCAAAGTGCTGCGCGCGGATTCCAGAGTCGTCGCGCTGCGTCATACGTCAGCGCCAGAACCGTCATTCCGGAAATCAGCGAAGGCAGCAAGAAACTCCAGCGCCAACTTCCGATCAGGTGATAGAAGGCGGCAAGAATCCAGAAAAAAACCGGTGGTTTATCTGGATACAGCTCGATCCCGCGGTGCGGAAACAGGTAGTTTCCGCTTTCCACCATTTGTTTTGCGACGAGCACAAAACGCGGCTCGTCGGAGGGCCAAGGCTCCCTCAGACCATAGCCTGCCGCCAGCATGAAAAAAGCCAATACGAAAAACCAGAACAAGTGCTTTCGCTCATCCATGTTCAATGCAGGCATAGTCGTCACGGCAGAACCTCGTTACGCTTTTGAAGAAGTGCGTAGAAAAAACCATCCATTTTGTCTTCGCCGGGGAAGCGTTGTCGACCCAGACCGCTGGCATGGCCGAATTTTGCATCGAGCGGCAACACGACAGCGTCCCTGAATTCGGATACCAGACGGTTGATCTGAAATTCATTTTCCTCTTTCAACACCGAGCAGGTGCAATACAGCATTCGGCCGCCCGGCTTCAACAAAGGCCAGAGCGATCGCAAAATGCGCGCCTGCAGCTCCGCCAGTTTGCCGATATCTTCGGCCTTGCGATGCCATTTGATATCCGGTTGTCGGCGAATGATGCCGGTGGCAGAACAGGGCGCATCGAGCAGGATGGCGTCGAATTGTTCACCGTCCCACCAGCTCGTCGCATCAGCGGCATCAGCCATACTCACACGGATTTTTTCTGATTCCAGCCCCAATCGTTCCAGGGTTTCATTGATCGGTGCCAAACGGGCTGCGGCAATGTCCAATGCAAGAATTCGGCCATCTCCCACCAGTTCGGCCAGATGTGCGGTTTTACCGCCAGGTGCAGCGCAGGCATCGAGAATGTATTCGCCGCCTTTTACCGCTAGAGCTTCGACGGCCAGTTGGGCGGCGCCATCCTGTACCAGGAACTTGCCCTCACTCCATCCAGGCAACATGTTCAGTGCCTGGTGCTCTTGCACGCGAATGGAATTGTGTGGGCTTTCGGGAGCATCGCATTCGATTTGTGCTTCGCGAAATGCGGCCAGCGATTCGCTACGCGAACCGCGTTTGGAATTGACCCGCAACCATAACGATGCCGCTTCGTTATTGGCCCATAAAATATCGTTGAAGTTGTTCGGCCATTCGTGCTGCAACTGTTTAATCAGCCAATCGGGATGACTGCTCTGGATGGCTTGGTTGCTCGATGTTGGCAAGGGATCGCGTGTTGCGCGTCGCAGGATGGCGTTGACCAAGCCGATTTGCGTCACTTGGCCAACTTCGCGTGCTGCTTCGACCGTGGCTGAGACGACAGCGTGTGCCGGCATTTTCATGCCATGCAATTGCGCCAGGCCGGTTAGCAATAAACACTGGATGGCATAATCTTTTCGCGGTAACGGCTTGCTCAGCCATTGCGACAATACAAATTCATAATAACGATGATGACGCAATGTTGTGAAGCAGATCGCTTCCAGCAAGGCTCGATCGCGCGGATCGTCGAGTTCGGTAATGTGTTGTTGCAGCACGGCTTTTAGCGAACGTTTGCCCGCCAGGACTTGCGCAACAAGCTTGGCTGCAAGAATCCGAACCTCGGTGCCCGGAATCATTGCAAGGCCCGCAAAGAAGGATGTGCGTTCAAATAGTCGGCGATCGAAATCATGCGTCCGCCCTCGCGCTGAACCTGCAACAGACGCAATGCCCCTTCGCCACATGCAATATCAAGTCCGTTTTGATTCACCAATAGAATCGTGCCCGGTGTTTGCTTGTGCGTGACCGGTATGGCAACGGCATGGTGGATTCGCAATCGCTCACCATTGACCTGGGCTTCGCATATAGGCCAGGGATTAAATGCGCGGACTTCATTGGCCAGCATTTCCGACGAAAGTGACCAGTCAAGTTTTGCTTCCTGCTTATCGAGTTTGTGTGCGTAGGTCACGCCGATATCCGGCTGGGTCTGGGCAACAGGCTTGATGCCTGCACGCAACAACTTCAAGCCGTCGCTTAATACTTCGGCTCCCAGTGCAGAGAGTCGATCATGCAGACGTCCACCGGTATCGTCATCGGAAATCGGCGTGTTCAAACACATTAGAACCGGTCCGGTGTCCAGACCTTTTTCCATCTGCATTAGACAGACTCCGCTTTGCTTGTCGCCCGCTTCGATGGCACGCTGGATCGGTGCCGCTCCGCGCCAACGCGGTAACAGGGATGCGTGCACATTCCAGCATCCGTTTTTTGGAATATCCAGAATCGATTGCGGAAGCAGCAAGCCATAGGCCACCACGATCATGACATCGGGCTTGAGCTCTCGTAGCACTTTTTTGCTTTCGATGGATTTGAAGTTTTCCGGCTGCTCGATTCGCCAGCCACTCGCAAGGGCTTCAACTTTGACAGGCGAGGGAGTTAGTTGCCGTCCGCGTCCGGCAGGGCGATCGGGTTGCGTATAAACCGCAACGATGTCACCAAGACGAGCGGCAGCACGCAGGCACGGCACTGCAAAATCCGGCGTGCCTGCAAACACAATCCTTAATGTCATTAGCCTTCGTCTTCGTCGGCTAATTTGCGTTGCTTCGCGAGTTTTTTTCTTACCAACTCGCGTTTGAGCGGCGACAGATAATCGACGAAGACTTTTCCGGCCAGATGATCCATTTCGTGCTGGATACAGACGGCCAGCAAACCATCGGCCTCTATTTCAAACGATTCGCCATTGCGATCGAGTGCTTTCACCTTGATGCGGTCGGCACGTTTTACATCGGCAAAAATACCGGGCACCGAGAGGCAACCCTCCTGATAAGTCTGGCTGCCTTCGGACAACAGGATTTCGGGATTGATGAACACCAATGGCCGTGTTTTGTCTTCGCTTACGTCCAAGACAAGTAAGCGCTGATGTACATTGACCTGTGTCGCGGCCAGACCAATGCCGGGTGCTTCGTACATGGTTTCGAACATGTCGTCGATTAACTGGCGCATGGCGTCATCGACTTGCGCAATGGGCTTGGCGACCGTGCGCAATCGGGGGTCGGGGAATTCAATAATAGGTAATAGAGCCATGGGTTTTGGGGCCAAAATCAGGATTATGAGGGCAATCTGGGCATTATAAGCTGCTTGGGCTTGCTTTCCTTACCTAGTTTTGGGCTATAGTCTCAACCGTATACCTTGGGGAATCAGGTGGATAGCCGTCATGCTTAAACGCTTACTTGCAGTTTTCACTGCCACATTTATCGCCCTTGCCGGAATCGCCTTCGCGGCGGAACTGCGCCAAGACCATCCCTCGACCTATGTCGTTCGCAAGGGAGACACCTTGTGGGACATTTCAGCCAAGTTTTTGAGAAAACCGTGGCTTTGGCCAGAAATTTGGCAGGCCAATCCTCAGGTCAAGAACCCACATCGCATTTATCCGGGTGACGTATTGAGTCTGGTTTATGTGGGAGGCAGGCCGTACTTATCGTCCGGTCCGCAAATTAGACAGGGCGAGCCCGTCGGTGCGATACGGTTATCTGAAATTGAGCCTTTCCTGAAAGAGCTGACCGTCGTCAACGACGTCAAATCCCTGCCTTACGTGATTGGGCTGGAAGAGGATCGCCTGCGCTCCTCAGCCGGGCAAGTTGCCTACATTCGTGGCATGAGCGGTGCCCAGCCTGGGCAGATGGTGCAGATAGCCCGTCCGACACAGGACTATGTGCGTGGGAAAAATTTCGATTACGCCACTGATTTAAACTACCGCGGTGATCGTTTCCATCAAAACTGGGGTCAGCATTGGGCTGCCGGTGGTGCCAGCCGCGATGCACCAAAAGGTAAGCGAGGCCTGCTTGGAATCGAAATGGCCCAGCACGCGCTTGCCGAAGTCACCCAAATTCAGGGTGAAATCACCGTCGTCGTGCTGCGCAGCGAAGGTCGTGAAGTCAGAGTGGGCGACCGAGTGTTGCCTGTCGACCCAACGCCCTATGACGCCAGCTACATGCCAACCGCGGCGACCAATATACCTGGTCACGCCCGCGTGTTATCCATCACCGATGGATTGGCATTTGCCGGTCCTCGTTACGTGATTGCACTGTCGGTGGGTTCCAGCGATGGCATCAGGAATGGCAACACTTTCTCGATATGGCATGACGGCGCAATGGTGCCGGACATTGTCAAACACAAGTATTTGCTTGCGGCTAAAAAAGACAAAGTCGCGATGCCGGATGATTTCCTCGGCAATGCCATGGTCTTCCGGACTTTCGACAAAGTGAGTTATGCATTAGTCATGGATGGTATTCGTCCGGTCCACACAGGCGATTTACTAAAGAGCCCTGACGCAACACAGTAACTAATTCCTACATTGCGGCGCCTTCGGGCGCCGCAAACTTATGCGGCCATGAAAAATCATTTTGCCGCAAATTCATCACTGCTTACGCTAGTGCGTTACTCATCAAGTGCATCTGCACTTAGATCATTGTTCGATAAATTCGGATGTCCCGATCAGGTCCTACAGGCGGGGAAAAAAGAATGGCGTTCTGCGGGTATAACCGAAAAAGCCTGCACACAGCTGTTGTCACCCGACCAAGTGAGGCTGGAACAAGACCTGGAGTGGTGCGATGAGTCTGATCATCATGTCATTGCCTGGCATGACGCAGACTACCCCGATCTTCTTCGTCAAACGGAAAATCCGCCGCCCGCCTTGTTTGTGGTCGGCAATATCGATTTGTTGTGGCACCCGCAAATTGCCATTGTGGGATCGCGTCATCCAAGCTCGGGCGGAAGAGAGAATGCGAAACAATTCGCACGGTCATTAACGGAAGCGGGCTGGTGCGTAACAAGCGGTCTTGCGGAAGGTATAGATACCTCCGCACATGGTGGTGCGCTAAGCGTACCTGACAAGGTCGGTGTTGCAACGGTTGCAGTGGTAGCAACCGGCCTGGACTCGGTCTATCCCTTACAAAATCAGGGGCTGGCGGAAATTATCGCCCGTCATGGCGCCATCGTCAGCGAACATCCGCCTGGTACTCCGCCACTAAAAGAACATTTTCCAAGTCGAAATCGCATCATTGCCGGTTTGAGTCTCGGTTGTCTGGTTGTTGAAGCGGCCGAGCGTTCCGGTGCACTTATCACCGCGCGCCTGGCTGCGGAAATCGGGAGGGAGGTATTTGCGATTCCCGGATCAATTCATAATCCAATGACACGCGGATGCCATAAATTGATCAGGCAGGGAGCGATTCTTGTCGAAAAACCTGCCGATCTAACCGATGCACTGCGGCCAGTGGCGAATGAATTGGCACAAGCTCTTCGCGGACGACTGGAGGGCATTGAGTCTGTCCATCCCAAGATCGTTACGCCCAGGCAGCTCAAGTTTCCGGAGGGATCGATCTGGGAAGCGCTGGGGCATGATCTTGCAAGTCTGGATCAACTTGCTGAACGAACGGGATTGACGGCTCCAGAACTGTCGTCCATGCTTCTCATTATGGAGTTGGAAGGAAATATCACTGTCTCAGACGGAAGGTACGCCCGAAGCACTTAATTCATCCGTTGTGCCGCGGTTCGGCACTGGCGAAGGTAATGAAAGAAGAAACCATACTCGACGTACTGCTTTTTTTGTTTGAAAACTATATCTACGACGACCCCGATGTCGTCCGGGATCGCGACTCCCTCCAGAAAAATTTGCTACAAGCCGGCTTCAGCCCCACTGAAATCAATAAAGCGTTTGACTGGCTCGATGAGCTTTCGCGTGACCGTACGCTTAATCCGGCAAAACGTCTCGATGCGCCGCTGCGTTTGTTCGCAGAGATTGAATTACAAAGGCTCGATACCGAAAGCCGCGGCTTTTTGATGTTCCTGGAACAGCAGGGTGTGCTCGATGCTGATCAACGCGAATTGGTGCTCGATCGTGCAATGGCACTCGATCAGGAAGAAATCGACCTGGACGATTTGAAATGGGTGGTCTTGATGGTGTTGTTCAATCAGCCCGGTTCGGAAGCGGCATTTGCGTGGATGGAAAACCAGATGTTCGGTGACGACCCTGAGCCCATACACTAAAGGTTAAAGCATTCAAAAAGTGTTCAATCGGAGCCGTCGCATTGCGGCGGCTTTTTTACGCAATTTATAAAAGTCAGGGGATACGAAATGGCGCAATGGTATTACGTCGACAAGAACCAGCAGCGGGTCGGGCCGATGGATGCCAACGTGTTGATCGATGCCTTGCGTCATGGGCAAGTTACCGCCAACAGCATGGTATGGCAGGAAGGCATGCCGGCATGGCAGCCGTTATCGAATAATTTTGACGCGCTCGGCGTTCCAGAATCCCTGCGGATTCGTCCGAAAGCGAAAAAAAGTATGTCGGCGTGGTTAATCGTGTTGGGCGTAATAGCGCTGCTCTCGATTCCGGTGCTCGGTATCATGCTTGCGATCGCGATACCTGCCTATCAGGACTTCACGATACGTGCAAAAGTGGGAGAGGCGTTGGGTTTGGCGGCAGCAGCAAAGCTGGCAACATCGGAAACACGTTTCATGACAGAAAAATGGCCCAACAACAACCAAGAGGCAGGTTACACATCGCCGTCTTCCGATATCGTTTCGGAAATTGCCATTCCATCGGCGCAGGATATCCGGATTACTTTTTCAACATCCCAGCCGGGACTCTCCGGAAAGACCCTGATGTTGCGTGCCGATATCGGGCCGGACGGAATGGTTGTCTGGGAATGCAATGCAGAAGGTTCCAATAAACTTAACGGCGCTGCCGGAACCCTGCCTGCGAAATATGCACCGGCCTCGTGTCGTCCATAATCAGCCAGAAAGCTTGCAGTACACAATACCTAATATCAAGTTCAGTAAAGGAATCAAAACGTGACCGATAAACTTTGGCATTACGTCGGTGCACAACAACAAATAGGACCTGTTGCCGCAAGCGTCATAAAAGCGGCCTATGAGCGTGGCGAACTGGGATCCGGAAGCCTCGTCTGGAATATCGATTTGCAGCAATGGCAAAGTTTGTCTGCGCATGCCGCTGAGCTGGGGATTAATCTGCCCCCGGTTGCTCGTCCGATGTTGAATGAACGCCAGATCAAATACGCCAATTTTTTCCATCGCTGGGCGGCATTGATGATTGATCAATGGCTACTGAGCATGACGACACTCGCCGTGGTGTCGGGCATAGCCGCTGCCGTTTACTTTTTGGCAGGTGTTTCATTTGAAGAAAATCCGGACACCATTGCGATCGTCATGATGTCGTCCCTGTTCGCCTATGTACTTTTATATATTGGACTGAGCGGCGCGTACCATGTCTATTCTGAAACCTCTTCGCGGCGTGGTTCCTGGGGCAAGCAATATCTTGGCCTCGTAGTTAGCACCGATCAGGGTGAGCCGTTGGATAAATCCACTGCGGCACTGCGCTGGTTCTCTGCTGCGCTCAGCCACCTTTCGCAGAATATCGGATTCCTGATTGCAGCATTTACCGAGAAGCGCCAGGCGCTGCATGATTTTCTGGCCCACACGCTGGTACTTGAGCGCGACGATGCATCGACGCCTTTACCGATCAATCGAAATAAGCGTGCAATCATAACGCTGGTCATCGGCATTTTGATTATGCCGCTTGTGATGGCTGCAGGAATAATGATTCCGATGTTTCATTTCATCAAGCAACAGGAACAAGCGGAATTGGCACGGCATCAAAAGATGGCAGCGCTAGTCTTGCCAATACAGCGAGCGATCAGCAAACGCGTGGCAATCGATCAGAATTGCCTGTCAAATGACGATGCTGAAATGAAGCAATTGGAGCAGCCCCTGAAGCCGATGACTTCAGAACTGTATGTCGGTTTGAGCAGTAATGGTGAAGCCTGCGAAATTTATCTGTTATGGGACACTTACAAGAGGCTTACCTATCGTTATACCGGCAAAGGCGATTGGACTTGTGAGGCATCTCACAATCCTCAGCACTTTGGCGAAAACTGCCAACTATATGATTAGTAAGCTTTTTTTAAGATTGAGCAAATAAATATTGTAGCAATAGCTTGACAGCTCGGCCCAAAGCAGTCACTTAATAAAAAAGGATGGGCCCGCTTTAATGCGGGCTTTGCCGTCTGGAAATCCTGGAAAGCACGGCTTTTTGGGGGCCGGAAATACGTCGTTCGTTGTCGGAGAAATACCAGTCATGGCTAAAAATCTGCTTATCGTTGAATCGCCCGCGAAGGCGAAAACGATCAACAAGTATCTGGGCAAAGACTTTATTGTCTTGGCGTCCTATGGCCATGTGCGCGATCTTGTGCCGAAAGAGGGTGCGGTTGATCCCGATAAGAATTTCGCCATGCGTTACGAGCTGATCGAGAAAAACGAGAAACACGTCGAAGCGATCGCCAAGGCCGCAAAGACTGCCGACACCATCATGCTGGCGACCGATCCGGATCGCGAAGGCGAAGCAATCAGTTGGCATATCTCCGAAATATTAAAAGAACGCGGTTTGCTCAAAGGCAAGGAGATCAATCGCGTCGTCTTTACCGAAATTACACCGAAGGCGGTTTCTGCGGCGGTCGCCAATCCGCGCAAGGTATTGTCGGATCTTGTGGACGCGCAACAGGCACGGCGTGCGCTGGATTATCTGGTCGGCTTCAATTTGTCGCCGGTACTCTGGAAAAAAGTCCAGCGTGGCTTGTCGGCCGGTCGCGTGCAATCGCCGGCACTGCGTTTGATCGTTGATCGCGAAGAAGAAATCGAAGCCTTCAAAAATCAGGAATACTGGAGTGTCGAGGCCGAATGCGCGCATCCGCAACAGGCTTTCACCGCGCGCCTGGTAAAACTCGACGGCAAGAAATTCGAACAATTCACGCTGACCAATTCAAACGATGCGCAGTCTGCACGCGAGCGCTTGGTCAAAGCCGCTGGCGATGTCCTGCACGTCACCGACGTGTCGAGCAAGGAACGCAAGCGCCGGCCTTCGCCGCCGTTTATTACCTCGACTTTGCAACAGGAAGCAGCACGTAAACTCGGCTTCACCACCTCGCGTACCATGCGGGTCGCACAAAAACTGTATGAAGGTTTTGCAGTTGGTGAAGAAGGCCCGGTCGGTTTGATTTCCTATATGCGTACCGATTCCACCAGTTTGTCCGAGGATGCAGTGAAGGAAGTTCGCGATGTGATTGCACGCGACTTTGGCATTCAGGCCTTGCCCGATAAACCGAACGTCTACAAAACCAAATCAAAAAATGCGCAGGAAGCGCATGAAGCGATTCGTCCAACTTCGGCATTGCGCCTGCCATCAAGCGTGGCAAAATTTCTGGGTGATGACGAGCGTCGTTTATACGAATTAATCTGGAAGCGTACACTGGCATCGCAAATGGTGCCCGCCACCATGAACACCGTCACCGTTGAATTGGCAGCAGGCAGCGAGCATGGCTTTCGCGCCAGCGGAACCACGGTGGTTGATCCCGGCTTTTTGGCAGTCTATGAAGAAGGTAAAGATCAAAAAACCACTGAAGACG
>JAYUWO010000193.1:0-3277 GCA_043753545.1 Arenimonas sp.
CTGCTCGATACCTATAACGCGCTGCGTGCAAAAGTCGACAGAAAAATCCCGGAATTTTTCTCGGTCACACCGAAAGCCGGTTTTGAAATTCGTCCAACCGAATCCTTCCGCGCGGCGTCGGCTGCCGGCGGTGATTATCAGGGCCCAAGCGAAGACGGCACCCGCCCCGGTGTTTTCTATGTCAACACTCACGATCTACCCACACGTAAAACCTGGGATTCCGAAGATCTGTATCTGCATGAAGCCATTCCCGGCCACCATTTCCAGATTGCATTGCAACAGGAATTGACCGGCATTCCAAAGTTCCGTCGTTTTGGCGGCGATACTGCGTATATCGAAGGCTGGGGCCTGTATGCGGAAACCATCGGTAAGGAATTAGGCGTTTTCACCGACCCGTACATGTATTTTGGCGGCCTGCAGGGCGAGCTGTGGCGTGCCATTCGTCTGGTCGTCGATACCGGTTTGCATGACAAGGGATGGAGTCGCGAACAGGTTATCAAATACATGCGCGACAATTCTGCCGTGTCGGAAACCGACGCCATTGCAGAAGCCGAACGCTATATGGCGATTCCAGGCCAGGCACTCGCTTATAAAACCGGTCAACTAAAAATTACCGAACTGCGCGCCCGGGCAAGTGCTCAGCTTGGTGACAAATTCGACGTCCGCGAATTCCATAATGAAATCCTGAAAGACGGTTCACTGCCGCTGTCGGTACTCGATGCAAAAATTGATCGCTGGATCGCTAGCAAGAAATAAAAAGACATTTTTTCTTTAAGGAAAACGCCCCTTATGGGGCGTTTTTCTATACGTCCATTTCCATATCCGGCTTCGCGAGAAAAACTTGATTGCCGTATTTCTTCTGCATCACGTCCTGCATGGCAATCCGTGCATCATCCTCACCATGCACCAGCACTACGCGGGGATGATTTTCCAAATGGCCGTACCATTCCAGCAACCCCGCCTGATCGGCATGTGCCGATAAACCACCAATCGTGTGACGTTGCGCATTGACGCTGATTTCTTCATTGAAAATGCGCACTTCTCTCGCGCCATCGACCAGACGACGGCCCAGGGTGCCTTGTGCCTGATATCCAACGAAAATAACATGGTGCTTCTTGTTGCCTAGATGATTCTTCAGGTGATGGCGAATGCGACCGCCATTGCTCATCCCCGATCCTGCAATAATAATCGCGCCGCGTTTACAATCCGAAATCGCTTTTGACTGCGCCACTTCCGGCGTGAAATGTAGATTCGGCATTGCGAACGGACGGATTTTTTGTTGCCAGACTTTTTTCGCATCCTCGTCAAACAAGTCTTCATGTTTATCGACAACTGCAACCACTTTGACGGCCATCGGGCTATCGAGATAAATCTTCCACCGGCCCAGGTTCCATTCATCAAAATATTTGGCGAACCAATACAACAACTCCTGGCTACGACCAACGGCGAACGCAGGAATCAACACATTGCCACCATCGTGCCATGCCTGTTCGAAAATCTCGCCCAGCTCGGTAATCGTCGCCTCGCGTGAACGATGCAAACGCCCGCCATAGGTAGATTCCATCAGCACCAGATCGGCCTTTTTATGTACTGCAGGATCACGCAGAATCGGAGTGTTTTTAGGCCCAAGATCACCCGAGAACAGAAGTGTTTTTCCTTCCGACTCGAGCGTGACCGAAGCCGCACCCAGAATATGCCCGGCATCGCGCAAGGTGACTTTCACTCCCGGAAAAATATCGACCGGTTCTTCATAGGCCATTGCCTTGACATGCTTCAACACGCTCGCGACATCGGCCTTGGTAAATAGCGGGCGATGATTCTGGTGTCCGTCGCGACGATGTTTGTTATCGCGTTCGGCATCCATCAATGCCAGGGAGGCTGCATCTTCCAGTAATATTTTCAGTAAATCCGCTGTCGCCGTCTGGGTATAAATTGGTCCGCGATATCCGCGGCTCACCAACAAAGGCAATCGTCCACAATGATCGATATGGGCGTGGCTGAGCACTACCGCATCGACAGCATTTACATCGAAAGGAAATTCCAGTTCATTGCGTTTTTCATCTTCATCGCTGCCCTGGATCATGCCGCAATCGAGTAACAGCATCTTTCCGTTCGCGTGGACTTCATGACATGACCCGGTGACTTCACCGGCAGCTCCGTGGAATCGAACTCTCATGGTTAATACCTGCTTGAAGGATTGAAAACAGGGTAGTCCAAATCCCATGCAATGTTTAGACCATCTGCTTGTAGATTATGGTAATCGTTCAGCCAATATCGAAAATAGAAAGCAGGCTGACCGCTAATACCCACAGTATTCGTTTGCTTGAATATCCACGATAGTCCATGCTTTGCCAATCGTCCGTTATTCAGGGGAATAATTCGATGCATAAACTCTTGTTTCTTGCCATTTCCTGCACCCCGATGGTCGTTTTTGCCGACAGTGGTAGCGACTCGCTGGGCGGTTCTATCAATGCTATTTGTGCGGGCACAACACCGGGTACTGCCTTGTTTACCCGCTGCCAGGAACTGGCCGCCTCCCCCAACTCGCAGGCCGAGAGTCTGCTGGCACGGGGACAAGGCTTGGAAGAATTGCCCGGACAGGGACGGGCGAGCACGCGAAGCGAGCAAAACGAGCAAACCGCCAGCAAGGAGTTCGCTGATGGTTGGTCCATTTTTGCCAGTCTTGATTTGGGAAATCTTGATCGACGCGTCAGCGAAAACGAAGCGGCGTTCGATGGTAGGGCAGATCGACTAACGGTTGGCGTGAACTATCAGGCGAATCCAAAATGGTTGCTCGGCCTGGCACTCAATCACACGCGCGAAAGTCTCGACTTTACCGGGTCCGGCAGTCAAAACGATTCCCGGATGAATGGCGGATTATTTACTACCAGCTTCAATCCAAACGAACATTTTTTCTTCGATGGCTATGCTGGCAGCTTCAAGGGCAGTACCGATAACCTGCGCAATATTCAATATAGCTTTGAATCACCCGTCGGCACGACGCTCGATATTTCAACCCGTGCATTCGGTGCTGCCGATGTGGATCGAAAGGTCTCGGGAATCAGCGGCGGCTGGCTCTGGAATAAAAATGCCTGGTCTGGTGGAATTAATCTGGGGATGGATCAATCAAAAACCACGCTGCAGGCCTACACCGAAACCGGCGGTGATGGTTTTGCCCTGGAAATTCCGACCCGCAAGATCAAATCCAGAACAGGCAGCTTAAGCTTCAGTTTTGCGAAAACATTCTCGCAAAACTGGGGGGTACTGATACCCAGTG
>JAYUWO010000194.1:0-3273 GCA_043753545.1 Arenimonas sp.
CAAAAGCGATAAAACCAAATAAGGATTTTGAAAGGAGCATAGAAACCTCGAATACGTACCCGCAGCATACGCAAACGCTGGTTAAAAAACAGCGCTTCACGCTTTTCCCCAGAAAAAAATCCCGACCTTGGCCGGGATTTCATTTCGACTTACCAGACCCGAATCAGTTCAGGTCGATGGCCGGTGTATCGGGCGCGTCGCCAGGTGGAGGTAATTCACCAGGAATCACATCAATCACGTCTTCGATATCTTCCAGTGCCTCGATACTTTCGACCGCAATCAGTTTTTCGTTGTCGGCCACACGCATCAAGGTCACACCTTGGGTATTACGGCCAACCTGCGACACTTCGGAAGCACGCGTACGTACCATCGTGCCCTGATCGGAAATGAGCAGAATTTCATGGGCTTCGGTTAACTGGATTGCACCCACCAAGCGGCCATTACGCTCGCTGGTTTGCAAGGCGATAACACCTTGCGTGCCGCGGCCTTTTTTCGGGAAGGCAGACTGTTCGGTGCGCTTGCCGAAACCGTTTTCGCTGGCGGTCAGGATATCGCCCTCGCCTTCGACCACAATCAAGCTCATCACCTTTTCGCCAGCAGAAAGCTTCATGCCGCGAACACCGGTGGCGGTGCGGCCCATCGAGCGAACGCTGGCTTCATCGAAACGAACGGCTTTGCCGTTCGATGCAAACATCATGATGTCGCACTTTCCGTGCGTCAGTTGCACGTCAACCAAACCGTCGCCTTCATCCAGACTAATCGCCCAGATACCATTCACACGCGGACGCGAGTATTCGGTTAACGGGGTTTTCTTGACGGTGCCATCGCGGGTCGCGAAGAACACGAATTGATCTTCAGTGAATTCACGTACCGGCAACACCGCCTGTACTTTTTCGCCTTCTTCCAAAGGAATCCAGTTGATGATTGGACGACCGCGCGAGTTCGGACCCGCATCGGGCAATTGATAAACCTTTAACCAGAACACGCGGCCGGCACTGGTAAATGTCAGCAAGGTGTCATGCGTATTCACCACCCAGAGACGCTCGATGAAGTCTTCATCTTTCACTGCCGTTGCGGAACGACCTTTACCGCCGCGTTTTTGCGCACGATATGCGGTCACCGGCTGGCGTTTTGCGTAGCCGGAATGCGACAAGGTGACCACTACATCTTCCGAGACGATCAGATCCAGCACATCGAGATCTTCTTCGCTTGGACGGATTTCGGTGCGGCGTTCATCACCGAATTCTTCTTTCAGATTCGCCAATTCGGTACGGATAACTTCCAGCAAACGATTCGGGTTTTCCAGAATTTCAATCAGTGCACGAATCACTTCGAGCAGTTGCTTATATTCGTCGGTCAGTTTTTCCTGTTCCAAACCGGTCAAACGGTTCAGGCGCATTTCGAGAATTTCTTTTGCCTGAACTTCGGTCAGACGATAGCCGGCTTCGGAAAGACCGAATTCGACCTGCAAATCTTCAGGACGCGATGCATTGGCACCGGCGGCCGACAATAGCGCGCGAACCAATCCCGGTTCCCATACTTTCGCCAACATGCGTTCTTTCGCGACTTGCGGGCTCGAGGATGTCTTGATCAATTCGATCATTTCATCGATGTTGGCCAGGGCAACTGTCAGGCCTTCCAAAATATGGGCACGGTGACGGGCTTTGCGCAATTCAAAAATCGTGCGGCGGGTAACGACTTCGCGACGATGGCGAATAAAGGCTTCAAGAATTTGTTTCAGATTCAGAATTTGCGGGCGACCATCGACTAACGCCACCATATTGATACCAAACACCGATTCCATCTGGGTTTGCTGATACAGATTATTCAGAATGACTTCGGCCGACTCGCCGCGTTTCACTTCCATGTAAATCCGCATGCCGTCCTTGTCGGACTCGTCACGCAATTCAGTCAAACCTTCAAGTTTCTTTTCTTTGACCAGCTCGGCGATTTTTTCGATCAAACGTGCCTTGTTCACCTGATATGGCAATTCAGTGACGATGATCGACTCGCGATTATTGTCTTCGTTGACTTCGATGTTCGCTCTGGCGCGCATGCGTACGCGGCCGCGGCCAGTGTGGTATGCCGCATGAATACCGGCGGAGCCATTGATAATGCCGGCGGTTGGAAAATCCGGGCCTGGAATATGTGTCATCAAATCGCCAATGCCCAATTCCGGGTCATCAATCAGAGCGACGACTGCATTAATCACTTCGGTCAAATTATGCGGCGGAATATTGGTCGCCATACCAACCGCAATACCGGTAGAACCATTGACCAGCAAGTTGGGAACCCGCGTTGGCATAACGGTAGGTTCGTATTCTTTTTCGTCGTAGTTGAGCTGGAAATCGACGGTTTCCTTGTCGATATCGGCCATCAACTCGTGCGCGAGACGCGACATCCGTGCTTCGGTGTAACGCATCGCTGCCGGCGAGTCACCGTCGACCGAACCAAAGTTACCCTGACCATCGACCAGCATGTAACGCAAAGAGAACGGCTGTGCCATTCGGACCAATGTGTCGTAAACGGCAGTGTCACCGTGCGGATGGTACTTACCGATCACGTCACCGACGATACGGGCGGATTTGTAATAAGGTTTGTTGCTGTGTGCACCGAGTTCATGCATCGCGAAAAGTACGCGGCGGTGAACGGGTTTAAGACCATCGCGAACATCCGGTAAGGCGCGCCCAACAATCACGCTCATCGCGTAATCGAGGTAGCTTCGACGCATTTCATCTTCAAGATTGACCGGAATTATTTCTTTTGCGAGATCTGACATTGGGTTTCCGTATTGACTAAAACGAATATGATTTCCGACCCGAAGAAGGCCGAAAAACCGCCATGGAAATCAATCCCAAAAACGACAGGAAATTATAACCGATTTTGCGGATTTTATGCGTGGCACGAGGCTTGAAAAATCAAGCTCTCAGACGCTTGACTTTGCCGAAAAAACATCGGTCATTTTCTGTAAATTCGGCCTTTCAATCAGGCCCTTTTCGGTCACGATGGCGTCGATCAGATCGGCGGGCGTGACATCGAATACTGGATTGAAGGCATGGACGCCTTCGGCCACCGTGCGCTTACCATTGCTGGACAATAATTCGGCCGGATCACGTTCCTCGATATGGATCAAATCGCCGTTGGCCGTTTGCATGTCGACAGTAGAACTCGGCGCTACCACCATCACTTTTACACCATGATGTTTTGCCGCAATGGCATGGTGATAGGTACCAATTTTATTGGCGACATCTCCATTGGCACAGATCCGGTCGG
>JAYUWO010000195.1:0-29386 GCA_043753545.1 Arenimonas sp.
GTAGGAGCGTCCTTTAGGCGCGAAAAATCCCGCCAGATCTGTCGCGCCTAAAGGACGCTCCTACAAAAACAAAAAACAAAAGTCGTCTAATTAAGCGCCCCGCCGCAACTGGAGCCCTGACCAGCCGTACAGCCATAACAATGCTGACCAATGGCGATTTTTTGCGGAGCGGGTGTTCGAAGCAGCGAGCTGATATGGCGTGGCTTGGCTTCGGCACCCATCGGCAGTTTCAGCATTTGGTTGAAATCGCAATCGTAGAGATTGCCCTGATAATCGACACTGATAAGATTCCGGCACATCACATTGCCCAGATTTTCGTCACGATGCGCGGCAACCAATGTGCCCATGTAGTCATCGTATTTTCCTTTCGACAATAACCACGAACCGTAACGCTTGATCGGCATATTGGCGATGGCATACAGATGATTGAATTCGATGCCGAATTGTTCGCCGAGCAGGCGTTTGTAATCAGCCTCCAGTTTTTCCTGATTCGGCGGCAGGAATGCGCCGTTCGGGTTGTAAACCAGATTTAATGTGAGGTTGGAATCCTGTTTTCCGTAACCGAGTTGATTGAGTGTTTTCAGTGCCTTGATCGAAGCCTCGAAGACACCATCGCCGCGTTGTTCATCGACATTGGCTTCGGAATAGCATGGCAGTGATGCCACGGCTTCAATTTTATGTTTCGCCAGAAATTCACCGACCCATTCGTAGCCGGGCTCTTCCATGATGGTCGGGTTCAGGCGGTCCATCACGTGGATACCCCGTTCGCGAGCCTGCTCGACCAGCCAGCGAAAATGCGGGTTCATTTCCGGTGTGCCGCCGGTTAAATCGAAAGTATGGATAGCCAGTTTTTCGGCGACCTGCAAGGCCATTTCCATGGTGGCCTTGTCCATCAATTCCTTGCGACGCGGACCGGCGTTCACATGGCAATGGATGCAACTGATATTGCACAGATAGCCCAGATTCAATTGCAGGGTGTTCAACGCGCCGCGTTCAATCGCGGGGAAGGTGGTGTTTTTCAGCAATGGCCAGGTGTCACGCATGTTGGTCGTCCGGAAGGGTTTTTACGTTGCGAAAAGGTTGTATCAGCAATGCGCCGAGTTTTTGTTCCGGCGCAGTACGAAATTCGCGCAGGCCAATCTGCATGGCCTCATGGCCATCGTGGGGTTGTGCCTGATAGCTGCCAAACAAATGGTCCCACAGGGAAAGTATATTGCCGAAATTGCTGTTGGTTTCCATGCGATGGACAGAATGATGTACGCGATGAAAATCGGGTGTGACAAAAACCAGCCTGAGCGCGGCATCCAGCTTCAAGGGCAGACGGATATTGCCGTGCGTCATCAGCGAAAAACTCAATAGCAGGCATTCGTATAGCGTGACGGCCATGACATGGGGTCCGAGCAGGACAATCCATCCGAGTTTGTAGGCTTTTGACAGCACGATTTCAAAAGGATGAAAACGCACACCGAGACTGGCATCGAATTCAAGGTCGCTATGGTGGACGCGATGCATTCGCCACAGCCACGGAAAGATATGAAAAAACCGGTGCTGCCAGTAAATAGCGAAATCCAGCAGTACCAGGCACAGGATTATTTCCACGCCGGAAGACAAGGGCAACCATTGAAAAAGGCCAACGCCATGGGCATTCGTCCACATCGCCAGGCCTACGGTGGCAAACGGAAATACCAACTGTGCCGAAAGGGTGGAGGTGACGATCAGGCTAATATTATTAAACCAGCGTTTTGCCTTGTGTTCGGATTTTCGCCGGTAAAAGAAATATTCCATAACGGGAAGCAAGACAAGCAGGCTGATGAAAACGGCCAGCTGTGTCCAGACACCGATTAAATTCTCTTGCGGAATAATCATGCCGGCAACCCAAACTGGCTAAACGCCTCGAACAAAATCCGCTGTTCGGGTGTTGCGTTGTCGAGAGCTTCGAGTTCCCGTTGGCACAGTGCCAGATCGCTGACTTCATCGACATCCGATAATGTCCTGAGATTAAATATTTCCGCGAAGGGTGAAAAGGCAGCGACAAAATCGGCATAGGTATCGGGCTGGCTATACAACACCGACTGCCAAAGTTCGATCGGAAAACCATGGTTGCTGCCGACACACCAGAAGCCGCCATCGCGTGCAGGCCCAAGCACGAGGCGGGGGCTTTCATGGTCGAGAAATTCGGAGGCGGCTTGAATATCGTTGGTACAAATTTGCGGTGCATCGGCACCGAGCAAAATTCCAACACCATGCTGGCGCACCAGCATCCGCATCACGCGTCCCATGCGTTCGCCGAGACCGGCCTGCTCATCGTCCGATTGTGCGAGTCGCGGCAATGATTGCCATAAAGCATTTTGCATGGCCTCCGGTTCCGCCACTGCCCAGTAGGTGCTGATGCCTATCTTGTCGCGGGCCTCAAGTGCAATGCTTTTTACCGCCTCGACGGCAAGCCGGTACCAGCGTTCGCTATCGGCGCCCAAGCCTGCAGCAAGTCGGGTTTTCAGCGGTGACATGCCCGGGGTTTTTACGAAGATAGCCAGGCCACCTTTCACGACGATTTTTCCTGTCTGGAAAATTGCCGCGCCTGTCGCCAGGTTTCTCGCAAATGCAATCGGGTGGTTTTCCCCCAGCCGTGTTCGGCATATTTGCGTGCGCTGGTTTTAATGCGGGCATTCAGATGCTTCAGCTGGACACCATTTTTTCGGGCCGACCAGATGAAGGCATGATCTTCGGCCGAGCTTAAATCTTCGCGAAAGCTTCCGAGTGCTTCGAAGCGGGTTTTCGATATCACGAAGCCCTGGTCGCCAAACGGAATTTTTAGAAAACGCGATCGAAACCACACGCCAAGACTATTGATCCCCATGCGACGTGGGCCATCTTTCTGAAAGCCGAGACTGAAATAGCCCATTTGTTTTTTTGAAAAATCAAAATCGTCGATTACCTGAAGACAGCGATTGTCCACTCGCGAGTCTGCATGTAAAAACCAAAGGCAGGAATTTTTTGCGGCTCTTGCGCCAGCATTCATTTGCCGGGCTCGGCCGCATGGGGAGTCGATTACCGTGATCAATACCGCTACATCCTTAGAATCCACTCTTGTTTCGTCATCCCCGCGAAGGCGGGGATCCAGTGACGCCGGTGACAACTGCCAACGACGCTGGGTTCCCGCATGCGCGGGAAAGACGCCGGATTTTGATTCAATAAAAGATTGCAAGATGACGATGGCATCTTGCTTAGATGATTCGGTGCCTGCGATCAGAATAATTTCAGAGTTTGCTGGCAGTGATGTCAAATCCGACAACAACGCTGTCCACGTCATATCTTCCGGCGCAAACGGAATGATGATGCTGAGTTGTCGCAGGGTGGACATATCAGCAACAGGCACCGCTATTGCCGGCAGCGGGGCTGCTGCCGGAATCGGGCGCACAGTCGAAGATGCCGTAGTGCGTCGTTTTTTCACCGATGACATCGAAGTGTGCAGCAAAGCGCGATTGCGAAATCATGTCGGCCGTATTGCCGCACACCAGCATCGGTTTATTGATTTCAAAGCGATGGTGGTCATCGAGATCAAAGAAGATCGGGCATTCGGCGATGCCCCCACGATAGTAGGCCACCTGTCCGAAGTCCTCGCACTTGTCTTCCAGTGCCATCTTGAAAGCGCGCACGGTTTTCGAGGTGAAACCGACCATGCCGATTTTGGCATACAGTTCGGCATCGTCCACCGTCAATACGCCGCTAATCATGATGCGGGCATCCTTGCAGCCGATATCGGCCAGCGTACGGCGGAAATCCTCTACATACATCGCACCCGACAGGCATTCGCCGAGCAGAACGGGATCATTTCTCAATGAAAGCGGAATCCGGCGATCGGCAAACACATCGGAAAAATACAATTCGCCGCCGGGTTTCAATACGCGGAATATTTCCTTGAACACGCGGGCTTTTTCCGGCGACAGATTCAATACGCAATTGGATACCACGACATCGATGGAATTATCGGCGATGCCCAGCGTTGCCAGATCTTCGATAAAACCTTCATGGAATTCGACATTTGATTGGGCGTAGCCATAACGTTCGGCATGCCAGGCCTGATGCTTTCTTGCGACTGCCAATTGTTCTGCGGTCATGTCCACGCCGATAACGCGCCCGTGTTCGCCGACCAGGCGCGAGAGCAGAAAAACATCGCGGCCGGTGCCGCAGCCTAAATCCAGGACGGTGCAGCCATTCAATGCGTGGGGTATTGGAGAGCCGCAGCCATAAAACCGATCACGAATTTCTTCATGGATATCCATCACCAGCGGGCGGAGATATACCGGCATAGCTTCGGTCGGGCAACAGGCCGAGGTTTTCAGGTCTTTGCTTGATGACAAAGTTTCGCCATAGTAGGTTTTGATGGAATCAAGGGATGCGTCACTGGCCATGCTTACTCTCGCTTTATTTTTTGTTGAGTGACCAATCATAGTCACGATATACAAGTTTGAATTTTTCTTGTTTCACAGCAGATACTTCTGCTGCGCTCAGGTTGATTTTATCGGCATAGCGAGCAAGGAAGCGACTCGTGCCACCGCTGTGCCGTTCAAAATCCTTGCCATACCAATCGAAAATTTTGGAAATAGAATACTCACCGGTTTTAAGATCGAACCGATTGCGCGTTTTGTCATTTAAAAAACGAATCGTCTGGTCTTCAAGCTGATGTGATAACGATGCGCTGGTATAAGCTTCATTCCGCAAGGCAGGGCATCCAATGGAAGCGCAATTTACGGCAAAGTGGATGCGCGGTTCCTTGTAGCGTTTATCACCGCGCAACAGGGTATGTTCGACATCATCGAGGCTTCGTTTTTCACCCAGTAAGCTGAAGAACTTCTGTTTCCAAGGCGAAGAAAACACGCCGCCAATGTCCTTGATCGAAGTCAGGTCCGGATATCGCGTCAACACCAGCTCGACTGTAAAGGCATTGTAGGCATTGATCAGAAATGCCTGCTGATCAATCAGGGGCCACTTCGAATATTCCTGAAGGCTAACCGAGGCCAAGGCTTTCAAATAATTGTTGAGCTTTGCTCGGTCTTTTGCAAAGCCGGCATAGCTCACAGATGTCGCTGTTCCAGCTGCATTCCATTTCACATGCTGCTTCAGTAGTCCATTCCATTGTGAATGCGAATTATCGAATGCTGCAGACACCGGAGCACTAGCAAGCAGAGCGAGGATAAGTGTCAACAAGATTTTTCGCATATCAACCACGACGCCAGCGAAAGAATTTCTCTGCCCAGCGCAAAGCCGTTTGCGGAGCATGTGCACGCTTCCAGTTGCCGGCCGCATATTTATTGGCTTCGGCCATGGTCGGATAGATATGAATCGTGCCGAGCAATTTATTCAAGCCGATATTCCATTTCATGGCGAGCACGAATTCAGCCAACAAATCGCCGGCGTGTGCACCGACAATCGTGGCGCCAAGAATTTTGTCTTTGCCAGGAACCGTCAGCACTTTCACGAATCCGTGGTCGGCACTGTCGGCAATCGCGCGATCCAGATCGTCGATGCCGTAGCGGGTGACTTCCACTTCGATGTTTTTCTGTTTGGCTTCGTCTTCAGACAATCCAACACGTGCGACCTCCGGGTCGGTAAACGTGGCCCAGGGAATCACGCGGTAATCGACCTTGAAACTCCAGAACGGTGCGAGCAGGGCATTCACCGCGGCATACCAGGCTTGGTGTGCAGCGACGTGGGTGAATTGGAAAGGGCCGGTGGCATCGCCGCAGACATAGATATTCGGGAAGTTGGTTTGCATCAGTTCGTTGGCATCGATGGTGCCGCGTTGATTAATGGTGACGCCCAGTTCTTTCAGGCCGAATCCATCAGTATTCGCCACACGACCGAGTGCCAATAATATTTTGTCGAAAGCAAACCGCACTTCGCTGCCGTTGTGCTCGCAGACCAGTACGCCGCCGTTACCGTTTTTTTCAACCCGAAGTGCTTTATGGCCGACTGCGACCCGGATGCCTTCACGCTCGAATTGACCGGTCACTTCCTGCGCAGCATCAGCGTCTTCGCGTGGCATCAGGCGTGGTGCCATTTCGATTTGTGTTACTTGGGAGCCGAACCGGGCAAAGCATTGCGTCAACTCGCAGCCAATCGGGCCGCCACCGAGCACGACAAGGCGCTTGGGTAAGTCGCGCAAATTCCAGACGGTATCGCTGGTCAGGTAATCTGCGTCATCGAGACCAGGGATTTTCGGCACCAGCGGACGAGCACCTGTGGCCAATACTATGCTGCGTGCCGAGAGTCGTTTCCCGTTAACTTCGACTTCCCAGGGGGACACGATTTTCGCATCGCCCTGAAAGCACTCCACACCGAGTCCGGAATAGCGTTCCACTGAATCATGCGGCTCGATTTTTCCCACGACATTTTGTACGCGTTGCATAATGTCAGCGAAATCGAATTGCGCTTCACATTTTTCGATACCGTATTTTTTACTATTTTTCGCTTCATGCAACAGCTTTGCCGAACGGATGAGTGCCTTTGAAGGAACGCAGCCAGTGTTGAGACAATCGCCGCCCATCTTGTGTTTTTCAATCAGGGCGACTTTGGCTTTGATGGCCGAGCCGATGTAGGTCGTTACCAATCCGGCCGAACCGGCACCAATGGCGATCAGGTTGTAATCGAATTTCCTGGGTTTCTTATACGGTTGCATTTTTTCGTTCCTGGATCCATTGCAATAATTTACGTGTCGTAATCGGGAGCAGACCAAGTATTACAAACGCAATGATCAGGCCGGGAGATAGCACGTCCTTCAGGCTTTGAATTTTGGCCAGTTGCGTGCCGGCATAAACGAATGCCAGAGTGCCTGGGATCATCCCCAGCTGACTGAAGCCATAAAACGTTTTTGCTGGGATATTGGTTAATCCCATTAATAGGTTGACGACGAAAAACGGAAACAAGGGGACCAAACGCAAACTCAGCAAATAGAAGGCACCGTCTTTTTCCAGGCCTTTTTCAATCGGAGCCAATTGTTCGGCAAAGCACTTTTTGATGGCCTCGCGGAACAGAAATCTTGCCCCGAGAAATGCGAGTAGGGCCCCGATAGAACTGGCAAACGAGACCGTGACAAATCCGGTGAATAAGCCAAAGATCGCACCACCCGCCAGGGTTAGCACTGCCGCGCCGGGCAGGGAAAATGCAGCAACAGCAACATAAACAAGAAAGAAGACAAGAACAGAAACCCAGAAGTGTTCGTTTACCGTGTTCAACAGCACTGCTTGCTTGTCTTTCAAAGTTTCCAGGCTTAGCCATTTACCCAGGTCAAAATAGAAGAAGGCGACGATGGCCAGGACGGCGATCACGGCTATCAGCCATTTTGCGTGTTTCTTTTCAAACGCCATTCCAGTTCCTTGGCAATTATTCGGCGGCTACCAGCATGACATAGCATGCCCCTCGGACTCGAGCTTGCAGACTTAAAGAGTAAGGCTAAAGCCAAAAGGGTTCACGTGGCGTGTAAATGGCCGGCACGTTGGCTTAAATTCACATATAACAAGCCAGAAAAGTTAAGCTAGCCTCACTCGAAGCGTAGGAATGACGTTGAATGGAAATGATGAGCATTGTGGGAATCGTCGTGATCGTGATCGCGGCCCTGATCCTGAAGAAAGTCGTGGGCGTGATGTTAAAAATGCTGGTATTCCTGGTGCTGCTAGTGGGTGTCTATTTTTTCCTCGGCCCCTATTTTGGTTTGCCGGTACTTAAATTCTGAGTAAGGTGGGAAATACTCACCCTACAGAAGCACTTCTTCTTGCTGCTGTTGCAACGCCCACATATTGGCGTAATGTGAATTGGCCGCCAGCAAATCCGCATGGGTGCCGCGTTCGATAATTCGGCCGGCATCCAACACGATAATTTCATCGGCATCCATAATCGTGGATAGACGATGCGCGATCATCAATGTGGTACGGCCAATCGCAATCCGGTCGAGTTCGGTTTGAATTGCCCGTTCGCTGGCCGAATCCAGTGCCGAAGTGGCTTCATCGAAAATCATGATCGGTGGATTTTTCAACAAGGCGCGCGCAATCGCTACGCGTTGTTTTTCACCGCCGGATAATTTCAGGCCGCGCTCGCCGACCGGACTTTCATAACCGTCGGGCAGGAGGGTGATGAACTTGTGCAACTGTGCGGCCTTGGCGGCCGACTCGACATCTTCGTCGCTCGCTGCCGGTTTGCCATAGCGAATGTTGTAGCGAATATCATCGTTGAACAATACGGTGTCCTGCGGCACGATGCCGATGCAGGCGCGGACCGAATCTTGCGTGAGGTCACGTACATCTTGTCCATTGATACGGATGGCGCCTTCGTTGACGTCATAAAATCGGTACAGCAAACGAGAGAGCGTGGATTTGCCGCTGCCGGAATGGCCGACGACGGCGAGTGTTTTTCCGGGTTCAATCTTGAAGCTGATCCCATGCAGGATTTCACGGCGCGGGTCGTAGGAAAAACGCACATTGTCGAATTCAACACTGGCCTGTTGCGTTTCCAGCGGCGTTGCATCGGGATTGTCCTTGACTTCCTGATCTTCATCGAGCAAGCCAAACAAGCGATCAATATTGGTCAAGGCCTGTTTTACTTCGCGATACATCATACCCAGATAGTTCAGGGGTGCCGATAACTGCAATAAATAGGCATTCACTAGAACAAGGTCGCCAATGCTCATGCTTCCGTTGACTACTCCGTGTGCAGCGCGCCACATCATGGCCGTCACGCCAAGCGAAATAATCATGCTCTGGCCGACGTTCAATACGGCAAGTGTTTTCAGGCTCTTGACCGTGGCCTCTTCCATGCTTTTCAAGCTGACATCGTAGCGCTCGGCTTCGAGTTCTTCGTTGTTGAAATATTTAACGGTTTCGAAATTCAACAAGGAGTCGACAGCTCTCGAACTCGCTTGTGTGTCGGCTTCCATCGCGGCGCGATAAAAACGCGTACGCCATTCGGTGACTTTTATCGTCCACGCAATATAGGCCACCAGTGTGCCCAGTGTGATCAGGGCAAAGCCGACATCGTAGGCAATGACCAGCACGATGGTGACCATCGCTACTTCGAGAATGGTGGGGAAAATGGTGTACAGCGTCCAGTCCAGTAAATCCGAAATCGCGGTTCCGCCACGTTCTACATCGCGCGAAACACCGCCGGTTTTTCGATTCAGATGAAAGCGCAACGAAAGATTATGAAGATGGCGAAAAACTTGCAGCATCACAGTACGGGCGCTGCGTGCCATTACGCGTGCGAAAACGATTTGTCGCAATTCGGTGAATATCGTTATCGAGATTCTCGCCAAACCATACGAAAGCAATAAAGCGACTGGCAGGACCAGCAGACTTTTTTCGATATTCATATCGTCGACGATGTTTTTCATCACCCAGGGCAAACTCAGGTTCGCCAATTTGGCAATGACGAGACACAGCAAAGCCAGCCCGATGCGCAGCGAGTAGGGCTTCAGGAAGGGCAGCAGGCTTTTCAGTACCATCGCAACACTGCGTTCCTTGAAGGCAGTATTGGCGGCATTTTCCGCGCTAGATTCGGGTATTGCGCTCATCGGGTCATGTCGGCGTTTTTAGAGATATGGGGCACGTGCTGGTAAACTCAAGCGATGATTATCGAGCATTTAAGCATCTCGCGCCGTCGATTGGCATTGATTCTGGGCGCGCTGGCCATGTTGGGGCCGTTTTCGATCGATACCATCTTCCCGGCATTCGCCGTGATGGAGAATGCACTTCAAGTCGATAAGGTCGCGATGCAGCAAACGATCAGCATGTACTTGCTGGGTTATGCGGCGATGTCGCTATTCCACGGACCTTTATCCGATGCACTGGGCCGCAAACCGGTCATTCTTGCCGGCATCGCAATCTTCACACTGGCATCGATTGGTTGCGCCTTATCGACCACGATGACGCAGATGTTGTTCTTTCGGATTGTGCAGGGTTTGTCGGCGGGTGTTGGGCTCATTGTCGGACGAGCGATAGTGCGCGATGCTCTTGATGGTGACGACGCCCAGCGTTTGATGAGCAATATCTCGATGATCTTCGGCGTTGCGCCAGCAATTGCACCGATTATCGGCGGCTGGATTCTGGGCTGGAGCAATTGGCAGGCGATCTTCTGGTTTCTGTCCCTGTTTGGTGTGGTCATATTGGTTGCCACGGCAATGACTTTACCGGAAAGCCATCCGGTCGAAAAACGTTTGCCGCTAAACGTAAAAGCCCTCACGACGGTTTATAAAAGCATTATCGTCAATCGTCGTTTTCGTTTATTGGCTTTGGCAGGCACGGCCAATTTTGGCGCCCTGTTTCTTTACATTACGTCGGCACCGGCGTTCGTGCTCGATATGCTGAAACTCAACGAACAACAGTTTGGCTATTTCTTCGTGCCTACGATTGCCGGCATGGTGATTGGTGCCTACTTCAGCGGTCGTGCTGCCGGGAAAATGTCGGGCGTGCGTCTGGCGAATATCGGTTTTCTGTTCTGCGGAATTTCAGCTGCCTTCAACATTCCCTACAATTATTTTTTTCCAGAAATTGCGTTGCCGTGGGCCGTAATGCCGATGGTGTTGAGTGCATTCGGTGTTGCATTGGTATTTCCGATTCTGACCATCGCGATTCTGGATATGTATCCGAATCAACGCGGCAGTGCGTCGTCGATGCAGGCTTTTGTCGCTCTGTTGTCGAATGCCCTGATCGCCGGCATGTTGTCACCGGCGCTGAGCGATAACGGATTGCATCTGGCATTGGCCGCAGGCGCTTTCAGTCTGGTCGCTTACGCATTGTGGCTGTGGTATCTGACGCATACCGACAAGTTGCCGCAGGCCTGCAAGGATGCAGAGAATTACGAGCCGCAAGACGAGATGTAGGTCGGGCCCTGGCCCGACGCTTCAAGCAGATTGCGATATCGCCATAGTCGGGCCAGGGCCCGACCTACGATTTATACCGCTGCCACAAATATACCGGCACACCCGCCAGCAATAATCCTGCACCCCAGATCAATGACTCACTGCCGGTACCGATCAGTGCCCACAAGCTGTAAATGAACGCACCGAGTGCGATCAGTTTTTTTCCATAGCCGGCGCTGGTATTCAAGCGTAACCAAGCGGCAGCACAGACGGCATAGGGCAGTAGTGCCGCAGCCGTTGATAGCAGGATCGAAAATTTGAATAAGGTTACCAGCGAAGAACTAGAGTTGGCGATGACCAATGCCGTTGCCAGCACGGTACCCAGGACCAGGCCGAACACCGGAGTGCCGCCAGCATTGACGCGGCCAAATATTTTCGGAAACAGACCGTCCTGTGCAGCAGCTAATGGCGTTTGAGTCTGGAGCAACGTATTACCATTGAGTGCGCCAAAGCAGGAAATGGTGGCGACGATACCAACGCCAATTCCGGCAAGAGGTCCCCAGAGCGCGGTAGCGGCATCGGCCATCGGTGCACTCGAATTTTTCAGAATGTCAGCCGGTAAAAGTCCAATCACTACGGTGCATGCCAGCATCATCACGATTCCGGCAATCAACATTCCCATCAGGGTTGCCCGCGGAACATTGCGTTCCGGGTCGCGGATATTGCCGGAGGCAATCGTGGCACTTTCCAGCCCCAGAAATGCCCAGAGCGTGAGTGCAGCAACGCTAGTGGTGACCTCGGTCAAAGGAGCATTGCTGGGATTGAATGGTTGAAATGAATCCGCGTTGATGAAAGCAAGTCCGAACAAGCCGAACACGACCAAGGGCAACAATTTGAGCAGGGTTGTGATTACCTGCATGCGACCGGTTTCGCGCGCTCCGGCGTAATTGACCAGTGCGCAAAACCATAAGACTGACAAAGCACAAATGGCGCTGTTGAGAGGAGTAGATGCAGCCACTGGCCAAACAGCACTGAGGCTGCCGGCAAAAGCCACTGCGAGGGCAGCATTGGAACACCAGCAACAAATCCAGTAGCTCCAAGCGACCAGGAAACCGGCACCGTCACCAAAGCCTGCGCGAGCGTAAGCATACACACCACCATTTGCCGGAATGGCTCGCGATAACCAGGCGAATACCAATGCAAGCATCAACGCGCCGCAGAAGGTCACGCCCCAGCCAAGCAGACTGGCGGCGCCGTAAGGTGCAAGCGTTGCCGGAAGCAGGAACACTCCCGAGCCAATCATGATTCCCACTACCAGAGACGTTGCTGTCCACAAGCCTAAAGTACGTGGGATGGTATTCATGATTACTCTTTTATCCGTGAGTAGGCGCTACGCAGTAATTCATGGAAATGATGCACGGCGTTTTCACGTAATGGATTTAGACGCCCCGCTGTATAGGAGCCAGAAGTCAGGCCGATCTGCACGGACTCGCAAATATCGACATCTTCTTTCTGCACTTCATCACTGAAAGCGATATCGCTGGCGCGGCGTTTTTGCGCTTTATCGCTGTCTTCGATTTGATAGTAGTAATCGAATTCAACGCGGCATTTATCGACACCCGCCGGAATGACACGATTGGTTTGCAGCCGCCCTGGAAGAATATTCAGCATCGTGTTCGGGTAAATAAAATAATACAGCGCATCGCCCGAGCCGTATAACTCGTCGGAGCTCTCGATCGGGCTGAACTGATAGGAATACCACTCGGCGGTTTCCGTAACGTAGGTACGGTAATCCAGCAGGCTATTCAGGCCTGGATGGATGTGTGGCACATGATAGCCCTCGAGATAATTATCGACGTAGACCTTCCAATTGCAGTTTACGTCGTAGGCGACACGATGATGGAACACGTAGTCTTTGAGTGATTGCTTGCCGAGTCTTTCATCAATGCCTTTGACCACGTCTACGAAATCCGGGGCGTCATCGGTGGCCACAAAAACCAGACCTTGCCAGACAGACACTTTTGCTTCGGGAAGCTTGATGTCGGAAACATTGAAGTCTTCGGTATTATTCATTTCCGGGGCGCTTTTCAACACGCCATCAAGGCCGTAGGTCCAGCCGTGATATTTGCAGCGCAGCACTTTGGCCTGCTTCGCATCGCAGGTCGCAATGGGGCCGGCGCGATGGCGGCAGACATTGTGAAACGCCTTGATGCTGCCGTCGACCGCACGCAGGATAATCAGCGGCAAGCCGGCAATATTGGTAACGATGTAATCACCGGCATCGGCAATTTGTGATTGGTGACACACCCATTGCCAACTGCGGGCGAATACCGCACGCGCATCCAGTAACGGTGTGCTGGCATCGGTGTAAAAAGGTGCCGGTAACGCAGTCGCGTGCGAAAGCGTTTGAGATTTTAAATGCTGCTTGGAAAGTAAACTTTGCATAGTCATTCAAGGGCTTGGAATGTTGAGAGTGTAAACCAGAAACTCGTCGTCGCGCTGGTAGTGCAATTTTTCGTAAAGTGCCTGTGCCTTGTGGTTACTGCGGGCGGTTTGAAGGAATATTTCGCAGGCGTTTGTTTCTGCAGCCAACTGTCTGGCTGCCGCCATCAAGGCGTTGGCAACGCCCATGCCTCGGGCATCCGGTACGACGAAAAGGTCATTCAATATCCAGCTGGATTTCAGGCTGAGGCTGGCGAAAGCCGGGTAGAGCTGGATAAACCCCTGTGCTTTGCCTTCCGAAGTTGCAATGAAAATAATCGATTGTTTATTTGTTATGCGATCGCTCAGAAATTGCCGTATTGCAACATCCTCATGCCGACGTTCGTAAAATGCCAGATAGCCTGAAAATAATATTTCCAATGCATCCAGATCATTGGGGCTGGCTTGGTGAATTGACTTCATGGTGTGGTTTTCCGGTCGCGATTGAACAAGTACAGGATGCCACACAACAAGATTGACGGGCACCAAATCCAGACGAACTCCGATGCCAGCACCGAAAGGCTTCGCATCGAGAAAAACCCGCGACCTATCGCGGATACTTCAATGCCCGTCCAGGGGAAAAAGTAGCGCGTGTTGTCATATGGCCAGAACACGGCAATGCCAAGCCCGCCATCGGTCAACATATCGAGCAGGCCGTGTGACGCTGAGCAAATGCTGACAAACAGGAAGGCCGCTAGCCGCGAACAATCCAGTTTCTTGTGCGCTATCAATGCAACAAGCCCGAGCAGAACGGAGAAGAAAATCGAATGCGTAAAACCACGGTGACCAAATTGCGATGCGTATTCGATGCCGAATTTAAACGTGATCACATCGATGTCGGGAATCACACTGGCAAGCACGCCGGCACATAGCAGGTGTTCGGAAATTTTACGTTTGCCCAGTCCAAAGCCCAGGGCAAGCGGTATCGCGACGTGAGAAATGATGGTGGGCATGGTGGGTTTCCAATCTAAAAAAAACGGCCAGGAAATCCTGACCGTTCTTTGTGTGCGGGAGATGAAGCGCGATTATTTCCAGCCGCACTCTTTGCCTTTGTTTTGCTCGGTTAACCAGGTGTTGAGCGGTGCGAAGTATTCCAGAACGGCAGCGCCATCCATTTTTTCGCCACCGGTCAGTTCTTTCAACGTAGCAGGCCAAGGCTGGCTCGCACCTTTTTCCATCATGGCCCAATAACGTTTGCCGGCTTCCGGGTTGTTAGCAAAGCTGCACTGATACAACGGACCTTTGAAACCGGAGGCATCGCAGAGCGATTTATAAAATTGGAATTGCAGAATATGCGAGAGGAAATAACGCGTGTACGGCGTGTTGCCCGGCACGTGGTATTTCGCACCCGGGTCGAAGTTGTCCTCGCCACGTGCGGCGACCGGAGCGACACCTTGATACTTGGCTTTCAAATCCCACCAGGCTTTGTTGTAGTTAGCCGGCGTGATGGAGCCGTCGAACACGCCCCAGCGCCAGCGATCGATCATCAGGCCAAATGGCAGGAAGGCAACTTTCTGCAAGGCCATGCGCATTTGTCCGTTGATCACGGCATCCTGGCTGACAGTCGGTTTGTCGACCAGGCCGATACTGCTCATGTACTCAGGTGTCATCGACAGCACGATGGTGTCGCCGATCGCTTCATGGAAGCCGTCGTTGGCGCCAGTCTGGAAAATAGGCGGCAGTTTGTTGTAGGCCAGATAGTAATAAACATGGCCGTATTCGTGATAAAGCGTGGTCAAATCGTCTTCGGTTGGCGTGATGCACATTTTGATACGCACATCGCCGGCCAGATTCATGTCCCAGGCGCTGGCATGGCAAACCACCTCGCGATCACGCGGTTTGATAAATTGTGCTTTGGTCCAATGCGATTCCGGCAGTTTCGGCATCCCAAGACCGGTGTAGAAGCTTTCCGACAATTTCGCCATTTGTTTGGCGTGCGCCAGATCGGCGTCGCGGGTGATTTCGACGATTTCGGCACCTGTCAGCATCGAAGCGCCACCGGCCTTGTTCAATAGATCGTTCAAGATATCGTTGTGCTGCTTTTTCAGAACACTGTTGATATCAAGGCTGCCGACACCTTTGTATGGTTCGAGCAAAGGCCACAAATTACCCCAATCCTGCTGCCATAAATTACCGGTCAGATGCGCCGGTATCTTGCCGTCGATCTGGCCTTTTTCAGGGCCGTATTTTTCAACCAGTTTGTTCTTGGTATAGCACTGGAGTTGTTTGTACAGCGGCTCGACCTGACCCCAGAGGCGATCGGTTTCGGCCTGGAAATCGGCTGCCGGCATGTCGTAACCACCGCGCCACAATTCACCGGTGTTGGCAAAGCCGAGATCTTTCGCACCGACATTCGATAATTCAACAAAGCGCTGATACGGTTCACGCATGGGTTTGGAAATGGTATGCCAGCCATTCCAGGCTTCGAGTTGTTGCTCGTAGGTACTGTTGGCGGTGTCGGCAAGGATGGTGGAAATCTGGCCGATGTCTTTGCAGGTTTTAACGTTTTTTGGGTCGGTGCAATATTTGCCCGAGCCATACATGCCATCCAGTTTGGTCGCCAATTGTGTCAACTCGGCCAATTGTTTCGGATCATTTGGCGGCGGCAAAGTCACGCCGAGTTTCAATAATTGAAGTGCGCGTTTGGTTTCCGCCGACATCGGGTCGCTGTCTTTGAATGTTTTGGCTTTTGCGATGTATTCGCTTAATTTGGAAAGTGAACGTTCGCTGGCTTTCGAGGAAACGATTTCAGAATCGCCATTGATGTGGGTTTGGGCAAGCCACGCAGCCGAGGTCATTTCCGGCATGGCTTCGCGCATCTCCTTGTTGACACGCTCAATAAATTGATCGGCAGTTTCGTTAGTGGACTTGTCGGCAGTGGTCGTTGCGGATTGTTGCTTGCATGCCGACATCGAAATCAATGTGGCAGAAATACTCAGCGCAAGTAGGGCGCGTTTAAGGCTCATGAAAATCTCCAAACTGTGTTGATTCAAGGATATAGCGATGGAACGGGTGGCTCAGGCTAGACCCGAACGACATTCGGGACAAGTGTCGAATATAGCAAATCCGTCATTTTGTTGCGGGTCTGGCAGGGCCGATGTGCTTGTCTAAAAACGATTTCAAGGCGAGCAAATACTGGGTCCGGTTTTTTTCGCGAACGAAGCCATGGCCTTCATTGGAGACGATCAACATTTCCGGTGGATTTCCGGCTTCCTTGAGTGCCTTCTCCAGGCGCATAGCCTGTGGCAACGGGGTCCGGTAATCGTCGGTACCGTGAACCAATAAAACCGGTGACTTGATTTCACCCGCTCTGGAAACGGGCGATTGCGCAGCAAGTACTTCCTTGTCTTTTCCCAGTACCAGTTCGAGATAACGCAAGCCACTCAGTGACTCGGTGATGTCGCCCTGCTTGAACATCAGGCTCAAGTCGTAAACGCCCGCATATCCCACGGCACAGCGATAAGTCTGCGGCGAGAGAATGCTGCTCATCAACGCAGAATAGGCGCCAAAACTGCCACCAATAATGCAGACCCTGTTGTTGTCGACGGTTTGGGTTCCGGTAACAAAGTGCGTCGCATCGATAATGTCGTTCTGGATGTCGGTTCCCCAAGTCCTGTGCCCCTTGCGCATGAATGCGTCGCCATAACCGCCGGAACCCCGGAAATTAACCTGCAGTACGGCATAGCCATTGGCTGAGAGCCATTGAACTTCCTTGTCGAAATACCAGTAGTCGGTGACGCCCAAAGGCCCACCGTGAGGCATAACCACCATTGGGGTTTTACCTTTGACGTGGTTCTTGGGTAGTGTCAGCAAGCCATGAATAGTTGACCCGTCCCTTGCCTTGAAGTTGAAACCAGTCGTTGATCCGGAGACGGATGGGTCAATGTTTGCGTTGCTGTTCACTACGGCACGGGAAGTGCCCGATTGCTTGTCATGCAAATAATAGCGAACCGGTCTGGAATCGCCGTAGATGCCGAAAAGTATTCGCTGTCCATCGCGGCTGTAATCCTTGAAGTAAACGATTTCATCGGGATACAACTTTGAAATGCTCTCGTACAGACGGCTTTCTTCGGTACCACCATTCATCATGACGATGGTGGGATTGGTGGGGTTGTTCAAGATGGCGAGCGGCAGGCCTGGCTGTGAAGACGGCATTAGCGAACCGGTATCGATGCCTTCTTCGCAGTGGAGTTTTTCACGCGAGTTATCCTGCTTTACGAGGTAGAGGCAGCTGGCTTCGCCTGCTTCGCTGATATTTGCCAGAAAGTCCTTGTTGCCCGGAAGGAATTGAGTAGGCACGAATGAATAAAGAGCTGAGCCGCTGCCGGTAATCTTTTCCCATGATTTCGAGGCTTCGACAAAACGGTAGCTGACCGGTAAAAAGTTTTCATCGTCGCCGCTTATGAAGCGTAGTTTGTTGTCCAGATCAAAAATGACGTACGGATTGTTGATCGGTGAAACCGCAAGTTGATCGCGCGTGCCGGAATAAACATTGACCTTGATGATGGCGGGCTTGGTCTGGAGCTGGTCGGCGTTGTCCCAGTTAACGCGAAGTATGACTATGTTTTTGTCGTCGTTTTCAAGCGTATTGATCACACGGGCAGAGCCCTCATCCAGTTTGCCTGCAGCCCTTGAATCACCAACGGCACCGTACAAATATTTCGTTCGTTTGCCATCGGCCGACATTGCAATGACTTCGCCGTAGGACCCGGGCGTTTCCAGTCCGGCGGACCGCTTGGTACGCCCGAAAACTAGAGTGTCGTTGTTTGCCCACTGCACGTTGTAGACCGACTGGTGGGGCGGCAGCGAGAATTCCGTCAGGACCTTGAGGCTGTCGGCATCGAGAATGATCAATGTCGTTCTGATGTCGGTAAATCGTTCGACGGCAAGATATTTTCCGTCCGGCGACAACGTGGTGTTGCCGAAGTCGTCGTATTTGGCATAGTTCTCGACGTTGACTGCGAGAGCCGGTTTCAGGAAGAAAATAATTGCAATCAGGAATGCAGCAATACCGGGAAATCGCAATCTGGATAACGTCATGGGGAATTCAGTCATTCTTGGTTGATTTGATGGCGGGAGTTAATGATTTTTTTGTCGACAAGAAACTGGAATGCCGTGTGTGCGTCATTCTCGAAATACGCTTTTGCAGATCCGAGGCGAAAGGTATAGCCCCATTCATCCATGTCTGCCCAGATACTTTCCCTGCCGACACTAGGCAATTCGTCGCCAAGGATTGCCTGTAATACGCAGACCGCATCTTCTTCTGCGACCGAATCGGTGGCATCGGTATGGACGTCCGCACGTTTCTCTTCGGGCAGGACGATAAGGTGGCAGGCTTCGTGAAGCAGGGAATGTACCGGTGTATCCAATCTGGCGAAAACCTGGCTGCCAATTACGCCGGCTTCGCATTCACCCCAGAAGCTGCCGGGAATGGGAGTGTTCGCCTCGACTTGAATCAATTCAAGCCGGTAGCGGGCCAGCAACTGGCGGGGTGCTTCAAAACCGATGTCGGAGAGTGTGAGCATTTAGAGATGCTGTGGTGATATCGGAACCTGGTTCCGCCCGTGAATTATTCAGGGCGGATGAGGCTTTTCAGCTTTCTTTTTCCGGCAAGGCTACCGAGATGTCGAGCAAGTTGTGTTCGCCGTCTTTATGCAGATCGACTTTTACTGCATCGACATCGACATTGATGTATTTGCGGATAACTTCCAGCAATTCGCGTTGCAGCAATGGCAGGTAATCCGGAGCGTCGCGCATGCCGCGTTCCTGTTCGATCAGTATCCGCAGGCGATTCTTGGCAACGTTGGCGGTGTTCTTGTTGCGCTGGGTAAGAAAATCGAAAATTCCCATCGCTTAGCTCCTGAAAATTTTCGAGAAAAAGCCTTTCTTCTCGACGGTGGTGAAACGCAGGGGTTTGTCTTCACCCAAAATACGGGCAACGGCATCGACGTAGGCCATGCCGGCCTGGGATGTTTCATCGAGAATTACCGGATTGCCGGAGTTTGAGCTCTGCAGCACTTCCGGAGATTCGGGAATCACGCCGATGACATTAAGACCGAGAATTTCCTGGACGTCGTCAATTGACAGCATGTCGCCTTTTTCAACGCGCTCGGGTGAATAACGGGTCAGCAATAAATGTTCTTTTACCCGTTCGCCGTTTTCGGCCTTTCTGGTTTTCGAAGCAAGCAGGCCGAGGATACGATCCGAGTCGCGCACCGAGGAAACTTCCGGATTCACGACAACCACGGCACGGTCGGCGAAATACATGGCGAGATACGCGCCTTTTTCGATGCCGGCGGGGGAGTCGCAAACGATGAAATCGAAGCCGTCGGCTGCGATGTCGTTCAATACTTTTTCCACGCCTTCTTTGGTCAACGCGTCTTTGTCGCGTGTTTGCGAAGCGGCGAGCACATAAAGATTTTCAAAACGCTTGTCTTTGATCAAAGCCTGTTTCAGATTGGCTTCGCCATGGACGACGTTGACGAAATCATAAACAACGCGGCGCTCGCAGCCCATAATCAAATCGAGGTTGCGCAAGCCGACGTCGAAATCGATTACCGCGGTTTTTTTGCCTGCTTTTGCCAGGCCACATGCAAGGCTTGCACTCGTGGTGGTCTTTCCGACGCCACCTTTGCCCGATGTCACTACGATAATCTCAGCCAATGTTGTTCTCCGTTTTCTGTCCGTAATATTTCATTATGTTTATGCCAGCTCCTCTATACGGAGCTGATCTTTATCCAGGTAAATTTGTACTGCCTTGCCGAGCAGGTTTTTCGGAATTTCTTCCAGTACTTTGTAATGTCCGGCAATCGCGACGAGTTCGGCGTGGAATTCGCGACAAAAAATGCGTGCGTTTACATTATCGTTTGCGCCGGCCAGTGCACGGCCACGCAAAGCGCCATAGATATGAATCGAGCCATCGGCAATGACCTCGGCGCCCGCACCGACAGTGGCCATAACGGTGATGTCTTTGTTCTGCGCATAAACTTGCTGGCCGGAACGCACAGGCTGTGTTTGCATTAAACCCGGTTCGGATTTGACCGTAGTAACGATGGCGGGAGCGGGTTTTTCGACTTCAGGTTCGGCTTTACGCGCCGGCTTTTTCGCTTCGGTCGCTGGTGCTTCTACCGTTTGGCTTTCATAGGAAGCACGAAACTTCGCCAGCAGTGGCAGGCCAACCTGTACCGATAATTCTTCAATGGCACTGGTGCCGTAGGCGATGGCGACAGGAAGCACGCCGGCAGCTTTCAGCGCCTCGATCAATGCATTGACCGTTTTTGCATCGGGGCAATTTGTCAAACCGCCGAAATCCAGAATCACGGCGGCCCGTTCGAATAATTTTGGAGCACGTGAGACGCGTTCCTGCATTTCGAGTTTTAGTTTGTAGACGTCGAGGTTGCGAATCCTAAGGTTCGCGATTCCTACCTGGCCTATTTTTAGTTCACCCGCCTGTTCATAGTCGGGAATTTGTGCAGCCATGCGCTCAGGTTCCCGTTGCAAGGTTTGCGCTACGTCCGGGCAACGCGCGCGCGGATAGCCACGAGACATTCGGCAGTTCATCACAGTAAGTGGTGTGCACATATGGGTAGCTGCACAGGTCTTTCAAAAGCATGCAGGCCCGGATATTGCCGTGCGCCATGACATGCTGGCCGACTTCGCGAAAACCGAAGCTGCCGTGAAAAAGCAGGGCGGGGTGATTGTCGTTTTCAATGAATACTTCAGCCGCCAGCTGCGGATAACGGGTTTCGGCGAAACTCTGTACGTCGCCGTAGAAAACCCGTCCGACACCACCGCTGCGTCGCGCACTGGCAATCACGATGCGATCAATATACAAAAATCTTTCATAGCGATCGCCGAACCACTTGAAGTTGCTGCTGTCGTGAACAGCGTCGTTACTCAAGGCGATCAGGAAGCCTGCAATCAAACCGTCAACTTCGGCTACCCGGAAGTAGTCCGCATTTTCCCAGAAGAAACGGACTTTGGCCGCATCCATCGGCAAAATGCCGGTGCCTGCAGCGTTATTCATGGCTAGAACAGAATCCAGCTCGTGCTCACGCACGTCGCGGATAACAATGGACATTCATTCAACTCCAAAACGGCTGTTACGAGCCGCCAACGGGGTGGGATTATCGCACGTGAAGTACGCGACCGCGATGCTTGTGAAGTTAAACTTGAGTTATCGCCAATCAAAAAAATGGCTTACGTGACTTTCGGGCCGCACGTTTCAGCCCATTCCCGCCTATGATGATGAAATGCTGAATAAACTAAACCATACCCAACTACTGCGTTACGCCGGATTATTCACCTGGGCAATGGTCGGGATTCCGATTGTGCTCAGCAATCTGTACTTCCCTGACGCTGATGTGGAGGAGAGTCTGCTGTCAAAGCCCGACATGCTCGGCTCAACGGTGGCTTATTTTGTTTTTGGTCTCGCCTACTGGCTGGTAACGCACGATTTGGGCGCCAGAAAGCCCCGCTGGTACGACATAGCGCTGCTGGCGGTCATGAGTTTTGCCGCGATTGCGGTCAGTCAGCTCACGGGCACGGGCCTTGGTGGCATTTTGTTGATGATTGTCGCGGGGGTCATTCCCTGGTTAATGCCGATTAGTGCTGCCGTCATCTGGTTAATTCTTCAGCACATTGCCTTGGTGCCGGTATTTATCAAAGGGCAGGGCTTCACGCCGATTGCCGCCATCCTGCAGACTGCGCTGTATATCGGATATTCGAGTTTTACCTTTATGACCGGCTTGGTTGCCAGGCAACAGGCACAGGCAAGGGAAGAACAAAGGCGCCTGAATGCCGAGTTGAGGGCTACCCGAGCACTATTGTCGGAAAGCTCGCGGATGAGCGAGCGCCTGCGAATCTCCCGCGAGTTGCACGATCTTCTCGGCCATCATTTGACGGCCCTGAGCCTGAATCTGGAAGTCGCCGGCCATCTGACGGAAGGCAAGGCACACGATCACGTCAAGCAAAGCCATACCTTGGCGAAATTGCTGCTGACCGACGTTCGCGAAGCTGTCAGCGAAATGCGGGAGGATGGCGGTATTGACCTGAAGACAGCATTCAATAGTCTCGTGGATGGCGTCACGGCTTTAAAAATCCATCTGGATCTGCCGGAAATGCTGCAACTCGATGACCCTGATCGTGCCCATGTATTGTTGCGCTGCGCGCAGGAAATCATCACCAATACCGTACGCCATTCGGGTGCCGACGAGCTCTGGCTCCGCTTGACGAAAACGCCGGAATACATCGAGTTGTCGGCGCGTGACAATGGCCGAGGCGCCACGAATATGACGCATGGAAACGGACTGCGTGGGATGTGCGAACGCCTGTCGGAATTTGGCGGTCATCTCGATATTTTGAATACCTCCGGTCAAGGATTAAGCTTGACGGCAAAGCTACCTACAAAGGAAACCCCATGATTCGCGTATTTCTGGTCGATGATCAAACACTGGTACGACAAGGCGTTCGTTCGCTTTTGGAATTGGCCGATGGCATTGAAGTCGTGGCCGAAGCCAGCGACGGCAAACAGGCGGTCGAGCAAATTCCGTTGGTCAAGCCCGACGTGGTTTTGATGGATATGCGCATGCCGGTGATGTCTGGTCTGGACGCATTGCAGGCATTGTCAAAATTGAATGCGTTACCGCCCACCATCATTCTCACCACATTCGATGATGACCAGCTGGTGCTCGCTGGTATCAAATACGGTGCCAAAGGTTATCTACTGAAAGATGTTTCTCTTGATCAGCTGGTAACGGCCATTCAAGCGGTGGCGACCGGTGGTTCTCTCGTTCAGCCTGCCGTCACGCAACGATTGCTGTCAGGGCTCGAAGGGATGAACAACGAGTTTGTCAGCCTCGAACAGCCCGATCCGCTAACTGAACGTGAAACCGAAATTTTGCGGCTGATGGCTGGCGGGTTTTCGAACAAGGAAGTCGCCAATTCGCTCGGTGTTGCCGAGGGCACAGTGAAGAACCACGTCTCCAATATTCTCTCCAAGCTGGGTGTGCGCGACCGCACGCGCGCGGTTTTGAAAGCTTTTGAACTCAAACTCGTCTAAACAACCACCGGTAGTTCAAAAAATGTGGACTACCTCAGAAAAAGCGCGCTTCACGCTGGACCCGTGACGAGCGGGCCCGTGACCTGATATCCTCCGCCTTCCTGACGGGCGTTCAAGTCCCGGACCAGGCGTGCTTGGAGAGCCCACGAATGACCCGACTTATTGAGTTTTTAATTGCAGCCGCCATGGTGGTAGTGCTGTTTTTAGTAATAGCCTTGTTTTTGCCTGCAAAACGCGTCTTGACCTATAGCATCGAGACTAACCGTCCTGCCAATACGGTTTACGACGTCGTCAATGGGTTTCATCATTTTAAAGACTGGAATCCGCTGCTCAGCTACGACCGCAACATGAAAGTGGACATCAGCCCCGATTCATCCGCGATTGGTTCCACCCTGAAATACAATTCCAGCAAACAAGTCGTCGGTTCCGGCACGTGGACACTGGCCGAGCAGGAGCCGGGCAAAAAAGTTGCCTATAAGCTCGACACCCATTCCATTGGCAGCAACAAGACGATGATTATCACCATCGAACCGGTTGTCGCGAAAAGCAAAAACATCACCGTCAATACCAAGAACCTGCGGGTGACCCAGCAGTACACCGTGGATTACGGTTGGAATCTGTTCGGTCGATATGCCGGCATGTATGTTAATCGCAATGTTGGCGATGAAATGAAATCGGGCTTGCAAAAGCTGAACACTTTATTGGTCAGTATTCCCAAGTACGATTACAACATGCACTCCGAGCCCTTCGTTACCAGCGAATTTCCTGCACAGAATGTGCTGGTGGTTCCTACGGAAGCCAAGCGTGCCAATAACGAAGTTATTCTGGCGATGAACAACCAAATGGGTTGGGTCAAGAAAGTGATGGATGCCAACGGTCTGGTGTCAGCTGGCCCAATGCGTATTGTCACGACTGAATACACCTCGGCAGCCTACGCTTTCGATATCGTGGTACCCGTGCGTAAAGCCGGTGCTGCCCCGGCGGCTGCTGAAACCGCTCCGGCAGCGGAAGGTGAAGTGGCACCTGCCGCCGCACCGGCGCCTGTCGTGGGTGTAACCGAAAAGCTCAATATCAAAGTGGAAGGTCCGGTGAAAGCCGAATTCTATCCAGCCGTCAAAACGATCAATACCAAGTTCACCGGTTCTGCCCTGAGTCTGGTGATGGTGCGTGATATGGTGCGTGCCTATGCGCTGGCCCATGGCAAGAAGCCAACCGATCGTGCATTCGATGAGTATCTCGGCAGCATCGATACCCAAAACGATACGACTTCACAATACGTCGTGTATTGGCCGATAGAGTAAGCATTACAGCTTCAAAGGAAAGCGGGCCTTGAGCCCGCTTTTTTTTCATCAGTAGTTGGATTGCAAGCTATCATTGCCCAGGTGCATTCATGCATAGAGAGCCATTCAATGATTGAAGCGGCAAATTTGCGCAAAAACTACGGGCCGCTGCTCGCCGTAGACAATATTAGTTTTACCGCCAGACCGGGTGAAGTGCTGGGCCTGCTGGGTCCAAACGGCGCAGGCAAAACCAGCACGATGCGAATGATGACGGGCTTCATCGCTCCAAGTTCCGGCAAGGTCATCTTGTATGGCCATGACATTGAAAAAGATCCCGTCGCAGCAAAAAAATGTCTCGGCTATCTTCCCGAAGGCGCGCCGCTGTATGGCGAATTAAGTACCGAGCAATTCCTGAGATTTGTTGCCCGTATCCGCGGGATTGAAAAAAGATCGCAGCTCGGCAAGATCAATCTCGCACTCGACAGATTGAATTTGAAAGAGGTGGCACACCAGACCATTGACACGCTTTCGAAAGGATTTAAACGACGCGTGGGGCTGGCAGCCGCCATTTTGCATGAGCCATCGGCGCTCATTCTGGATGAGCCAACCGACGGCCTGGATCCCAACCAGAAACATGAAGTTCGAATATTGATTCGTGAATTGGCCAAAGAGCGGACCATCCTGCTCTCCACCCATATTCTTGAGGAAGTGGAGGCTTTGTGTACGCGGACGATTATTATCGCAAATGGTAAAGTTCTCGCCGATGCTACTCCCGCCGAGTTGCTGGCCAAATCTCGTTACGATCGCGCCATTTCGATTCTGGTTACCGACAGCATCTCGGCGCGTGCGGCATTGGACGGCATGCCCGGTGTTACCGGCTTTGAACAAAATGTGCTTGACGGCAGACTCTATATTTTTACCACCGCGAAAAGTCGTATCGACGAGGCAATCGCTGAGCGCTTGCGCCATCGGCATGTGGCATTTACCGATATGCGTATTGAACGTGGTCGGCTAGATGAAGTTTTCCGCAGCATCACGATGCCCGGGGTGAATGGATGAGTCCGATGATTGCGATTTACCGCCGCGAGTTGCGAAGTTATTTTTCAACGCCGCTGGCACCGGTGTTCATCATGATTTTCCTGGTGCTGACATCGGCTTTTACTTTTTATCTGGGTAATTTTTTTCAAACCGGGCAAGCGGATTTACAGGCATTTTTCCTGTTTCATCCGTGGTTGTATCTTTTGCTGGTACCGGCTCTTGCGATGCGCTCGTGGGCGGAAGAAAGAAAAAGCGGAAGTATTGAATTATTGCTGACCTTGCCAATAACGTTGTGGCAAGCGGTGATTGGAAAGTTCCTTGCGGCCTGGACGCTTATTGCGTTTGCATTACTGCTGACGTTCCCGATCTGGGTGACCGTAGCTTGGCTGGGTGATCCCGATAATGGCGTGATTCTCGCGAGTTATATCGCGAGCTGGTTGTTGGCGGGTACATTTCTGGCAATCGGTAACGCAATGTCGGCACTCACGCGAAGCCAGGCGATGGCCTTTGTCGTCAGCTTGTCAGTGTGTATCGTTTTCCTGATGGCAGGTTATCCGATCGTGCTTTCAATGATGCAGACGATATTCAACCAACCGGTCGTCGATACCATCTCCGGCATGAGTTTCATGACGCATTTCGCCTCCATTACCCGTGGCATTCTTGATTTGCGCGATATCGCTTTTTTCCTGATCAACAGTGCGGCCTGGTTGGTGGCGACTGTTCTAATCATCAATTTGAAGAAGGCGGGGTGAAGCAGGTGAATAATCGCCCCTATTTCCAATATCTCGCTTTGCCTTTGCTGGCCTTGCTGACGATGGCATCGCTTTATGCAAGTGCACACTTGTTCAAGGGCATTTCTTTCGACCTGACCGAGAATAAAATACACACCCTGTCCGACGGAACACTCAAGATCATCCGCTCAATCAAAGAGCCCGTTACCCTGAATCTCTATTATTCCGAGACAGCCGCCAGAGACTTGCCGCAGTTTCGGGTTTATTCCCAGCGTGTTCGTGAAATGCTTGAAAGCATCGCCGAAAAATCCGAGGGCAAGATTATTTTCCGGGTAATCGATCCGGAACCTTTTTCCGAAGCGGAAGATGTTGCCATGGCTGCCGGTCTGCAAAGTATTCCGCTTGGTAACTCCGGTGCCGGTTTTTATTTTGGTCTCGTAGCTACCGGAAGTCGGGAAAAGACCGTGTTGATGCCATTTATCGATCCGGGCAAGGAAGCCTTTCTGGAATACGATCTGGCGAAACTTCTGGGCAGTCTCAATGTCGAGAAGCAGCCGGTGCTGGCCGTGCTTAGTAGCTTGTTGACCGGACCTAGCGTGAATGCCCTGACCGGTCAGCCCAGCCTGGGTTGGGTCGTGGACAGAAGATTGTCTGAACGATACGAATTACGTCGTCTGCCACCGAATACCGACTTAATTGAAAAAGATGTCGATGTGCTGATGCTGGTGCATCCAAGAAACATCCCCGAACCCACCTTATACGCGATCGATCAATTTGTTTTGCGTGGCGGCCATTTGCTGGTATTCGTGGATCCGAATGCCGAGTCCGATTCCGCAAATGCCTATTCACCAGATGGATCGGTAACGACCAGTTCCTCGGATTTGGGGCCACTTTTCAAGACCTGGGGTATCGATTACGACCCGCGACTGGTAGTACTGGATAGCCAGAATGCCTTGCAAGTGGGTGAAGCCGATGAAGTTCCGCAATACCATCTAGAAGTATTGGGATTGTCGAGTGATTACTTCAATGAAAAAGACGTGGTGGCAGCAGACTTGGAGAAATTGAATTTCTCCAGTGCCGGTGCAATCAATGCCACCGAACAATCACCTTTAAAACTGGAACCTCTGGTACAAAGCTCCACGCGCTCCGAGCTGATGGACTCTCGAACGGTAAAGCTGGCCGAAAGTACGCCTGAAGTCCTGCGTGAAAAATTCAAACCAAGTGGGGAAGCTTTCGTGCTGGCTGCACGATTTACCGGCAGCCTTAAGTCTGCCTTTGCGGAAAAATCTGCTCCGGACCAGATCATGGCAAGTATTCGCCCTGCGCAGATAATCGTGATAACCGATAGCGATTTGCTCAGCGACAGGATGTGGGTGATCGAGCAGAACATTCTGGGGTCGACGGTGTTTAACGACATCGCCAATAATGGCGATTTTGCCGTTAACCTCGTGGATAATCTGGCCGGCGATTCCAATCTGATTTCCCTGAGAACGCGCACGGTTTCGTCGAGGCCGTTCGAGCGAATTGAAAAAATACAAAGAAGTGCCGAACTACGTTTCCACGACAAGCAAAACAAGTTGCAGTCTGATTTAAATGCCTTGAATCTGCAGTTATCCCAAATTCAAAACCGCGATCCCGCTGCCAGTGCTGCCAGCGTCACGGCGACACAAAAGGCCGATATAGCCAAATACCAGAAACAAAAGGCCGGTATTCGCAGCGAACTCAGGCAGGTCCAGCATCAGTTGAACCTGGATATAGAAAAACTGGTGAATCGCTTGAAGCTGATCAATATTTTCCTGATGCCCTCGTTAGTCGCTTTCTTTGCGCTGGTAATCGCATTGCGACGAAGATTACAAAGACGCTCACTCGTCAATCAATGAGTATTGATTCGTGAACAGCAGGACTTTCTGGCAGCGGCTTTTTCCCGCGACGGGCGCGTTGCTGTGCGCAATTTCGGTGGCTTTGTCGGCCTATGCCAGTCACGGATTGGAAGCGCAATCGCAGGAGCGAATGCTGCTGGCTTCCTATTTCGCTTTTGCCCATGGCTTGTCATTGATAGTTCTTGCAAGGGTATCGGATAGCAAATCCAATCTCGGGTCATGCAGCCTGATGTTGGCCGGACTTCTGATGTTCAGCGGAAGCCTGTTTTCCGCGGTGGTATGGCAAACCGCAACGACTTTTGCACCGGCTGGCGGCATCGCGTTGATACTTTCCTGGTTTTGGGCCGCAGTGAACTTTCTGCGATGGAAGGAAGACTGATGGCAAGACACGAAAGGGGTTTTGATCTGGAGGCGGCAGTCGCGCATTTATCCAAGCGCGATAAAACACTAGGTCGATGGATATCGAAAATCGGTGCGATTGAAATGAATGCCTGGGATCAGACTTTTGATACAGTCGATTCGCTGGCGCGTTCCATTTTGTATCAACAGCTTTCCGGCAAGGCAGCAGCCACGATTGTGGGACGTGTCGAAAAAGCCATTGGCTCCAAGAAGATCAATGCCAAATCGCTGGCGAAAGTTCAGGATGAGCAATTGCGTGCTTGCGGAGTATCGGGCAATAAAACGCTGGCCTTGCGTGATCTGGCGGCAAGGGCAGCACTGGGTGAAATTCCCGGTGCGGCAAAATTTTACTCGCTGAGCAACGACGAGATCATCGAGAAACTGGTCGCAGTGCGTGGCATTGGTCGCTGGACCGTCGAGATGATGTTGATGTTTCGCCTGGGCCGTCCTGATGTATTGCCAGTGGATGATTTGGGAGTCCGAAAAGGTGCACAGATTCTCGATAAGCTCGAGGTCATGCCGACGCCAAAAGAATTAATCTTGCGTGGCGAGAAATGGGCGCCATATCGCACGCTGGCGGCGATGTACTGTTGGCGAATTGCAGATTTCGGTGCCGTGCAAAAACCGAAAGTGGAACGTTCTCAGGATTGAGCGTAGGGGCGATTCAT